>NZ_OZ309106.1:3470192-3785665 GCF_968048975.1 Vreelandella xerophytica | reverse complement strand
TCATCTCACCATCAGTTGAAAACGGCCGACTATTGTAGCGCTCAAAGAAGCGGTTATCCACACGTGTTAAGGGCTCATTCACCCCTGTGGACAACTTGATTTGAGCCCTAGGGAAAAACCGGTAGCTGCCTGAGGACTTTTCATCCACACGCGTTTTCCAAGCCAGTTGCCCACACCTATCCCACACTTTTCCAGCGGCTTTTCTACCGCTTATGCACATATTTTTTATCTCTTTAACAACTTGTTTATAAATACTAAAAACCACTTATCCACAAATAGTATCCCCACTATTAATAACAACAGGTTTTAAATAACTTCATTAGTAATAGTAGTTGTCTGAAAGAACCTGATTGAAGGCACGTTAAGGACCGTTAGCGGATATTTAGCGCTTTTTATGCGCAGAAAAATTGCACCGAGGCTCCGAAGTCTCTACAATTTCCGGTCTTGAATTGAATCTCCCCGGCTAGTTCCTCACTGGACCGGGTCGTTTGGAATTCACTTTCGTCCTAAACCACGTGGGAATAACGAGTTATGAAACGCACTTTTCAACCCAGCGTTCTCAAGCGCAAGCGCGCGCATGGCTTCCGTGCTCGTATGGCAACCAAGAATGGCCGTGCTGTCATCACACGCCGTCGCGCCAAAGGCCGCAAGCGTCTGAGCGCCTGATTTCAGATTGCGTGTGCCGCAGCAAGGCTTTCCCCGGGGCTTACGCTTATTGAGCGCCGGGGATTTTAGCCACGTATTCGAGCAGGCAGACCTGAAAGTCCACGGTAAAGGTATGATGGCGCTTGCGCGCTTCAGTACTCGAGGACATCCTCGCGTCGGACTGGTGGTCAGTAAAAAGAATGTAAAGCTTGCCGTTGATCGTAACCGCTTCAAGCGTCTCGTCAGAGAATCCATTCGGCTTCGCCAGCACCGCTTACCCTCTGTGGATATAGTGATCCTGGCAAAGCGTGGTGTGCAGGATATCGATAATGACACGCTCGCTCGCCAGCTACACGGCATGTGGAAACGACTTCAGCGTGAAGCTTTGGCAGCGCCGCCTCCTCCGCTTGCTAACGTTACGCAGGGTGCTTGATCACACACCTCGCCGCTCGGCCCCGGCCTGCCTCATGGCAGGCTTTCGTGTGTCTTGGGTCGAGTAAATGACACTGCGCCATTAGCATGTTCACCACCCATTGGGCAGAACCCTCATGGACGTAAAACGACTTTTATTGCTGATTCCACTGGCTGTACTGGCTTACCTTCTGGTTATTCAGTGGAATCAGGACTACGGGCAGACCAGCTTCGATTCGACGCCTGAGATAACCCAGCGTGAAAACGCCGGGCCCGCCACCGAAGCAGGCAACGATGACCTGGCCGTACCCAGTACCTCCGCACCCCAGGGCAGCGCCAATGAGGCGATGCCCGCCGATACGGGTGGCGAGTCCTCCACTCGCGAATTCATCGCCGTCACCACCGATGTGCTGGATGTGCGTATCGACCCCTATGGCGGCGATATCGTCTTTGCCGCCCTCCCCCAGCACAAGATGACCCTGGACTCGGAACGCAACTACGTGCTGCTTTCGGACAACGCCACGCGTAGCTATGTGGCGCGCTCGGGTATCCAGCTGGATGGCCAGGCAAGTCGTATTGCCTTTACTCCCGAGCGCAGCGAGTATCGCCTGGGTAACGACGAGCAGACGCTCAATATCGACCTGACCGCCGACGTCAACGGTGTCGACGTTACCAAGCGCTTGACCTTTCAGCGCGGCGACTATGCGGTCGATGTGAGTTACTTCGTGGCCAACACCACGGACAACCCGGTAAGCGCCCGCTTTATCGGCCAGCTTGCCCGGGATAACAGCCCCGATCCGTCAAGCGGTGTGACGCTGGGAATGAATTCCTATATCGGGGCGGCATTTTCCACTCCGGATACCCGCTACGAAAAGATCGACTTCGCCGATATCCAGAACCGTCGCTTTGAAAACCGCGAAGCCCAGGGCGGCTGGATCGCGGTGATTCAGCATTACTTCGTCTCGGCCTGGGCGCCTTCGCAGAATCAGCAAAACCTCTACTACGTCACCACCGACGCCCGTGATCGTAACGTGGTCGCCTTTGCAGGCCCCACCAGCACGATCGCCGCCGAAGGCGATGCCACATTGAGCGCCACGCTCTACATGGGTCCCAAGGTTCAGGATTACCTGGAACAGGTCGCCCCGAACCTGCGTTTGACCGTGGATTACGGCTGGCTCTGGTTCATCGCCAACCCGCTTTTCTGGCTGCTCGACAAGATTCATGACCTGGTCGGCAACTGGGGCTGGTCCATCGTCTTGCTGACCGTCCTGGTGAAGGCGGTGCTCTTCCCGCTCTCCGCCAAGGCCTACAAGTCGATGGCGCGCATGCGCAAGCTGGGCCCGGAGATGCAGCGTCTCAAGGAGATGTATGGCGATGATCGCCAGAAGATGTCTCAAGAGATGATGAAGTTCTACCAGAAAGAGAAGATCAACCCGCTCGGCGGCTGTCTGCCGATTCTGGTACAGATGCCGGTGTTCATCGCGCTTTACTGGATGCTCCTGGAATCCGTGGAGCTGCGCCACGCGCCGTTCATCTTCTGGATTCAGGATCTCTCGGTGAAGGATCCCTACTTCATCCTGCCGATTCTGATGGGCGTGTCGATGTTCGTTCAGCAGATGCTCAACCCGACGCCACCAGACCCCATGCAGGCGAAGATCATGAAGATGCTGCCGATCATCTTCACCTTCTTCTTCCTGTGGTTCCCGGCCGGTTTGGTCATCTACTGGGTGGTCAACAACATCATCTCGGTGGCGCAGCAGTACTTCATCACGCGGCGTATCGAGAACGACCCAAGCGTGGGCAAAGGGATGCGAACCAAGTAATTCGCTCTTCTGCCTATCTCCCGGACCCCCGCCCTTGTGCGGGGGTCTGGCGTTTTGAAAACGACGAATTCACAATAGAACGATTCATCAATGAGGCGCGCCATGGCACAACGACTGTACACCCAGGATACGATTACCGCGCTTGCGACCCCGCCCGGGCGCGGTGGCGTGGGTATCATTCGTGTTTCAGGGCCCGCCTGTCGTGATATCGCCAACGCCATTCTCGGACGTTGCCCCGCCCCGCGCTTCGCGCATTACGGCGTATTTCATGGCGCAAGCGACACCCTCGACGAGGGTATCGCGCTCTTGTTCGAAGGCCCGAACTCCTTTACCGGTGAAGACGTGCTGGAGCTACAGGGCCACGGGGGGCCGATCATCATGGATATGCTGCTCGAGCGCTGCGTGGCGCTTGGCGCGCGTCTGGCACGCCCCGGAGAATTCTCCGAGCGCGCCTTTCTCAACGACAAGCTCGACCTGGCCCAGGCGGAGGCCATCGCAGATCTGATCGATGCCACGTCACGCTCGGCGGCGGAAAACGCCGTGCGTTCGCTGCAGGGTGAGTTCTCGAGCCGGGTGGTCCAGCTGGTCGAGCGCCTGATCGAGCTGCGCGTCTATGTCGAGGCCGCCATCGACTTCCCCGAAGAGGAGATCGACTTTCTCGCCGACGGCCATGTGGCCACGCGCCTGGCGAGCGTGCAGCAGGCACTGGGGGAGGTGCGTCGCGCCGCCGGTCAAGGGGCGCTTTTACGCGAGGGCATGAGCGTGGTGATTGCCGGTCGCCCCAACGCGGGTAAATCGAGCCTTTTGAATGCGCTGACCGAACAGGAGACCGCGATCGTCACCGACATCGCCGGCACCACCCGGGACGTGCTGCGCGAGCATATCCATATCGACGGCATGCCGCTGCACATCATTGATACCGCGGGCCTTCGCGATACCCCGGACGCGGTGGAGAAGATCGGTGTGGCGCGGGCCTGGGAGGAAATCGAGAAAGCCGACCGCGTGCTCTTGATGGTGGACGCCGCAACCACCGAGGCGGTTGATCCGATGGCGATCTGGCCTGAGTTCGTCGAGCGCCTGCCGGACCGGACACGGCTGACCCTGGTGCGCAACAAGATCGACGAGAGCCTTGAGCCTGCCGGGCTCGACGTATCCACCGCCACGCCGACGCTGCGCCTGTCGGCGAAGACCGGCGCGGGTGTGGAACATCTGAAAGCGCACTTGAAAGATGTGATGGGCTTTGCCGCCACCACCGAAGGGCGCTTCTCGGCGCGCCGCCGCCACCTGGATGCGCTCGACCGCGCCATGGCGGCGCTGGACAATGGCCGCGCTCAGCTTGAGGGCATGGGCGCCGGCGAGCTGCTCGCCGAGGACCTGCGCGACGCTCAAGCCTCGCTTGGCGAGATCACCGGCGAGTTCAGCGCCGACGACCTGCTGGGTGAGATTTTCGGCAGTTTCTGTATCGGCAAGTAACGCTCCTCGATGCTATGTGGGTAAGCGCTTACTTTGCTCGCAAGGTTCTCAATAAAACGCTAGGCCGGCCACTTCCGGGACTACGCCGATTCGACGGCGCCGGGGGTGCACGCGCCGCTCTGCTCTTTTTGGCTCGCCAGCCAGCACAACACGAGCGCCAGCGCCCCGCAGACCGCGATGGTGGCGGGTAGCTGGGCAGGGCTGACGGTGGTCAGGCTGACCATAAAGCCGACCACGGCGGAGAGCAGGTACTGAAGCACGCCCATCAGCGCCGAGGCGACGCCGGCAGGTGAGTCCGCCGCGTTCATGATCAACGCCATCACGTTGCCGAACACCATGCCGAGCGAGGCAATCGCAAGCCCGAGTATAAGGCTATAGATGATGAGCGTCGGTGCGCCCAGCGCGTTAACGCACCAAAGCGCAAAGCCCGCCAAGGTATAGATCGCCGTACCGACCATCATCACGCGCCAGGCCGACCACTCGCGCTTGATCAAGGCATTGCTGACTGCACCACCCAGCACCAGCCCCACCGAGTTGGCGGCAAAGAGCTGGCTGTACTGGGTGGAGCTCAGCCCGAAATGTTCCATGAACACGAAGGACGAGCCGCTGATGTAGGAGAAAAACGCCCCCATCACCAGACCGCTTGCGATACTGTAGAGCATGAACACCGGCTGAACGAAAAGCCGGGCGTAGCCCTTGACGATACTCGTGGCGCTCAGCGCCACACGCTGCTCCACCGCCAGCGAGTCCGGAACGCTGGTAATCCCCCAGACAAGCGCAAGTGCGCCAAGTACCGCCATGGTCCAGAAGATCAGGTGCCACTCGGCGTAGAGCAGAATGAGCCCGCCCAGCACCGGGGCGACGATCGGCGCCACCATCATCACCTGCATGAGAATGGAAAACTTCTGCGCCGATTCCTTGAGTTCATAGACGTCATCGATGATCGCCCGTGGCGCCACCAGCCCCGCCGCCGCGCCCAGTGCCTGCAGAAAACGCGCGGCCAGCAGTGTTTCAAAAGAGTGAGCGAGCGCAGCCAAGACAGAGCCGGCAATGAAAACGCCCAGTCCGATCAAAAGTGGCCAGCGCCGCCCGAAACGATCCAGCAGCGGCCCGTAGATCGCCTGGCCCATTGCAAGGCCGATCAAGAAGATCGCCAGCGTCTGCTGGATATGGCCGGCGGAAACGCCGAGATCCTCGGCGATATCCGGCATGCCGGGCAGGTACATGTCGATCGCCATGGCATCGAGCGCGGTGATCAGGGCCAGCAAAATGAGAAGCCCGGTGCCGATGGCCTGGACGTGCGGTTTGGTGGGGGTAGTCATGACGTTTCACTCATCGAATGACGAAGGACCAGGGAGTCTTCGAAAATGTGCATCAGCGCCTCGAGGCGGCGCTCGCTAAGCTCGGCGGAGGTGTAGATCAGCTTGACCTGCAGACTGTCCACGATGCCCAAATACGCCAGGGCGAAGCGCTCAGTCTGCGCCGGCGATAGCGGGGTCCTAGCCCCGCCCCAGCGCGAAAGCCGGTTCAGAAAGTCGTCTTTCAACTGCGCAAGGTAGGCTTCGTGGAGCACGTCGATCCGCTCGGCAAGCGCAAGCGGCGGCATGTAGCTTACGCGCAGGAAAAAGCGCAGATGAGCGGTCTCGCCAAAGCGCTGCACCAGTGCCTGGCAGTAGCGCGACCCGGGAAGCACCTGGGCGCATTCGCTTTCGAAGCACTCGCCGGCGAAGGTGCGCTCTGCGTCGAGCGCCTCCTCGAACGCGGCCATGAAAAGTGCCTCCTTCGAGGCAAAATGAGCATAAAGCGATGCCTTGCGAATGCCGACCGCCTCGGCGATGGCAGACAGTGAAGCGCCGTCATAGTTAGCCTCGGCGAAGTGCGCCACCGCCGCCGAGACGATGCGCTGGGTAGCCTTTGAGCGTGCCATGAGTATGGGCCTTTTGAACGAGCTGAGTAAGAGCGTCGCAATATACTACCTACCGTAAGGTAGGTAAAGTTTTTGCGGCACGACTGCTCGCTGTCTGCCAACCCCGCCTGAACATGAAAAACCCCGTCAGTGCGCTGGCGGGGTTCGGTTGAAAGATCGGAAAATGGAGGGTCTCACCTCTGGATGAATGCAGGATTCATGCGTAGGCGCTGCGGGGCGGATACGGCTGGCTCACGCCGTTTAGCCCACTTACGACTAGAACCGCCAGCATAAGGCTTGCCCCGTAAAGCCAGTAAAGACTTTGCGGCGTCCACTGGGCATCCAGCAGCAGCCCCGCAACGACCGGCGAGGCCATCGCCCCAAACCTTCCCACGCCCAGCACAAACCCCACGCCGCGGGTGCGGGTATCGGCGGAGTAGCGTTGTGGGGCGATGGTGTAAAGACTGGCTACCGCGCCATTCAAGAGCATGCCGATACCAAAGCCCACCGTCAGTGCCAGGCCGAACACGGCGGTGGCGGGCACCATCAGCACCATCAATGCAACCGTGATCAACAAAAAGCCCTGCAGTAGCCGGTAGCCGTCATAACGACTGGCGCCCAGCCCCATCAACAGCGCCCCGACCATACCGCCGATCGTCAAGAGCATGCCGCCGGCAATACCGTGACGGGCGGAGAGTCCGCTCTGGGCCAACAGCTTGGGGGTCCAGCTCATCACGAAGTAGAAGCTGAACATCACCAGGAAAAACGCCAGTGCCAGCAAAAGCGTGGTGCGCCACTGCCCGCCTGTAAAAAGCGCCCTGTAGCCCTTGTTCGTAACGCTGGGCGCCGACACCTCGGGCAGGGATCCAAGCGGTGCCTGACGCATGCGGGACAGGAGCCGATTGACCCGTGCAAGTGCCCGGTGCGGGCGCTTGTAGAGTAGAAAATCCAGCGATTCCGGCAAGGCCCACGTACAGAGCGCGCCGGCAATCAGAGTGATCACCCCGCCGTAGAGAAAGACATAGCGCCAGCCCACGGTGTCATTGAGCTGAGTGGCGAGCAGCCCGCCCAGGGTCGCCCCCAGGGCAAATCCTACCGACTGCAGCCCGATCGCGAGTCCTCGCCAGCGCTGGTTGGCGTTTTCGCTGGTCAACACGTTAGCCCCGACCAGCACCACGCCGACCCCCACGCCGGTCATCAGCCGCAATAGACCCAGGCTTATCGGCCCCGGCGCCTGGTAGGAAAACACCATGCCCAAACCGCTGACCAGAAGGCTTGCCAGCAACAGCGGCCGGCGCCCGAAGCGATCAGCCAGGGGAGCGACGAATATCGAGCCCAGCGCCATGCCCACTATTCCTGCGCTCAGCAAAAGCCCCAGCTCCGTACCGCTTAGCCCCCAATCCTGGGCGACCTCAGTGGCGGTAAACGCCATGGCCATCACATCCAGCCCGTCCACCGCGTTCAACAAAAGGCAAAGGCCGATCACCGCCCACTGGTAAGGTGACATGGGGTGGCTATCAAGCCGTGCGCGCAGGCTCTGGCTCATGGCAAGTCCTCAGGATAAAAGGCCCACCGCGAGCGCAGTGGGCGGGGTTGGAAAGCTATTCGCCCCAGACGTCGCGGGCGACTTGAACCACCAGCTCGAGCTTGGCCTGCTGCTGCGCCGGCGTCAGCGAATTGCCCTCTTCAGTAGAGGCAAAGCCACACTGGGTGCTCAGGCAGATCTGTTCCAGCGGCATATGGCGGGCTGCCTCGAAAATGCGCGCCTTGATCTCTTCAGGGTCTTCAAGCTCGCCGGTCTTGGTGGTAACCAGCCCCAATACGGCCTTCTGATGGCCCGGCTTGATAAAGCGCAGCGGCTTGAAGTCGCCGGCGCGGTCGGAGTCGTACTCCAGAAAGAAGGCATCGATATTGACCGAGCCGAAAAGAAGCTCGGCCACCGGCTCGTAGCCACCTTCGGAGATCCAGGTCGAGCGAAAGTTGCCCCGACAGACATGCATGCCCACCACCAGATCATCGGGTTTGCCTTCAAGCGCCTGATTGATCACCCGCGCATAGACCTGTGCGAGATGGTCCGGGTCCTCGCCGCGTTCCACGACCAGAGCACGCTGCGCGTCCGAGCAGAGATAGGCCCATACGGTATCGTCGAGCTGCAGATAGCGACAGCCGGCGTCGTAGAATGCCTTGATCGCCTGGCGGTAGACCTTGGCCAGGTCATCGAAGAAGTCATCGATATTTGGATAGACGTCCTTGCTCACCACGTCGCGCCCGCCACGAAAATGCAGCACACTGGGGCTGGGGATGGTCATCTTCGCCGCCGCGCCCTGGGCGATGCTGGCCAGATACTTGAAATCCTCAAGCATCGGATGCTCGCCAAAGCCGAGCTTGCCGGTCACCTTCACGTTGCGCGATTTGGTCTGGACGCCGGTGAACTGGATGCCCTGCTTTGCATCGTAGCCTTCGACACCCTCGAGCCCTTCAAAGAAATCGAAATGCCACCAGGCGCGACGAAACTCGCCGTCGGTCACCACGTGCAAACCGCACTGACACTGCTGCTGTACCGCTGCCTGGATAGCCTCGTCCTCTATCTGGCGTAGCTCGCGTGCATCCAGTTGGCCTTTCTGATGCGCCAGGCGAGCGTCCTTGATCGTGGTGGGGCGCAAGAGGCTACCGACCACGTCGGCGCGAAAAGGGGCAAGCGGAACGTTCATCCAATATCTCCACGGCAACTTTGCCATCAATGAATCAAGAGAGGTGCATCCTCACTCAAACCCAAGGTGCATAAAAGTGATCTTTTTTTATGTCAACGTGAATATATTTAATGAAGGCTGCACCGGGGGGGCCGCGGTGGCAGACGACGACGTGCGTTCAACCGGTAGAGTCCTTCCAGCAAGAGCACCGCGACGGCCAGCCCGATGGCGATATACGTCGGCCACTCCGCCGGGGCGACCGCCTCGCCCAGACCAAGCGCCACCAGCAGCAAAAGTACGGGCTCTACATAGACCAGCAAGCCAAACAGGCTCAGGTTGAGAAGCGGTGCCGACAACGCCTGAAACACCAGTACAAGTGTGCTTAAAAGTCCCAGACCGACTATCAACCCCGCGATGTGCAGCCCCTGGGCCTGCTCGCCGATCACGTAGCCGCCCTGGAAGATGAAGTAAGCGCAGACAGGCAGACTAAGCAGCATATCGAACCAGAGCCCGGCGATGTTGTTGGTATCGGTAACCCGGCGCAGCCAGAAATAGACCGGGTAACCCAGACATACCGTCAGGGTCGGCCAGGCAAACGCCCGGGAGAGGAGCAGCTGGCTTGAAACACCCAGCAGGGCCAGCACGCAGGCCATTTTCTGAAAGCGCGACATGCGGTCCTTGAAGGCCAGACGACCGATGACCACCATGGTGATCGGCATCATGAAATACCCAAGCGACACGGCAAGCCCCTGGCGGTTGTTGGGCGCCCACATGAACAGCCACAGCTGGACCCCGATCAGAAAGGCAGACACCAGCCGCGTGGCCCAGAAGTAGCGCTCGGCCAGCAGGCGCCGATAGATGACCGCTACTTGCGCCCCGTAGCCCCGCCAGAGGATGAACAGCGTCAGACAGGGAAAGGTGAGCAGGATTCGCCATCCATAGATCTCTTCGCCGTCAAGCGCTGCCAGAAGCGGTGTGTAGGCAAACATCAAGGCGAAGAGAGCGGAGGCGATCACGTTGAAGGTGACGCCCAGTGCGGTACTCGAGCGGGTGTGCATAAGTCACTTCTGCGGTTTGGAAAATTCAGCGATACTTTATTGCAGAGTGTGCGATAAAGGCGCTCGAATTTGCCGCATTAGACGATAAAATTTCTCACCCGGAGACCAGGATGGCGCTGGATAACCACGATCTCGCCCTTCTCGAGCGTTTGCAGAAAGAGAGCCAGACGCCGCTTCGCGAACTGGCCGAGGCGGTCCACCTTTCCACGGCGTCCGTACAGTGGCGCATACAGCGGCTTAAAAAAGAGGGCTACATTCAAGCCAACGTGGCCATCCTGGACCCGGATAAACTGGGCCAGGTGATCACGATTCTCGTGGAAGTGCAGGCGGACAAGACTCACGCAGGTGATCTGGCACTGCTGAAAGCCCGCTTTTCCGGGCCTGAAATCCAACAGTGCTACTACGTCACCGGCGAAGCGGACTTCATGCTGGTGTTGCTGGTGCCCAGCATGAGCCGGTTTCAAGCACTCTGCGACACGCTGTTCCACCAGAACCCCAACGTCAAATGGTTTCGAACCATCGTGGTACTGGAGCGGGTCAAATCGACCCTGGAGGTACTTCCCGCCTCATCATGAAAAGCTACTCCTCGACCCACCACTGCGCTTGATAGCGACTTTGCTCGCCCAGCCTGGGGGTGATCTCGGCCATGGCAGCCTTTAGACGTTCATCCAGCCCCCAGGGCGGGTTGATCACCAGCATGCCGCTTGCGTACATGCCGTGGGTTTGATCGGTGGGCGCGTGCAGTTGAAGTTCGCTGCGCCATATCTTGCGTATGCCGCTGGTCTTCAGCGCCCTCAATAACACGTGATGGTGCCCGGCCGGCAGCAGTGGATACCAGATCAACACGACGCCGTGGCGGGCTTTCTCAAGCGCGTAGCGAACGGTATCCGCCACCTCCTGGTACTCCGCCTTGCGCTCGTAGCTTGGGTCGATCAAAACGCAAAGCCGTGGGGTTTTTACCGGCACCCGGGCCTTGAGCTCCGCCAGACCATCGCCATGAATGCGCAGCGCCTCGAGGGGCAGGGTCTGACCATCGAGTTCAGCGTGTTCGCCGGGATGCAGTTCGCAAAGGCGCAGCGCATCGCCGGGCCGAAGTGCGCGGGCAAGCCACCAGGGCGAGCCAGGGTAGTGGCTCAGCGTCGCGTTATCCGGCTGAACGGCACCGATATGGGCAAGCCAGTCGGCCAGGAGTGGATCACCGATTGTCTCCCGGTGGCGCCAGAGAGGGCAGATTCCCTCACGATGCTCCTGAAGCCTCAGGGCCTCCTGAGTAGTCAGTGGATAACCCCCCCGACCGGCATGCGTGTCTATATATGTAATAGAGCTTTTTTTACGTAATAAATGATCGCTTACCGCGTAAAGGGTAAGATGCTTGTGAACGTCGGCGAAATTGCCGGCATGATAGGCGTGCTGATAAGAGAGCATGGCGATTCTGCTATGGGGTATAAAAAAGCCCGCTATGGTCGATAGCGGGCCTGAACTATTGTCGTTGAAACGTGAAATCCTGTGCGATGGGACGCTGTCTCGACGCGTTATCCAACGCAGGGAGGCCAGGGCTTAATAGTTGCCCTGGCCGCGCACTTGACCCTGGCCTTGCTGGCCCTGGCTGCCATCCCCTGTCGGGGTCAGGGTAATTTCAACGCGACGGTTCTGCGCACGGCCCTGGTCGTTATCGTTGCTGGCGATCGGCTGGTTGGCGCCATAGCCGCGGGTGTTGAGACGCGAGGAGGAAACACCGTTCTGACCCAGGTAGTTGCCGACGGACTGCGCGCGGCGCTCGGAAAGACGCTGGTTGTAGTCGGCGGCCCCGGTGGCATCGGTGTGACCGGCAATGTTGACGCGGGTGTCGGTGTACTGAGTGAGTACATTCGCCACTTCGTTGAGCGCGCTGCGTGCCTGGCCTGTCAGCTCGGAGGAGTCGAAGCCGAAGGTAACGCTGCTGGGCATGTTGAGCACGATATCGTCGCCACGACGGTCGATCTCGATACGCGAGCCCTGCAGGCTTTCACGCAGCTGATTCTCCTGGCGATCCATGTAGGCACCCACGCCCGCACCTGCAGCGGCACCCACGGCGGCGCCGATCAGGGCACGGTCGCGGCGGCTGGTGGCACCATCGCCGGAAAGCGCACCGGCCGCCGCACCGACGGCAGCACCAATGCCTGTACCTATGCCGGTACTGGAGCGCTGCGTCTGGCCACCGTAAGGATCTGACGTGGCACAACCGGCAACCAACAGGGCAGCGGCTACCGGGGTCAGCAGTCGAGAAATACGCATCACTCACTCCTTTAAAAGCTTATTTGATTAACCAAGCCGTGGGATCAATCGTCACTGATCATCTCCAGCAGCTCGTTCAAGAATAATAGACCATGAGGCGATGCACGCAGTTTTTCGGGCATTTCCATCAAAAGTCCTTTTTTATGGGCATTTTGTAACTGGGCAAGCAAGACCTCGCGGGGTTGGCCGGTATAGGCGGGCCAGAGCGCCATGTCCACCCCTTGCGTCAGACGCAGCGCATTCATGGCAAACTCGAGGGGGAGTTCCGAGGCCTCGATAGCCGCCTTGCCCGCGATAAAGCCGCGCGGATCAGATCGGCGGCGAAGGTAAGCCTCGGGCTGGCGGGTTTTCCAGCGCCGCTCGATGGTCCACCGGCCGTCTTCACCTATACGGGAGAGCTTGCCATGCGCGCCCGCCCCGATGCCGAGATAGTCACCGAACTCCCAATAGTTGAGGTTGTGCCGGCTCTGCTTGCCCGGCGCAGCGTAGGCGGAAATCTCGTAGCGCTGGAAACCGGCCTCGACCAGGCGGTCATGCCCTCGTTCCTGAATATCCCAAAGAGCTTCCTCCTGGGGCAGAACCGGTGGTCTTGAATGAAATGCCGTATTGGGTTCAAGCGTCAACTGATACCACGAGAGGTGATCAGGCCGTAGTGCCAGGGCCTGGTCGATATCGGCCAGGGCAAGCGTGGGCGTCTGCCCCGGCAGGCCATGCATCAGGTCGATGTTGATATTGTCAAAGCCTGCGGTGCGCGCCTGCCCTACCGCATCGATCGCCTCGCCAGCGCTGTGGATACGCCCCAGCGCTTCAAGCTGAGCGCTCTGAAAGCTCTGGGTGCCGATCGAAAGACGGTTGATACCCGCTTCCCGGTAACCCACAAAGCGCGCCTGCTCGGTGGTGCCCGGGTTGGCCTCCAGAGTGATCTCGATGGTCGGCGCAAAGGGGAGGCGCGCGCGAACTTCACTCAACAGACGCTGGTAGAACGCCGGCGAGAGCAGACTCGGCGTGCCGCCACCGATAAAGATGGTCTTGAGTTCGCGGCCGTCGGCCAGAGCCAGATCGCCGTCCAGATCGCTCAAGAGAGCTTCAAGGTAGGCGTCTTCGGGTAGCGCCCTGGACGTCGGCTCGTGGGAGTTGAAGTCACAGTAAGGACATTTTCGCACGCACCAGGGGGTGTGGATATAAAGCGATAGCGGCGGGGTACTACCCATGCGCCACCTTCAAGAACTCGACAAGCCCCTGCAGCGCGCGCCCCCGGTGGCTAAGCCGGTTCTTGGTTTCAGCGGGTAGCTCGGCCACGCTCATGCCCTGTTCGGGCAGCCAGAAAAGCGGGTCATAGCCAAAGCCGTTCTCACCCCGGGGGTGGGCCAGGATTTCGCCGTCCCAGCTGCGTTGAACGATGATCGGCACCGGGTCCTCGGCATGGCGAAGATATACCAGAACGCACCAGTAGCGTCCGGTACGCTGGCCCTCGGCGCAATCGGCAAGTGCGTTCAAGAGCTTTTCGTTGTTGCGGGCGTCGCTTTTGGGCTCGCCGGCAAAGCGCGCCGAGTAGATGCCCGGGGCACCATGAAGCGCATCCACTTCAAGCCCCGAATCGTCTGCAAGCGCTGGCAGCCCGCTCACCCGGCTGGCCTCGCGCGCTTTCAGCAAGGCGTTCTCCACGAAGGTGAGTCCGGTTTCCTCCACATCATGTACGCCAAATTCCGACTGCAGACGAACATCGAGCATCAAAGGCGCCAGAAGCTGTTTGAACTCTTTCAACTTGCCAGCATTGCCACTGGCCAGCACAAGCGTATCGAAGGCAGACATGGTATGAACCTCTAGGTAGTAGGCCGTCAGTTTACGCTCAACGGCGTTACAGCTAAAGAAATCACTCCACCGTGGACGCTTGAGGGCGTGTGCTCGCAAACAGGCTGTCGTTCTGATTTTTTAACATATATTCAAAAAAAGAATAAGCATAGGCCGATTGTTTTTGAAACATTATTAGTAACATAACTTTACTAAAGTAGTCTTTTGGGTAACAATCTGCTCATTATCATCTCACACTTTATTTCCAGTTGGAGGGTTTCGCGATGACGCAGGACAAAACCCCGGGCGTGGTGTACATCGTCACCGAAAAAAGCCCTCAATCTCAGTTGTTTGCAGAGTATCTAACAAAGCAGACCGGCTATACGGTCAATCTGTATGCACCCGGCGCTTCACTACCAAGCTCCAATGTCAGCAGGCAGCTACTGCTTATCGATGCCGACCATATCAGCGTCGATGCCATTCCCGACTGGCAGGAAAAGCTTTCCGAGTCGCTTTCCCGCATGCCATTGGCAGCCTTCAACATTCGCGATATGGATCACGCGCTGGAAGCCCTTTCCTGCTCTCAGTTGAAGGGGGTTTTCTACCGCAATGAAAATCTCGAAGTGATCTGCAAGGGTATTCACGCCCTGCTTAATGATGAGCTTTGGATGTCCCGCGATCTAATGGCACGGCTCATTCTTTTTTACCGTAAATATCAGAGTAACGCGTTTCGCCCGGCCTGCGGATTGACCAATCGCGAAATGGAGATCATCTCGCTTCTGAGCGCGGGCTCCTCCAATCAGCAGATTGCCGAAAAGCTCTTTGTCAGCGAGCACACGGTCAAGTCGCACCTTTACAACATCTTTCGCAAGATCAACGTGCACAACCGTATTCAGGCGCTTAACTGGATACATCAGAATCTTGGCCCCATTCTGCCCAACATCGAGACCGCGCGTAGCCTGCAGCGTCAACGCTAACCTTTCAAGAGCAACCGGTCATGGCTTTGTATCGCATATTAATGCTGTGTAGCGCGCTGGCGCTCGTGGCGCCCGCTCTGGCAAGCGAGCCCGTCTCGCCCAACCAGCCGGCGTCGCCCAGCGATAACCTGCCAGAAAACGAACAGGAAGCGGTCGATGCGATCAACCGTCTCTCCGGACCCGACGGGGAAAGCATCGAGCCCCGCGGTTACGGCAGCAGCGAACTGACCGGCGTCATGGTGGATCGCACCATTACCATGGCCGGCAAGACCTTTTATCGCGCCTTCAGCCAGCGCGCCATGGATAACCCGCTGATCAACAACGCCACCATCACCATTCAGGAACGTCCGGATGCCCGCTGGGGGAGCCAGCTCTGGATCATGCGGGGCAACCAGATGTATTTCCGTACGCAGCTATCACCACGCATCAATCTAGCGGATCAAGCGGCAGAAGAAGCCGTGCAAATCGTTCAGGAAGCGCTTTTGAAAGAACAGCTGGCGCAGGCCCTGACCTCAGACAAAGACCTGGGAAGTGAGGAGTTACAACAATGAAAGGCAAACGACACAACATGGTGATGGGTACGATCGCAGCGCTTGCGCTTGCCGGTGGGGCACAGGCAATGGCCGGTGAACTTGTCTATCGGCCATTGAACCCCTCTTTTGGTGGCGACCCCTTCATGGGCAGCTACCTGCTGGGCAAGGCGCAGGCGCAGGATACCAATACCGATCCCAATTCACGAAGCGTGCAGCAGCTCTCCTCCACGGACCGCCTTGTGCAGAACCTGGAAAGCCGCCTGATTTCGCAGCTCATTTCCGATGTGGGGGCGGGCAATGTCAATCAGGGCTCCTTCGACAGCGGTGAGTTCAACGTGGTAGTCAGCGACAATGGCGGCCAGCTCGTGGTCCGCGTGGTGGATAAACTCACCGGAGATGTCACCAACATCAGCGTCGGCGGGCTTTTCAACCCATAGTGAAGCGATATTCGACACTACCCATAACCTTACCGGCAAATCGCCACCATAACGCTCTTTGTGTCGTCAGGGGACCACAATGAAAATCATCGCTTCACTTATCATGGCCACTTTATTGAGCGGCTGTGCGGGAATGGTCGCCAACTCGGAGAATCTCGAGGGCACCCAGGCAACGCTCACCCCTCGCGGGGCGACGTATCAGGATCTTGTTTCATTGCCGCCGCCGGCGGGAAAAATCTTCGTATCGGTCTACGATTTCCGTGACCAGACCGGCCAATACCGCCCGGCACCGGCCAGTACCTTCTCTACCGCCGTGACTCAAGGGGCGGCGGCCATGTTGACCGGAGCGCTTTCGGATTCCGGCTGGTTCATTCCACTGGAGCGGGTGGGGCTTCAGAACCTTCTGACCGAGCGGCGCATCATTCGCGCGGAGTTCGAGCGTTTCGGCCAGCCCGATACGCTGCCTTCGCTACGCGCGGCTTCGGTCATGCTGGAGGGCGGTATCATTGCCTATGAATCCAACGTGCGCACCGGCGGGGCGGGCGCGGAGTATTTCGGCATCGGCGCATCGGGCCAGTACCAGGTCGACCAGGTGACGGTCAACCTGCGCGCCGTCGAGATTTCCACGGGTGAAATACTTGCCAACGTGACCACCACCAAGACCATCTACTCCAAGGAACTGAGAGCCGGGGTTTACCGTTTCATCGACTTCAGACGCCTGCTGGAAGCCGAGGTGGGCATCACCACCAACGAACCGGTTCAAATGGCCGTCATGTCGGCGGTGGAGTCGGCAGTCATTCACCTGATTGCCCGTGGTGTAGAAAACAACCTGTGGAACCTGGCCGGCAATACTACTATGCAGGACACTATTTTAGCCGACTATATTAATGCACGAATTCCTTCTTTATAGGTCGCGCGCGTAGTTGGCCGAGTAAAAAACTAATCAACGATCATGTCTATAAAAAAGCGGCGCTGCCTTTTGCAGCGCCGCTTTTTTCATGTTTTCAAGGCAAATATTAGAAAACTAATACCCAATTATTTAAATATAGTTAATTCTTTGATCGTATATTTAAGAAAATATCTGATAGCGCAATTTATCAAATCGTCCAAACTCAACCCCATGAATACAATTTGATACAAAACTTTTCAAAGGGTATAGAGATGATGATTTACCAAGCGTTTTCGACACGTAAATCGCTAGCGCTATCAACGCCTTTGGCCCTATCGCTTTTAATGCTCACGTTAACGTTTTCATCAGTCGTCAGTGCAGGCCAGGACAATCGTATCGAGCAGTATCATCAAACGTCGAACGTTCCGGTCTACGCGGGTAATTACAGCATCATAAGACAAAACGGCAACAATAACCGTACGGAGGTTTCCCAGTCTTATTCTGCCCAGTACCAAAACGGCAATTTCTCACATATCCGCCAGGTCGGCAATTTCAACATGGCCACGATCAGTCAGGCCGGCGGCAATAACGCCGGGGCCATTTTACAAAACGGCGATCGTCATCTCGCCACGATCAATCAGTCTTATGGTCGCCAGGGGTTGGAAGCGTTTGTTTCTCAATCCGGTAACCAGAGCGATATCGCAGTTTCACAATCGGGGAGTGGCTACCGCAGCATTAGTGTCGAGCAACAAGCGTTCTCGGGCAGTGCACGACCAGTCACCGTCGAAACCTACTGAGTACAACTCTTTGTCTCAGTAACAACTAAAGCAAGCGTCATAAAGGGGAAGACCACATGAAAACTCAAATTACTACTATCGCTGCCGCTATCGCTGTTGCACTGAGCACTTCTGCTTCTGCACAGTTCGCTGGAAACGATTCTTCTATCTACCAGGGTGGCGAGAACAACGAGAACGCAATCACCCAGACAGGCAAGAACAGTTCGCGCGTTGATCAAATCGGTACCTACAACGACACGACCGTTCGTCAGAACAGCCTGTGGAACGACTCCACCATTCGCCAGGGCGGCAACTACAATGGTGCAGACGTCTACCAGGACGGCCTGACAAACGCCTCTACCGTTAGCCAGTCAGGTGAAGGCAACGACGCGACTATCGCGCAAAACGGTAAATACAACATTTCCGTCAGCCAGCAAAACGGCCTGAACAACGAAGTGGAAGTGGATCAGCGCGGCGGCCTGAACGACAGCTACTCCTATCAGGAAGGCTCTTACAACGAAACTACCGTTCGTCAGAGCCAGCTGGGCAACAAGTCCGTGGCTGAAGCCTGGGGCGACGGCAACGATACCACCATCACTCAGGACGGTTTCTACAGCGACAGCTATGCCATGCTGAACGGCGACAACAACGAAGTAGTCGTTAGCCAGACCGGTAACTATCTGGAAAGCTCCATTCTGGCCGTTGGCGACCACAACGTGCACAACGTTACTCAGTCTGGCAACTTCCACGACTCTTACATCAACACTGATGGTAGCTACAACCAGCACACTGTCGCCCAGAGCGGCAACTTCGGTGCCCACGCCTCTACTATCAACACCACTGGCAGCTACAACGCCAACAACGTTACCCAGCGCTAAGTTAGCACCGGTTTGAACGTTAGAACCGCCCTTCGGGGCGGTTTTTCCATATGTAACGATCAAATGTGTCACGATTGAAGATGCTCTTGACGCCTTCAATCGTGACATCTTTTTATTGAATCCCTTACCGAATATGCAGCGTCAACGTACCACCCTTGCCCTGAGTCGATGAGCGCGTGCGATTCGTGCCTTTCATGATATCCACTTCCAGACGCTCGTTATCGGTCAACAGCGTTACAGTACCCTGCAGCTCGCTGCCCTCGTAGCTGAACTCGGCAGGTACGCTTTTTCGCTCTTCACGATGCTCCGTTACCTCATCACCATTACTCACCCGCCAGTGGGCGGAAAATTCCGCCCCTGGCGTGCCGCTTACGTTGATTTGAATCTGGGTCATGTTCCGCTCCTGATAGGCCAGCGCGCCTGTGGATAAAAAGGCGACCAAACCTGCAACGCCAAGTGTGTAAGACCAAACCGGTTGCCACTTCATGGTTATTACCTCGTCAACCACAAGCGCCGCCATGATCGCGGCGCTTTCAGTGTAGCAGTCTATGGACCCAGGCAAGGCCTACAGCAGAGCAAAGGCCTTCTCGGCGGCTTCCAGAGTTTTCTGGATGTCTTCCGGGGTGTGGGCGCTGGACATGAAACCTGCCTCATAGGCCGAGGGGGCCAGATACACGCCGTGATCCAGCATGGCGCTGAAAAAGCGCCGGAACCCGTCCGGATCGCAGGCGGTGGCCTGGGCAAAGTTATCCACACGAGATTGCGAGGTGAAAAACAGCCCAAACATGCCACCAGCGGACTGGGTCATCATGGGCACGCCCGCGGCATCGGCGCGCTCTTGAAGCCCCGCACAGAGCGTCTGCACCCGTTGTGTGAGCGCATCGTGAAACCCCGGCTCCTTGAGCTTTTGCAAGAGCGTGACACCGGCGGCCATGGCCAAGGGGTTGCCCGACAGCGTTCCGGCCTGGTAGACCGGCCCCATGGGCGAGATGTTCTGCATGATATCGCGCTTGCCGCCAAAGGCGCCGACCGGCATGCCGCCGCCCACGATCTTGCCCAGACAGGTCAGATCCGGCGTAATACCGTAGTGCGCCTGGGCGCCGCCGAGTGCGACGCGAAACCCGGTCATCACCTCGTCGAAGATCAGCAGGCTACCGTATTCGTTGCACACCCGGCGAAGGGTTTCCAGAAAGCCCGGCTGAGGGGGGATGCAGTTCATGTTGCCCGCTACGGGCTCGACAATGATACAGGCGATCTGTGCACCGATTTCGGCAAAACAGGCTTCTACACCTTCCGGGTCGTTGTAGGAGAGCGTGATGGTGTGCTCGGCCAATGAAGCCGGCACGCCCGGAGAGCTTGGCTCACCGTGGGTCAACGCACCGGAGCCGGCCTTGACCAGAAGCGAATCCGAATGGCCGTGGTAGTTACCCTCGAACTTGACGATCTTGTCGCGACCGGTACTGCCCCGGGCCAGACGAATGGCCGACATGGTGGCCTCGGTGCCGGAGCTGGTCATGCGCACCATTTCCATGGAGGGAATCATCTCGCAGATGAGATCCGCCATGGTGGTCTCCACCGCGGTGGGGGCACCGAACGACAGACCGTTATCCAGGCGCGCGCGCACCGCGGCGAGTACGTCCTGGTCGGCGTGGCCGGTGATCATCGGCCCCCAGGAGCCCACGTAGTCGATATAACGATTGTTCTCGACATCGAACAGGTAGGCGCCTTGGGCGCGTTCCATGAAGATCGGCGGACGGTGAAGGCCCTTGAACGCCCGCACGGGCGAGTTGACCCCGCCGGGAATATGGCGTGTGGCAAGTTCAAAGAGTTCGGCAGAAGTAGTCATGGCATCCTCAACGTGAATGGCTCGGTGATTGATAGCGTAGCGCGTGATGTACGCCATGGGATCAAAAGCGGGTCGGGCGTGGCAAGCGGTTGGGAAGATATTGACCGCTTGGCGGCTCATAAGCATGGGACAAGCAATGCCAGGTAAAGTGCTGGGCCTGCTCGCAGGCAGCAGGCAAGCGTTCGCCCGCCGCCATGCGCGCCGCGATCGCCGAGGCCAGCGTGCAGCCCGAACCATGAAAAAGGTGCGGCAGCCGCGGCCATTGCCACTGGCGCGTGGTGTCCGGGGAGTGCAGCGTATGCACGACCTGGGTGGGATTGCCGGGTAGCGGGTCGTCGGTGGCCGTGACCAGCACCGCCTGACAACCCCGGGAGATCAGTGCGACCGCCCGGGCCGTATCGTCAGCATCCTTGTCCACATCCGGGGTCAACGCGGCAAGCTCATGGCGATTGGGCGTCAAGATATCCACAAGAGGGAGCAGCCGATCGATGTAGAGCGTCTGCAGCGCGGCGGTGGATAACTCGGCGCCGCCGCCGGCCTTGAGTACCGGGTCGGCGACCACCGGTATACCGGGAAAGCGGCGAATGACCTGCTCGGCGGCCAGTAGCGTCGGAGCGTCGGCCAGCAGGCCGAGCTTGATGGCACTCACGGGCCACTCATCCAGGGCCTCGACCATCTGCTGCATTGCTCGCGGGTCGGCGGGTATCACGCGCTCGACATCGTGACAGTTCTGCACGGTGGTCGCAGTGGGAATGGTCAGCGCCCAGCCGCCGCAGCCGGCAACGGCTTCGCTATCGGCCATCAAGCCCGCGCCACCGGTAGGATCGTGGCCTGCCAGTACCAGCACGACAGGGGGAAGCGGTCGAACCATCAAAAAAGCGGCTTCAGCACGGCCAGCAGAACAATCGCAACCAGAGCAATCACCGGAGCTTCGTTAAACCAGCGAAAAAAGGTATGGCTTTTCGTGCAGCGGTCCTGGGCAAACTGCTTTAGATAGATCAGGCACACGTGGTGATAGGCTACCAGAAGCGCCACCAGGGTCAGCTTGATATGCATCCACCCCTGGCTCATCCACTGGGGCGCCAGATAAAGCATGATGCCACCAAAGAGCAGTACCAGAATCATCGAGGGCGTCATGATGCCGCGATAGAGCTTGCGCTCCATGGTCTTGAAGTAGGTGATCGCCTGATCGTCGCCGTTATCCCGGGCGGTGGCGTGGTACACATAAAGCCGCGGCAGATAGAAAAGCGCGGCAAACCAGGTTACAACGGCCATCAAATGCAGGGCCTTCATCCAGAAATACATGGTGTCTCCTTAACTTACACGGTCGGCTCATTGTCACGGGGATCAGGTTTGTCACGAGGGTCAGCATAGTGATAGTAACGCTCGATGGCACCACGGGTAATGATACCTGAAATTCGCTGCTGCTTTGGCCGATAACCATGCACCACGTAAAGCGCTCCCAACGCGTTATCCTGAAGCTTCAAGAACGCCTCCGAAAGCGTCGCCTGAAGCGCAATGGGCGCCATTTCAACGCGCTGGCCGGGGATTTCCAGCAAATCGACCCGCTCATCCTCCGGTGGCGCCTTGCCGGCAAGCGCCTCGTCATGCTCCAGAAGCCAGCTGGCCAGCGCCGCCGCCTTCAAGCCCAGCACCGGCTTTTTATCGCTCGAACGCTCGATCAATAGCCACACCGGGTTGCTCTCCAGGAGCTTTCGCGCCTGATCCGGCGTAACGATACGCTCGGTGCGAGCCAGCTGGCGCTCCATGACCGCCGGTACCGACACCCGGGAGAGGGCCTGCATCAAGGGCTGCTGCAAGGGATGACGGCCGTAGCGCGCCGAGCTGATGAAAAAGCCTTCGCAGCCGGTAAGCTGGCGCGCCGTCAGACACGCCACCACCACGACCAGCATGCCGGGCAGCATGATATTGGGGGAATGGGTCAGTTCCAGAAGCGCCATGAGCGCGGCAAGGGGAGCTTGAAGCACGGCCCCCATCATCGCCGCCATGCCCAGCATGGCGAAGACGCCAGGGTCGGCGGCGGCCTCCGGCCAAAGCCAGGTACCCAACACTCCGGTCAACGCGCCTGCGCCAGCCCCCACCACCAGGACCGGGCCGATGATACCGATAGGTACTCCGCCGGCCACGGTCAAGGCGGTCACCAGCAGCTTGGCAATGACCAGCCCCAGCAGCACGCCAACGCTGAGCTGATTGTTGAGCGCGGCGGCAAGGCTGTCGTAACCGATGCCCTGCACCTGGGGAAACCACCAGGCCACCGCCCCCGTCGCCACCCCGACCGCCGCCAGACGCAGCCAAAGCGGCAGCCGGCTCAGGCGCTGATTGCGCGCAATATGAATAAAAAGCCCGGCCAGAAGGCCGATCATCAGGCCGGTGACCACCACCCAGGGCAGGTTCATCAGCGAACCAAGCGCTACATCGGGAATACGAAAGGCCGGCTCGCTGCCGTAGACCACCTGGGCCACGACCGCCCCCATGGTCGAGGCCAGAATCACCGGCATGAAGCTCATCAGGGTGTACTCCATCATGACCACTTCCATGGCAAAGATGACCCCGGCGATGGGAGTATTGAAAGAGGCGGAAATTCCCGCGGCGGTGCCGCAGGCCACCAGCACACGAAGGCTGTTGTTGGGCAGGCGCAGCTTGACACCCAACCCGCTGGACGCCGCCGCCCCTAGATGAATGGCCGGGCCTTCGCGCCCGGCGGAAAGCCCCCCGAGTACCGACACCACCCCGACCCACCACTGATTGAGCCAGTTGCGCATGGGAAAACGCCCCTGGTGATAGCTCAATCGTTCGATCACGTGACTCACGCCGAGTGTCTGCGCCGCAGCCTTTTGCCGGTAGAGAAAGACACCGATCACCGTGACGGCCAACAGCGGCAAGAGCGAGCGAAGCCAGGGAGCAAGGCCTTCGAACGCCTCCGGATTACCCTCGGGCATGTAAAGCAGCGCCCCCGCCTCGAGAAGCAGGCGAAAACCGACCATCACCGCGCCGGTAATCACGCCCGATACCAGCCCCAGAACGCACAGCTGGGGAAGCGCATCGACGTTGGCCAATTGGCGGCGAAAAGCCTCTAGAGTGAAATCTGCTCGGGAAAACCGTGCCACGCTTGCATTCCTTGCCTGTCAGCTATTTTTATAGAGGGGGGGTTCATATCCCGTCATTCATGTCCGGTGCTTTCACGAAGCGCCGATAAAAGTAAGTGCTTACTTATAAAACCGGCGCTCAGACACTGTCACTCTTGTGTATCATAGCTTGAGGCGCTTAGACAGTGCGTTGCCCGTTTATTAGGCTTGGTAGCGCATTCGTATCAAATTCATGAACAGACAAGAGGTGGCTTGTGATCAAGGTCGGTATCGTAGGCGGTACAGGATATACCGGGGTAGAGCTTTTACGGCTTCTTGCTCAGCATCCACAAGTGAGCGTCGAAGCGATCACGTCGCGCTCGGAGGCCGGGGTCAAGGTCAGCGACATGTACCCCAACCTGCGCGGTCACTACGACACCCTCGCTTTCAGCGAACCCGATGCCAAGGCGCTCGGCGCCATGGATGCGGTGTTTTTCGCCACCCCTCACGGGGTCGCCCACTCCCTGGCCGGCGAGCTTCTGGATAAGGGCACCCGGGTGATCGATCTTTCCGCGGATTTTCGCCTGCGCGATGCCGACCTCTGGAGCCAGTGGTACGGTCAGCCTCATGGCGCTCCGGATCTTCTTCAAGAGGCCGTATACGGCCTGCCCGAGATGCACCGGGAGAAGATCCAGCAGGCGCGTCTGATCGCCGTACCCGGCTGCTACCCGACCGCCGTACAACTTGGCTATCTGCCGCTTCTCGAGGCAGGGCTTATCGACCCGACCCGGCTGATCGCCGACTGCAAGTCCGGCGTCACCGGCGCCGGTCGGGGCGCCAAGGTTCCTTCGCTTCTGGCTGAAGCGAGTGAGTCGATGAAAGCCTATGGCGCCTCGGGCCACCGTCACCTGCCGGAAATCAGCCAAGGTCTTGGCGATATGCAGGCAACGCCGGTGGGACTTACCTTCGTGCCTCACCTGACCCCCATGATTCGCGGCATTCACGCCACGCTTTACGCTACCTTGAAAGCTGATGCCGGCGACCTGCAGGCGCTTTTCGAGACCCGCTACCAAAACGAGCCGTTCGTTGACGTCATGCCAGCCGGCAGCCATCCGGAAACCCGCAGCGTCAAGGGTAACAATACCTGCCGTATTGCCGTTCATCGTCCGGGTAATGGCGATACCGTCGTTGTCCTGTCGGTCATCGACAACCTGGTGAAGGGCGCCTCTGGCCAGGCGATCCAGAACCTGAACCTGATGTTCGGCTTCGATGAAAAGCAGGGTCTGAACGCCCCGGCGCTACTGCCCTGACAAGGCGCTTTCCTGGCAAAGGGTCATACAATAGTTGACCCTTTTGCTGGGGATTACCCATAATTGCGCTTTCACCCAGCAATCCAAGCTCCCGGGAGGTACCTATGAGCGGTGCAGAAGCTTTCGTACCAACCCCACTACTGTTATCCGATAGTGCCCGCAAGCGCATCAAGGCGCTCATGACTGAGGAGCACAACGACGCGTTGAAGTTGCGCGTCTATGTCACCGGCGGTGGCTGCTCGGGCTTTCAGTATGGATTTGATTTTGCAGACCACACGGCGGATGACGACACCCTGATCGAATTTGGCGATGCCACGCTGGTCGTCGACCCGCTCTCGTATCAGTACCTGGTCGGCTCCACCATCGATTTCGAAGAAGGCCTGGCCGGGGCGCGTTTTCGTGTGCAGAACCCCAACGCCACCACGACCTGCGGGTGTGGCGCCTCCTTCATGGTCTAGGCTGCTTGAACGCCAGCCTCGACGCTTGCGTTAACACCACCCCTTCCTCGTGACTTGACGCCTTGGCGGTTTCTCGCCAAGGTTGACAGGTCAATAACGGCTCGAGCGCTCGAAAGGACAATGACGTTCTCACGGTCGCTCTAGTCCTATAACATCACGGGGAAACACATGAACTATCCGCTTACCTTTAGCGCGCTTGCCGCTACTCTGGCCCTTGGCCTTTCCAGCACCGCAGCACTGGCCCAGACGCCAACGGTCAACGTGGCCACCGATCCAAGCTTTGTTCCTTTCGAGATGATGGATCCGGATACCGGCGAAATGATCGGCTTCGACATGGATATCATCAACGAAGTGGCCAGTCGCGCGGGCTTTGAAGTCAACCTGACCACCATGGAATTTTCCGGCATCATTCCGGCGGTACAGACCGGTAGCCAGGAAATCGCCATTGCCGGCACCACGATTACCGAAGAGCGCGCCCGGGTGGTCGATTTTTCCGAGCCCTACTACGACTCCGGCCTGCAGATCATCGTGCGTCATGATAATGATGACGTCGAGTCCATCGAAGACCTGGAAGGCTTGAGTATCGCCACCAAGATCGGCTCGACCAGTCACACCTTCCTCCAGCAGGAACTGGGTGACAACGCCACGATCACGCCTTACCCCGGCACCGCCGACATGTACATGGCGCTTCTGGGTCGCAACGTCGACGCGGTGCTTTATGACGCGCCGAACGTGGCTTACTTCTCCCAGACTCGCGGCGACGGCCGCACCAAGGTCGTTGGCCCGCTCTACGAAGGTCAGCAGTATGGCATCGTCTTCCACAAGGGTAGCGAGTGGGTCGAACCGACCAACGAAGCACTTGCCGCCATGCGCGAAGACGGCACCTACGACGAAATTTACGAGAAGTGGTTCGGCGAAGCGCCTACTGCCGACTAAAACCGCTTTATCGACGCGAATCGGCTCCTGCAGGGTCGGGCGATGTATTGCCCGGCCCTTTGTTTGGTGACCTTTTTCGATAATACCGTTTCGTGACTTTTATCTGGAGATAACGCGTGGACGTTACCTTTGAGTTCGACTGGTCGGCGGCCTTTGCCTCGATCCCCCACCTGTTACCCGGTATTCCCTGGACGCTTGCGATCTCTTTCGGGGGGCTGGCGATCGGCTTTTTCATCGGCATCTTTTTCGGTCTCTTACGCATCAGCCCCTCCGTCTGGCTGCGCTGGATCGCCAGTATCTATATCGAGATCTTTCGCGGCACGCCCATCCTGGTGCAGGTGTTGTTCATCTTTTACGGATTACCCCAGCTCCTTGGCGGGCCGATCAACGCTCTGGTGGCAGGTATTGCCGCGATTGCAATCAACTCCGGCGCGTATATTTCCGAAATCGTGCGCGGGGGCGTGCAGTCCATCGAGCGTGGCCAGCGCGAGGCCTCGTTATCGCTCGGGCTCTCGCGGGTTCAGGCGTTTCGCTACGTCATCTGGCCCCAGGCGCTCAGACGCATGGTCCCGCCGCTGGGCAACCAGGCGATCATCAGCATCAAGGACACTTCGCTTTTCTCGGTGATCGGGGTGGGGGAGCTGGTGCGCCAGGGACAGATCTATATCGCGACCACTTTCACGGCCCTTGAGGTCTACTTCATGGTGGCCTTGATGTATCTGGCTATTACCTGGACGCTTTCGCTGGTGCTGCGCTTTCTAGAGCGCTCGGGCATCGCGGGACAATAAGGAGCGCGCAATGACGACGACCAAGACCCCCATTGTGCGGATGGAAAAGCTCAACAAGCACTTTGGCAGTTTGCACGTACTCAACAATATCGATCTGACCATCGTTCCCGGCGAAGTCGTGGTAGTGATCGGTGCAAGCGGCTCGGGCAAATCTACCCTGATTCGCTGTATCAACGGGCTCGAGGAATTCCAGTCCGGCACGCTGGAAGTGGATAACAACGTCTTGAAACCCGATGGCAAGAGTGCCAAGGCACTGCAGACCATTCGTACCGAAGTGGGCATGGTGTTTCAGCAGTTCAATCTCTTTCCGCATTTGAGTGTGATCGACAATGTCACCCTGGCACCCATCAAGGTGCGTGGCCAGAGCCGCGAACAGGCCAGCCAGACCGCCAGACGCCTGCTTGACCGGGTGGGCATTGCCGACCAGGCTGCGAAGTACCCAAGCCAGCTCTCCGGCGGCCAGCAGCAGCGCGTGGCACTCGCACGGGCGCTTGCCATGGAGCCGCGGCTGATGCTCTTTGACGAGCCCACCTCGGCGCTGGATCCGGAGATGATCGGCGAAGTACTCGACGCCATGCGTGAGCTTGCAAAAGAAGGCATGACCATGGTGATCGTGACCCACGAAATGGGCTTTGCCCGGGAAGTGGCCGATCGTGTCATCTTTATCCATAAAGGAGAGATCACCGAACAAGGTCCGCCCGAGACCTTGTTCGATACCCCCCAGCATGAACGCACCCGATCATTTCTGGCCCGAGTGTTGAAGCACTAATCGCACGGGCACATTCGTTTATTTTGACTTGAAACAGCGTGAAAAAAGGGTCTGTCGTGGCGACAGACCCTTTTTTTGCCTGTGGATACTATTTTTTTCCACTCCCCACGAAAAGCACCCAGACCACCACGGGCCGGGTGCTCGAAGCCTTTTCGAGTATTACTCCCAGAATGTTCATAGCCACGGGTACAGAGACGGTATGCGTCGGTGGATAACCTCTGTTCAATCGCCACTGTGGGTAAGTCAGCCTTTCATCCACAGCCCGGTCACCGCTTCTGCGCAGGTGCTCCGCGGGTTAATCACTTATTGGTCAACAATATAACGTAATGAAAAACATAAACAATAAAGGCTTATCAACAGATTTTATCCACACTAGTAGTTACAACATCAACAGAACTTCCTTTATATATTTTTATTTTGTTATTAGTAAGAGAAGAGCACTGGTTTCAAGGTGTGGAAAAACCTGACTGTTATTCACAGGAGGTTTATACTGGCAGGCTTATCGAGCCTGTGCTCGTACTCAAATGATCAATAGGCGCTTTTGAAGGGCCAAGTTGAGGTGTCAATTGAATTACCCCGACCGCTTTGACGTGATTGTCATCGGCGGTGGTCATGCAGGAACCGAAGCCGCACTGGCCTCTGCTCGTATGGGTTGTCAAACCCTGCTGCTCACCCACAACATCGAAACCCTTGGTCAGATGTCCTGTAATCCCGCCATAGGCGGTATCGGCAAGAGTCATCTGGTCAAGGAAATCGATGCGCTGGGCGGCGCCATGGGACTTGCCACGGACCTGGGGGGTATTCAGTTTCGCGTACTGAACGCCCGCAAGGGGCCCGCCGTGCGGGCCACCCGCGCTCAGGCGGACCGAGTACGTTACAAGGCCGCTATCCGCGGTATGCTCGAAAACCAGCCAAACCTGACGCTTTTCCAGCAGGCGGCGGGCGATCTGGTTGTGGATAACGATACGGTACGCGGTGTGGTTACCGAGACCGGTATCCGCTTCATGGCCGAGACCGTCGTGCTTTCAACCGGCACATTCCTGGGCGGTGTCATTCACATCGGTCTGGATAAAAGCCGCGGTGGCCGGGCGGGTGATCCGTCCTCCAACGCTCTGGCCGAGCGTCTTCGAGCGCTGCCGTTTCACGTCGATCGACTGAAAACCGGTACTCCACCGCGCATCGATGCCAAAAGCGTGGATTTTGGTCAGCTCGAAGAACAGCCCGGCGATACACCCACGCCGGTCATGTCGTATCTGGGTTCTCGGGAGATGCACCCCGCCCAGGTAAGCTGCCACATCGCTCATACCAACGAGCGCACCCATGAAATCATCATGGCGAATCTTGATCGTTCGCCCATGTACTCCGGGGTGATCGAAGGGATCGGCCCGCGTTATTGCCCATCGATCGAAGACAAGGTCCACCGCTTTGCGGACAAGTCGAGCCACCAGGTATTTATCGAACCCGAAGGCCTCGACACCTTTGAGCTGTACCCCAACGGCATCTCCACCTCGCTGCCCTTTGATGTGCAGCTTCAGGTCGTTCGTTCGATGAAAGGTCTGGAAAACGCCCACATCACCCGGCCCGGCTACGCCATCGAATACGATTTCTTCGATCCCAGGGATCTGAAACACTCCCTGGAAACCAAATTTATCCACAACCTGTTCTTTGCCGGCCAGATCAACGGCACCACAGGTTACGAAGAAGCCGGGGCTCAGGGCCTTCTGGCAGGACTGAACGCGGCACGCCGGGCGAAAGGACTGGACGCCTGGTACCCACGCCGGGACGAAGCGTATCTGGGCGTGCTGGTGGACGATCTCATCACCCTGGGCACCAAGGAACCCTATCGCATGTTTACCTCGCGGGCGGAGTATCGACTTTTGCTGCGTGAGGACAACGCCGATCTGCGCCTGACCGAAAAAGGCCGCGAGCTTGGTCTGGTGGATGACACCCGGTGGACGGCGTTCAGTGAAAAGCGCGAAGCTATCGAGTGCGAAAGTGCGCGACTGGCGACGGTATGGGTGCAACCGAAGAGCCCGGCGGCAGAGAAGATCGCCGAAAAGACCGGTCATCCGCTTTCACGCGAGTACTCGCTTGCGGATCTCTTGAAGCGCCCCGAACTTACCTATGCCGATATCACCACGTTGCCAGGGCTTGAGAGCAGCGCAGTAAAAACCGACGCAGTTGCCGAGCAGGTACAGATCCAGGCCAAGTACCAGGGGTATATCGACCGTCAGCAGGATGAAATCGACAAGCTCAAGCGCCACGAGGCCACGCCCTTGCCCGCCGAGCTCGATTACAAAAAGGTCGAAGGGCTATCCAACGAGATCCGCCAGAAGCTGGAAGAGGCTCGACCCGAAACCCTGGCCCACGCCGCGCGTATTTCCGGCGTTACCCCGGCGGCGGTATCGATTCTGCTGATTCATATGAAAAAGCGCCGGTTGATCAGCAATGCCGAGGTGGCGAACGCATGAGTTCGTTGAAGCCTCTGCTCAAGGATCTGCCCGAGGAAGTGAGTGACCGTCTGGATAGCGGCCTTGCTACGCTTGGCATCACCACCAGCGCCCACCAGCGCGACCAGCTTCTGGCGCTGGTGGCGCTGTTGCACAAATGGAACCGGGCTTATAACCTCACCGCGGTACGCGATATAAGCGACATGGTCGCCCGCCACGTGCTGGATAGCGCTGCGATCGCCCCTTACGTCACGGGAAAGACGCTTCTGGACGTAGGGGCCGGCCCGGGGCTGCCCGGGCTTGTCATCGCCATCTTGAAGCCCGAGGTCAACGTCACGCTCGTTGACAGCAATGGCAAGAAGGTGCGTTTTCAGCGCCAGGCAGTGATGGAGCTTTCACTTGCCAATGCCACTCCCGCCCAGGCGCGGGTCGAGGCATTCAGCGGCCAGGCATTCGATCAGCTTGTGTCCCGCGCCTTTGCAAGCCTGATCGATTTTGTAAGCCTCACCAGAACCCTGGTGGCGCCCGGTGGCCAGTGGCTTGCTATGAAAGGGCCCGGTGCGGACGACGAACTTACGGCGTTACCCGCCGATGTGGTGCTCACCGCACGACACCGGCTTGAAATACCTTATGATACGGCCGAGCGGCAGCTGTTGATTCTGACCCCTGAAGGAGCCCTGTAGTGAGCCAGATCATTGCCCTGACCAACCAAAAAGGCGGCGTGGGCAAGTCCACCTCAGCCGTCAATCTCGCGGCCAGCCTTGCAAGTCTCGACCGGCGTGTACTGCTGGTGGACCTGGACCCTCAGGGGCACGCCAGCATGGGCAGCGGCATCGACAAGTACGACCTGGATAAAAGTGTACTGGATGTGCTTTTGGGCGAGGCCAGCGCCGCGGATGCCATCGTGACCAACCTGCCGGTCAATTTTGACGTACTTCCGGGCAACGGCGATCTGACCGCCGCCGAGGTAGAGCTTCTGGACATCGATGAGCGTCAAAGCCGGCTTTCCATGGCGCTCAATAGCGTCGCCGACAATTACGATGTGGTGCTGATCGACTGCCCGCCATCGCTTAACATGCTCACGGTCAATGCCCTGACCGCAGCACACGGCGTGTTGATACCGCTACAGTGCGAATTCTACGCGCTCGAGGGGCTGTCCGCGCTGCTCGACACGGTCGAGCAGATCAAGGAAAGCGTCAACCCGGAGCTCGCGATTTCCGGTATATTGCGCACGATGTACGATAAGCGCACCAGCCTCACTCGGGAAGTGGACAAGCAGCTTCGCGATTTTTTCGGTGATGCACTGTTGAAGACGACCATTCCCCGTAATGTGAAGGTGGCCGAGGCGCCGAGCCACGGAATGCCGGTGACCCAATACGCACGCTTTTCGCGGGGGAGTCAGGCGTATCGTGTGCTTGCCAAAGAGATGATTCGCAAGCTTTCGCTCTAGGCGGGGCTTTAGATTAAACGTTTAAGGGGAAGCGCATGACGCGTAAACGCGCGCTAGGACGTGGCCTGGACGCCCTCATTGGCGCAGGCGCACGTCGCCGTGACAGTCTGGATCTCGCCAGTGAGGGGGCGTTTGAAAGCGTGGAGACATCGCTTTCAAACGTTTCATCCGAGAGTGTTGCCACCGAGCGTTTAGAGCGTCTTCCGCTTGGCCAGCTTAGCCGCGGCAAGTACCAGCCCCGCCGGGACATTCAGCCCGAGGCGCTTGAAGAGCTCGCTGACTCGATTCGCGCTCAGGGCGTCATGCAGCCCATCGTGGTGCGCCCGGTGGGCGAGGCGCGCTATGAGATCATCGCCGGCGAGCGGCGCTGGCGCGCCGCCCAGCTCGCCGAGCTCGACGTCATTCCCGCGGTGATCCGCGAGGTCACCGACGAAGTGGCGCTGGCGCTGGCGCTGATCGAGAACATTCAGCGCGAGAACCTGAACGCCGTGGAAGAAGCCATGGCGCTCAAGCGTCTGGGTGACGAGTTCGAACTTACCCAGCAGCAGATTGCCGACGCCGTGGGTAAATCGCGCACCCAGGTGGCCAACCTTCTGAGACTTCTAACCCTGGACCCCGAGGTACAGACCCTGCTTGAACGCGGTGATCTGGACATGGGGCACGCCCGGGCGCTCTTGACGCTCAAGAGCGCCCAGCAGCGCCGGGTGGCACATGAGGTGGTCAATAACGACTTGACCGTGCGCGCCACCGAAGCGCTGGTGAAAAAGCTGGCAAGCGATGAAAGCGCCAAGGCCACCCCCAGCCGCTCGACCAAGACCGCCGATGTCACACGACTCGAAACCCAGCTGGGTGAGCTTTTGGGCGCGCCGGTCTCCATCGATCATGGCCAGCGGGGCAAGGGAAAGGTGACGATTCGCTATACCAGTCTCGAAGAGCTGGATGGAATTCTCGGACATATCAAATGAATAGCAGGCTTATTAAATAGCCGCACGATAGCCCCTGTTTTTAGCTCTTTGGTCGCAACTGAGCGCGTAAACCCGCAAAATAGACGCAACTTCGGTTGAAGGTGTGATAGCGCTTCCCTATAATCGCGCAAGATTTGTGCAGGTTGTTTGCTCAAGTGAAACGGTCAGGCCCGGATAGAGCAACACTCAACCCGATAAGCTGGGGCAGCCGATGCTGAGAAACGATGCAGCGATTTGAGACCCGGCGGCGCAGAGCCTATACGGTGTCGCTGGTGCGCGCTCAGCTGATCGTGATGCTTGCTGGAACGGGATTGGCTTATGCACTGGCGCAACCAAGCGATGCGGTGTCGGTCGTATTGGGGGCCCTGGTGGCGATACTGCCGCATGCGTTTTTCATAAAGCGGATGGGCATTTTCTCCTCGCAGCGGGCAAAAGGCGCACACGCTTTGCTGCGTGCCGAAGCAGGCAAGTTTGGTTTGACGGTAGCACTTTTTACGCTGGTCTTCGTGGCAGTGCCCCCTTCAAACCCTACTTTCTTTTTTAGTGCTTACGTTGCGGTAATTTCGACGCATTGGCTGGCACCCTGGCTGATGCTGAAAAAAAACCGCACAACTGATTGAGGTGACATCTCTATGGCCGCAGGAAACGAAGTCTCGACGACTTACTATATCCAGCACCACCTGCAGAACCTGACCTTCGGGCATCATCCGGTCAATGGGTGGTCACTGGCGCACTCGGCCGAAGAAGCGGTGGAGATGGGTTTCTGGGCGATCCACCTGGATACCATGGGCTGGTCGATCGCCATGGGCGTGCTGTTTATCTGGCTATTCCGTAAAGCCGGCAAGGTGGCTACCTCCGGCGTACCGGGCGGTCTGCAAAACGCCGTCGAAATGGTCGTCGAATTCATCGAGAACCTCACCCGCTCCACCTTCCACGGACGCAATCCCAACATCGCGCCGCTGGCGCTGACGCTGTTCGTGTGGATTCTGTTCATGAATACGCTCAAGATCCTGCCGGTGGATTACGGCCCGGTGCTGTTTTCCAAGCTCGGCGTGGATTACATGAAAATCGTGCCCACCACCGATGTGAACGCGACGCTGGGCATGGCGCTTGGCGTGTTCGGCCTGATTCTCTACTACAACTTCAAGGTGAAAGGTGTCGGCGGTTTTGCCCGTGAGCTTTCACTGACCCCCTTCAATCACTGGGCTCTGATTCCGTTCAACCTGGTACTGGAAATCGTCTCCCTGCTGGTCAAGCCGTTCAGTCTGGCGATGCGTCTGTTCGGTAACATGTTCGCCGGCGAGGTGATCTTCATCCTGATCGCGATGCTGCCCTTCTGGGCCATCTGGGTGCTGGATGTGCCGTGGGCGATCTTCCACATTCTTGTCGTGACACTGCAGGCCTTTATCTTTACCACGCTCACGATCGTTTATCTGAGCGCGGCGCACGAACATCATTAAGCAAGTGTTATCAACGGTTTCATTAACCCTCAACCCTTAACCAAAACTTGAACTCAGGAGCAACATCATGGAAATGGTTTATCTCTCAGCTGCCATCATCATCGGTATGGGCGCTCTGGCAACCGGTATCGGCTTCGCCATTCTGGGCGGCAAGCTGCTTGAATCTACCGCGCGTCAGCCTGAACTGGGCGACCAGCTGCAAACCAAGACCTTCATCATGGCAGGTCTGCTGGATGCGGTACCGATGATCGGTGTTGGTATTGCGATGTACCTGATTTTCGTTGTAGCCGGTTGATGACAGCACCACCGAGCGGGAAACCGCTCGGTCTTGTTTGAATCCGGTCGCCACGAACTTGTCAGAGGTACATCCCTGTGAATATCAACATGACGCTTATCGGGCAGACGATCGCCTTCGCGATCTTTGTCTGGTTTTGCATAAAGTACGTGTGGCCTCCGATCAGCAACGCGCTTCACGAGCGTCAGAAGAAAATTGCTGATGGCTTGGACGCAGCCAGCCGTGCTACCCGTGATCTTGAGCTTGCTCAGGAACGGGCAGACCAAACGTTGCGTGAAAGCAAGGAGCAAGCTTCCCAGATCCTCGAGCAGGCCAACAAGCGCTCTGCCCAGATGATCGAGGAAGCCCGCGAACAGGCCCGCGCAGAAGGCGAACGCCTGATGGCGGGCGCACGTTCCGAGATCGAGCTAGAAGTCAATCGCGCGAAAGAAGAGCTGCGTGCCCAGGTGTCTCACCTGGCGATCGTGGGCGCTGAGCGTGTTCTAGAAGCCTCTGTCGACGAGAAAGCGCATCGCGAGCTGCTTGATAAGTTAGCCGCCGAACTGTAAGGAGGTGAATCATGGCGGAATTACATACCGTCGCTCGTCCTTACGCTAAGGCGGCGTTTGAACACGCGCGTGATCATGACGCGCTTGATAGCTGGTCCCAGGCGCTTGGGTATCTTGGCGCCGCCGTGGCAGATGACGAGGTGCGTCGTCTGCTGGGCAGTCCGAAAATCGAGAATGCAAAGAAAGTCGCCCTGCTTGACGAGATGTTTCCCGAGCAGCAGAGCGGCGAGTTGACTCGCTTTCTGGAAGCCCTGGCCGACCAGGGCCGCTTGACGGCCCTGCCTTCAATCGCTGAACAGTTCGAGCGTTTGCGCGCCGATCACGAGCAGCGTGTTGAAGTCATGGTAACGTCAGCTTTCGAGCTGACCGCCGACGAACAGACCAAGCTAGCAAACGCGCTCAAGAAACGTCTGAATCGCGAAATCTCCATTACTACTCAGGTGGACAAGTCGCTTATCGGCGGTGTCATCCTGCGTGCCGGCGATACCGTCATTGACGGTTCGGTGCGTGGTCGATTGAACCGCCTAACTGATGCGCTAACCGTTTGAGTCTGAGGGACATGGCATGCAGCAACTGAATCCTTCCGAGATCAGCGACATCATCAAGCAGCGAATCGAAAAGCTTGACGTCGCATCCGAAGCCCGTAATCAGGGCACCATTGTGAGCGTTTCCGACGGTATCGTGAAAATTCACGGCCTCGAAGACGCCATGTTTGGTGAAATGATTGAATTCCCCAACAGCGTTTTCGGCATGGTACTCAACCTGGAGCGCGACTCCGTGGGTGCCGTCGTCCTGGGCGACTACCTGCTGCTTGAAGAAGGCATGACCGCCAAGTGTACCGGTCGCATTCTTGAAGTACCGGTAGGCCCTGAGCTGATTGGCCGCGTGGTCGATGCACTCGGCAACCCGATCGATGGCAAGGGCGAGATCAACGCCAAGATGACCGACGCCGTCGAAAAGGTGGCGCCGGGCGTCATCACCCGCCAGTCGGTCGACGAGCCGATCCAGACGGGTCTGAAATCCATCGATTCCATGGTGCCGATCGGCCGCGGCCAGCGTGAGCTGATCATCGGTGACCGCCAGATTGGTAAATCGGCCATTGCCATCGATGCGATCATCAATCAGAAAGGCAAGGGCGTGACCTGTGTCTACGTTGCCATCGGTCAGAAGCAGTCGACCATTGCCAACATAGTGCGCAAGCTCGAAGAGCACGGCGCGATGGATCACACCATCGTGGTTGCCGCCGGCGCGGCCGACCCGGCGCCCATGCAGTTCCTCTCCGCGTATTCCGGTTGCACCATGGGTGAGTTCTTCCGTGACCGTGGCGAAGACGCGATGATCGTGTACGACGATCTTTCCAAGCAGGCCGTGGCGTATCGTCAGGTATCCCTGCTGCTGCGTCGTCCGCCGGGTCGTGAAGCCTACCCGGGTGACGTGTTCTATCTCCACTCGCGTCTGCTGGAGCGCGCCGCACGCGTCAACGTCGACTACGTCGAGAAGTTCACGAACGGCGAAGTGACCGGCAGGACCGGTTCTCTGACGGCACTGCCGATCATCGAAACCCAGGGTGGCGACGTGTCTGCCTTCGTTCCGACCAACGTGATCTCGATTACCGATGGTCAGATCTTCCTGGAAACCAACCTGTTCAACTCCGGTATTCGTCCGGCGATCAACGCAGGTCTGTCGGTTTCCCGTGTGGGTGGTGCAGCGCAGACCAAGATCATCAAGAAGCTCGGCGGCAGCGTGCGTCTGGCGCTCGCTCAGTATCGTGAGCTGGCGGCATTCTCGCAGTTTGCATCCGACCTTGATGAAGCCACGCGCAAGCAGCTCGAGCACGGTGAGCGTGTCACCGAGCTGATGAAACAGAACCAGTACTCGCCGATGTCCGTGGCGGAAATGGCTCTCTCGCTGTATGCCGCCAATGAAGGCTACCTGGATGACGTGAGCGTCGACAAGGTGCTGGACTTCGAACGTGCCCTGCACGGTTACATGAAGTCCGAGCATGGCGACCTGCTCGACAAGATCAACCAGAGCGGCGACTACAACGACGAGATTAAAGACGGCATGAAGTCGGGTCTCGAGAAGTTCAAGGCGACTCAGAGCTGGTAATGTCCGGCCCGCCTGCGGGCGGGCTTGCCTACTTTCTGAGAGCCACGAACGAAGGGTAGATCGCTATGGCAGCTGCAAAAGAGATACGCACCCAGATCGGGAGCATCAAGAATACGCAGAAGATCACCAGCGCCATGGAAATGGTGGCTGCATCGAAAATGCGTAAAGCACAAGATCTAATGAAGGCCAGCCAGCCTTACGCCAAGCAGATCCGTAACGTGGTAGGTCACCTGGCCAACGCCAATCCCGAATACACGCACGACTACATGATCGAGCGTAACGAGGTGAAGCGCGTTGGTTATATCGTGGTGTCTACCGACCGGGGTCTGTGTGGCGGCTTGAACGTCAACCTGTTCAAGGCCGTGGTGAAGGATGCCGTGGCCTGGAAACAGGAAGGCGCCGAGCTGGACTTCTGTGCCCTGGGCTCCAAGGCCGGCGCTTTCTTCCGTAACTATGGCGGCAACCTGATTGCGGCCAAGAGCGGTATGGGAGAGAAGCCGACCGTCGAGGGTTTGATCGGTAGTATCAAGGTCATGCTCGAAGCGTACGACGAAGGACGACTCGATCGCCTGTTCGTGGTGTATAACGAATTCGTCAACACCATGACCCAGAGGCCGGTGGTTCGTCAGCTTCTTCCGCTATCGCCCGATATGGGTGTCAGCGAGCACGACGAAGAAAACGCCCGTCCCGGAAGTTGGGACTACCTGTATGAACCGGATGCCAAGGCGTTGCTTGATAGCCTGCTGGTTCGCTTCGTCGAATCACAGGTGTATCAGGCGGTAGTCGAAAACGGGGCCTGCGAACAGGCAGCCCGTATGATCGCCATGAAGAGTGCCACCGATAACGCAGGCAACCTGATTGATGATCTGGAAATGGTCTATAACAAGGCCCGCCAGGCTGCCATCACTCAGGAAATTTCCGAGATCGTCGGCGGCGCTTCAGCCGTATAACGCCCAGGGAGCCTGATGTTTCAAAGGCTCCCGGCAGACAGGTTTCATTTGCAGGTTTTTGAGAGGAACCAAGATGAGCGGACGTATCGTACAAATCATCGGCGCGGTGATTGACGTAGAGTTTCCGCGGGACGATGTTCCCAAGGTCTACGACGCGCTGAAGGTCTCTGAAAAAGAGACCGTCCTCGAAGTCCAGCAGCAGCTGGGCGACGGCGTGGTACGCGCAATTGCCATGGGCTCCACCGAGGGCTTGAAGCGTGGCATGACCGCGGAAAATACCGGCGCCGCGATTTCCGTACCCGTAGGTACGGAAACGCTGGGCCGTATCATGAACGTACTTGGCGAGCCGATCGATGAAGCGGGTCCGATCGGCGAGCAAGAGCGCATGCCGATTCACCGCAAGGCGCCAAGCTATGCCGACCAGGCGGCTTCCAACGAGCTGCTGGAAACCGGTATCAAGGTCATCGACCTGGTCTGCCCGTTTGCCAAGGGCGGTAAGGTGGGGCTCTTCGGCGGCGCCGGTGTGGGCAAGACCGTCAACATGATGGAGCTTATCCGTAACATCGCCACCGAGCACAGCGGCTACTCCGTATTTGCCGGTGTCGGTGAGCGTACGCGTGAGGGTAACGACTTCTATCACGAAATGACCGAATCCAACGTTATCGACAAGGTAGCGCTGGTTTACGGTCAGATGAACGAGCCGCCCGGCAACCGACTGCGCGTGGCGCTGACCGGCCTGACCATTGCGGAAAAATTCCGTGACGAAGGCCGCGACGTTCTTCTGTTCGTCGACAACATCTACCGTTACACCCTGGCCGGTACCGAAGTATCCGCCCTGCTTGGCCGTATGCCGTCAGCGGTAGGTTACCAGCCGACGCTGGCCGAAGAGATGGGTGTTCTTCAAGAACGTATCACCTCGACCAAGACCGGCTCAATCACCTCGGTACAGGCAGTATACGTACCCGCGGATGACTTGACCGACCCGTCGCCGGCAACGACGTTTGCGCACCTGGACGCCACCGTCGTACTGGCACGTTCCATTGCCGAACTGGGTATCTATCCGGCCATCGACCCGCTGGATTCCACCTCGCGTCAGTTGGATCCGCTGGTCGTCGGTGAAGAGCACTATGCCACCGCTCGCGGTGTGCAGAACGTTCTTCAGCGCTACAAGGAACTCAAGGATATCATCGCCATTCTGGGCATGGACGAGCTGTCTGATGAAGACAAGCAGGCCGTGGCCCGCGCGCGTAAGATCCAGCGTTTCCTGTCGCAGCCGTTCTTCGTGGCTGAGGTATTCACCGGTTCACCCGGCAAGTATGTTTCACTGAAAGACACCATTCGTGGCTTCCAGGGCATTCTCGCAGGTGAATACGACGATATGCCGGAACAGGCCTTCTACATGGTTGGCTCCATCGACGAAGCGGTCGAGAAAGCCAATCAGATGAAGAAGTAATCCCGTCCATTAGGGGGATTCGCTATGGCGAATAGCTTCACTTGCAATATCGTCAGCGCTGAAGCGTCCATCTTTTCGGGAAGCGTCGAGCAGGTCATCGCTTCCGGTTTGATGGGGGATCTGGGTATCCTGCCCGGTCACGCACCGCTTTTGACCGAGCTTCAGCCTGGGCCGATCCGCGTGATCCAGGATGGCGGCAAGGAAGAGAACTTCTTTGTCTCGGGCGGCTTCATGGAAGTCCAGCCCGATGTCGTGACGATCCTGGCCGATGCGGCGTCCCGGGCAAGCGACCTTGACGAGGCCGCGGCCGAAGAAGCTCGCCAGCAAGCGCTGCAAGCCTTCAACGAGAAGTCGACCGAGCTTGACTATACTCGTGCGGCGGCAGAACTTGCCGAAGCCGTTGCCCAGCTGCGAACGATTCAGCAGCTGCGCAAGAAGGCGGGTAAAGGCTAGCATCCACGCGTTTGGCGTGAACGAGACGCCCCTTGAACCCGCCTGGGTTTAAGGGGCGTTTTTTTTCTCTGGTAATATGAGTAGCACTTAAGCAGCGCACCACCGGTCTGCAACAATTCATCAATAACGCTTCTGCCAAGGAGATTGCGATGTCACTAAACGATGAAACCTTGCAGGAATTGAAGTCAGAGCTGCTGAGGGAGTTGATCAAGGAGTCGCCGAGCAGGGACGTGCTCGCCGAGCGCCTGGCGGAAATTCGCTCGGCGGATATCGGTGAAGTGCTTGAAGAGTTCATCGAAGACGATGAGGAGCTTGAGGCGGCGATCGCGATACTCGATATTCTCTCGACCGAGCGCGGGGCCAACGTACTGGGTTACCTGCCCGGTGAAAGCCAGCTGGAAATCGTGGGCGAGCTCTCCGACACGCAGGTCTTGAAGTTTCTGGAGGAGATGGGCTCGGATGAACGGGTGGATCTTTTCAACCTGCTGGGAGAAGATCGCCGGGAGGCATTACTGCGGCGCATGGCGCATCAGGAGCGCGAGGATCTCAAGCGCCTGGCAAGCTATGAAGAGGGCACTGCCGGCGCCATCATGACCTCTGACTATGTAGCGATAGCCAGTGGCATGACGGTGTCGCAGGCGCTCATGCGGGTGCGCCAGACCGCACCGGACGCCGAAACGGTATATCAGCTCTACGTACTGGATGCAGACGGCGAGCTGATCGGCACCATGTCACTTCGCCAATTGATGGTGGCGCGCCCCGGTGCGCTGGTGGACGACATCATGATCAAGGACGTCATCAGCACTGCCGTGGCCAATGCCCAGGAAGAAGTGGCCCGCGTGGTGGCGCGCTATGACCTTCTGGCGCTGCCGGTGATCGATGTCGACGGGCGCATGGTGGGCATTGTCACCCACGACGATGCCATGGACGTGGCGGAGTCCGAGGCGACCGAAGATATCCACAAGGGGATGTCCATCGGCCAGCTGGAGGATGGCGTGAGTCGGGTGCCGCTTTGGAGTCTGTACCGCAAGCGCGTCACCTGGCTGGTGCTGCTGGTGTTTGCCAACCTGTTTTCCGGGGCGGGCATTGCCTACTTCGAAGACGTCATCGCCTCTCAGGTGGCGCTGGTCTTTTTCCTGCCGCTGCTCATCGGCAGCGGCGGTAACGCCGGCGCCCAGGCGGCCACGCTCATGGTGCGGGGGATGGCCACCGGCGATGTCGGCGTCAAGGACTGGGGCAAGATGCTGGGGCGCGAACTCATGGTCGCCGGTGCGCTGGGTCTTACCATGGCGATTGCTGTGGCGCCGATCGGCATCATGCGCGGCGGTGAAGCGGTGGCAATGATTGTGGCGCTGAGCATGGTGACGATCGTGCTGTTTGGCAGTTTGATCGGGATGTGTCTGCCGTTCGTGCTCGAGCGCTTCAAGGTCGACCCGGCCACCGCCTCGGCACCGCTGGTGACCACCCTGATCGACGCCACCGGTGTACTGATCTATTTCAGCATCGCGACCGCCGTACTGGTCAGCGTGAACTAGCAATCCTGCTAACGCAGTGCGCTGCTGGCTGCTCGGGTAATGAAGAGGATCTCCACGTGCCCGAGCCACTCGATATCGCTGGCCATGGCCTTGAGCTGGCTGGCCAGGCACTGAGGGGGCTGGTGCACGGCGTCGCTGATGATCAGCGATACCGACACCTGGTGATCCAGGTAGTGAAGCTGCAGTTCGCTCAGCGTGCGCCAGACCGGGTGGGCGTACCAGCGCTCGTCGAGCGCGGCCTCCACCTCCGGGCGAAGGGGGAGCCCCGGCAGGCGGCTGGGGTCGCCTTCGCCGGCATCGTCTTCCGGGTCGATATGGAAGATGACGTCGGTGAGAAGCGGGAATTCGTGACGCAGCCGGCGGCTGACCTCATTGCCGATCTCATGGGCTTCCGAGACGGTGATGGTGGGGCCTACCACGATGTGCAGATCGACCATGACCCAGCCTGCCGACTGGCGCGTACGCAGGTCGTGCACGCTGTCCACGCCGGGAACGCTGCAGGCCACGATGTGCATCTGGCGCTGAACGTCTTCGGGCAGGGCGGTATCCACAAGCTCCCGGGCGGATTGCCAGAGTAGATCCCAGCCCACTTTACCGACCAGCAGGCCCACGACCACGGCGGCCACCGCATCCAGCCAGCCAAACCCGAACTGGGCGCCCAGAAGGGCGACGAGAACCACAGCGGTGGAGAGCGCATCGCTTCGCGAGTGCCAGGCGTTGGCCTCCAGGAGCTTGGACTTCACGCGCTTGGCCACGCGCATGGTGTAGCGGAAAATCCACTCCTTGCTCAAGAGCGCCGCCACCGTGATGGCAATGGCCACGTAACCCGGGGCGCTGACCCCGTCCCCGCTCAGCAGCCGGTCAAGGCTCGACCAGGCAATTCCCCCGGCCACGAAGATCAGGATACTGCCCAGCAACAGCGTGGTCAGCGTTTCGATGCGTCCATGACCGTAGTGGTGATCCTTGTCCGGTTCCTGACGGCCGTAGTGGATCGCTGTCAACACGAAGCCGTCGGTGATCAAGTCGGACAGCGAGTGAATACCGTCGGCAATCAGCGCCGCCGACCCTACCAGATAGCCGACCGCCACCTTCACGATGCTCAACAGCGCATCCAGCCAGGCGCCGATATAGGTCACCCGCTTGGCTTGCTGATGGTCAAGCTCATGGTGTTGAACCACTGGCGATTCTACGGTCTGAGACATGGGTACCTTGCAGGGGCGTACACGTTCAATAGAGCCCTATTGTAGCGTATAGCGGCGTAATCTATCGCCCCCTTCTTTATTTGTCCGTTTATGAGAGCGGACAAAAAATAAGGGTGTGTGTATTCTTTGTCCGCTTGGAAGGTGATGTTTGTTAAACAAGGCAATATGAATAGGACAATCTATGGATTGGCTCCAGGTAGTAGTACTGGCGGTAGTGCAAGGGCTTACCGAGTTTTTACCCATTTCAAGTTCGGCTCATCTGATTTTAGTACCCGTACTGACCCAGTGGGATGATCAAGGTCTGGCATTCGATGTGGCGCTTCACCTGGGCAGCCTGGGCGCGGTTATTCTCTACTTTCGAACCGAGTTATGGCGGATGCTTACCCGCACCCTGGCAACGCTGCGCGGCCACGGGGTGAACAAGGATGCGACCCTTGCCCTCTGGGTGGTCATTGCCACGATGCCGGTATGCCTTGTCGGATTTGCCCTGCAGAACGTGATAGAAGGCTATATGCGCTCGACGCTGGTGATTTCCCTGAGCCTGATCGGTTTTGGCCTGGTGCTGGGTTACGCTGACTGGAAAAAGCGCGGCGCTCGCTCCGAGTATGAAATGCGGCTGAAAGATGCCCTGATCATCGGCGGTGCCCAGGTACTGGCACTGATTCCCGGTACCTCCCGCTCGGGGATTACCATTACTGCTGCGCTGTTGACCGGGATGAGCCGTGAAGGCGCGTCACGCTTCTCCTTTCTGCTTTCCATTCCCGTCATCATTTTGGCTGGCGGGCTTGAAACTTTTAGCCTATTTAACTCAACCGTCGCCATCGATTTATCGGCCACGCTGGTCGCGACGGTGCTGTCGGGCATAAGCGCTTACCTGTGTATTCACTACTTTCTGGTGGTGATTAAAAAGTTAAGCATGCAGCCGTTCGTGCTTTATCGCGTACTATTCGGTGCTTGGCTTTTGTGGTTTTTTTATTTCTAATGCCTGGGCGTTTTTAAGGAAGACCACATGAAAAATGATTCGCCGAACTATTCGCCGAGATGGCGGGCTGCGTTGCTGCTGGCCACCGTGTTGCTGGTGGGCTGTTCGGAGAGCGACCGGCCGCTTGACTCGCCCGTGCGTTTTGAAGGCGGCGTTTTCGGCACCTTTTACCAGATCACCATTGTCGATGCGCTGACCCAAAGCCAGGCACAGACGCTTGAAGAGGGCATTCTGGCCGAGCTTGAAAACGTCGACCAGGCGATGTCCACCTACCGGGACGACTCGGAGCTGATCGTTTTCAATAACGCCCCGCTCAACGAGTGGCAGCCGCTGTCCAATGAGCTGATCGAAGTGATGGCGATCAGCCGTTCGGTGGCCGAGGCGAGCAATGGCGCCTTTGATATCACCGTCGGCGAGCTGGTCAACCTGTGGAGTTTCGGCCCCGAAGCCCGCCCCAGGGAAGTGCCTACCGATCAGGCGCTCAATGAGCGTTTGGCGCGCATCGGCTATGACAGCGTCGAGGTGGATACGCAGCTCATGCAGGCAAGACGCCATCGGGATGTCTTTATCGACCTGTCTGGCGTTGCCAAAGGCCACGCCACCGACCGCGTGGCAGCCTACCTCGACCAGCAGGGCATCGAGGATTACCTGGTGAATCTGGGCGGCGATCTGATTTCCCGGGGTCATCGCGACGGGGCTGAACAGCAACCCTGGCGCATCGGTATCGAGGTGCCGCAGAACGGGCGCCCCGAAGCACAGCACATCATCCCTCTGGAGTCACTATCTGTTGCCACCTCGGGGGATTATCGCAACTACTTCGAGGCGGATGGCCAGCGTTACTCTCACACGCTGGACCCGCGTACCGGGCGCCCCGTGACCCATGGTCTCGCCTCGGTATCGGTGTTTCATCCCTCCAACGCCTGGGCGGATGCCTGGGCCACCGCGCTCTTGGTGGTGGGCGGCGATGCCGGCATGCAGATGGCGGTGGAAAACGATCTGAGCGTACTGATGCTCGTCAACAATGACAAAGGCCAGTGGCAGAGCCTGGCAAGTCCCGCCTTTGTCGACTACTTCGGCGATGAGTTGATGGAAGAGTTGGGCATCGACGCCTGGGCTCCCACCTCTACACCTACCCCCATTCCCACCCCGGCCATGGCAGGTGAATAGCATGCAAGAACTCGATATCGTCATTCTGGCCGCCGGCAAGGGTTCCAGGATGCGCTCGCAGACACCGAAGGTGCTGCACGCATTGGCCGGCAAGCCGCTGGTGCAGCACGTGCTGGATACTGCCGCGGCGCTTTCGCCGACACGCACTCACGTGGTGATCGGCCACGGCGGCGATCAATTGCGTGAAGCGCTCGCCGGCCAGGCGGTGTCGTTTGCCGTTCAGGCCGAGCAGAAGGGCACCGGCCACGCCGTCGCCCAGGCCAAGGCGCACTGGGGGCGTGGCAAGGTGCTGGTACTTTACGGCGATGTGCCGCTGATCGAAAGCGAAACGCTCGCGGCCTTGCTCGAGCAGGTGGACGAATCGCACATGGGGCTTTTGACGGTGACGCTGCCTGACCCCAGCGGTTACGGGCGCATCAAGCGCAACGCCGAAGGCGAGGCGGTAGCCATTGTCGAGCAGAAGGACGCAAGCCGCGCCGAGCTTGAAATCACCGAGTGCAACACCGGCATCATGGCGATGACCAGCGCGCAGCTTGAGCGCTGGCTGCCCAGACTCTCCGACCAGAACGCCCAGGGCGAGTACTACCTGACCGACGTGATCGCCCTGGCGCACGAGGAGGGCACCCAGGTATGTACCGCCCAGCCTCGCCAGGCCGTGGAAGTGGAAGGCGTCAACAACCGCGCCCAGATGGCTCGCCTGGAGCGCGCCTATCAGCGCCATCTGGCCGACGCGTTGATGGAGCAGGGCGTTGCCCTGGCCGACCCGGCCCGGCTTGACGTGCGCGGCACGCTTGCCTGCGGCGAAGACGTCTTCATCGATGTGGGCTGTGTGTTCGAAGGCGACGTGCGACTGGACGACGGCGTACGGGTGGGCCCTTATTGTGTGATCAGAAACAGTACCATCGGTGCTGACAGCGCGATTGACAGCCACAGCGTGATCGAGGATACCCTGAGCGTGGGCCGCAACCAGATCGGCCCCTTCGCAAGGCTGCGTCCCGGTACGCGGCTGGCGGCCGGCGCCAAGGTGGGCAATTTCGTGGAAACCAAGAATGCCGAGGTGGGCGAGGACAGCAAGATCAACCACCTGAGCTACGTGGGGGATGCCATCCTGGGTCAGGGAGTGAACGTGGGCGCGGGAACGATTACCTGCAACTATGACGGCGCCAACAAGCACCGCACCGTGATCAAGGACGCGGCGTTTATCGGCTCCAACAGCGCTTTGGTGGCACCGGTCACGATCGGTACGGGGGCCACTGTCGGCGCGGGCTCCACCATTACCCAGGACGTCACCGACAACGCGCTTTCGCTGACGCGTAGTCCGCAGACGCAGAAAGCGCCCTGGTCACGCCCGACCAAAAAAACGTCCTAACCACTGACTGCCTAAAAAGCTCAGGAGAGAACTCATGTGTGGCATCGTCGCGGCGGTTGCACAGCGCAACGTACAAGAAATCCTGCTGGAAGGGCTCAAGCGCCTGGAGTATCGCGGTTACGACTCCGCCGGCATGACGGTGCTCAATCAAGGTGCCCTGAGTCGCCACCGCGCGGTGGGCAAGGTGGCCGCCCTGGCCGACAAGCTTGCCGAGGAGGCGCTGCCCGGTACCTCGGGGATTGCCCACACCCGCTGGGCAACACACGGCAAGCCAACGGAGGCGAATGCCCATCCTCACCACAGCGCCGAGAGTGTGGCCGTGGTGCATAACGGCATCATCGAGAATTTCGAACCCATCAAGCGTCGCCTTGAAGATGACGGCGTGGTGTTCAGCTCCGAAACCGATACCGAAGTCATCGCCCATCTGCTCAACGAGCAGCTGGACGCCGGCCAAGGGCTGTTCGACGCGACCCGGCATATCGTCCAGACCCTGGGCGGGGCCTACGCGCTGGGCGTGATGAGCACCGTGGAACCCGGCGTGGTGGTGGGCGCCCGCCAGGGCAGCCCGCTGGTCGTAGGCGTGGGTATCGATGAAGCCTTTCTGGCGTCCGACCCCATGGCGCTGCTACCCGTCACCGACCGCTTTATCTATCTGGAAGAAGGTGATCTGGTGGTGCTGCGCGACAAGGGCGTCATCACGATTGTGGATCGCCAGGGCGCGACCGTCATCCGGGATATTCATACCTTCGAGCATGGCGACGGTGCGGCCAGCAAGGGCGACTACCGCCATTTCATGCTCAAGGAGATCTTCGAGCAGCCCCAGGTGATCAGCACCGCGCTGGAAGGTCGGTTAAGCGCTGACAGCGTATTGATCGAAAGCTTCGGCCCGGATGCCCAAGCGCTTTTCCAGGCTGCCCGGCAGGTTCATATCATCGCCTGCGGCACCAGCTTCCACGCAGGGCTGGTGGCGCGCTACTGGCTGGAGCGCTACGCCGGCGTGCCGGTACAGGTGGAAGTGGCCTCGGAGTATCGCTATCGCCACCCGGTAGTACCCGAAGATACGCTTTTCGTGACGCTTTCCCAGTCCGGCGAGACCGCGGATACCCTGGCGGCGCTGCGCTTTGCCAACACCCTTGGCTACCTGGGTACGCTTGCCATCTGTAACGTGCCGGGAAGCTCTCTGGTACGCGAGTCCGATATGGCGCTGATGACCCGGGCCGGCCCGGAGATCGGCGTGGCCTCGACCAAGGCGTTCACCACCCAGCTGGTGGCGCTGATGCTGTTGACCCTCAGCGTGGCAAAGACCAAGGGACGCGGCGATCAGAGCGACATCGTGCAGGTACTGCGCACGCTGCCCGAACTTTGCCAAAAGGTGCTGGCGCTGGACAGCCAGATCGAAACCCTCTCCCAGGCGTTTGCCGAAAAACACCACGCGCTCTTCCTGGGCCGCGGCGCCCACTATCCGGTAGCGCTCGAGGGCGCGCTCAAGCTCAAGGAAATCTCTTACATTCACGCCGAGGCCTACCCCGCCGGCGAGCTGAAACATGGCCCGCTGGCGCTGGTGGACAGCGAAATGCCGGTGATCTCGATTGCTCCCAACGACGATCTCCTGGAAAAGCTGAAATCCAACCTGCAGGAAGTGCGCGCCCGGGGCGGGCAGCTATTCGTCTTTGCCGACGAGAACGTTGGCATCCGCGAACAAGAGGGTATTCAGGTACTTACCTTACCGCATGTGCACGAAGCGCTGGCGCCGCTTTTATACACCCTGCCACTACAGCTTTTGAGCTATCACGTCGCGGTACTCAAGGGCACCGACGTCGACCAGCCGCGCAATCTCGCGAAAAGCGTTACCGTTGAGTAGCGTTTTGTAGCGTATATAAATTGGGCTTTGCAAGCAGCGGTGAATTGTCGCATCTTATGCGCAACCGCTGCGTTGCAACACATAGTTAGTGTGCTTATCATCTCGGCGGTGTCTCCCTCTTTTAAACGCCCAGGATCCCGCCGCCATGATTTCATCGAACGTCCTCGCAACCCGGTGCTTGAACCGCCGGGGCGCTTGGCTGTTGATTACCCTTGCCCTTCTCTTTTTCCCTTCGCTTTCCTACGCCGCCGGCCCGCTTGATCTAACCACCACCTTCGCCGGTATCAGTTGTGTGATCATCTTCATTCTCGCCTACGCGCTGGTGATGTCTGAAGAGATCATCCATATGCGAAAGTCCAAGCCCGTTCTGGTAGCGGCTGGACTCATCTGGGCCATCGTGGCCTGGGTATACGTGCAGGCCGGCATGCCCGAAGAGGCCGAGGCGGCGTTTCGCGAGACGCTTTTAGAGTACACCGAGCTATTGCTTTTCCTGCTGGTGGCCATGACCTACATCAACGCCATGGAAGAGCGGCGGACGTTCGATGCGCTGCGTGCATGGCTGGTACGCAAGGGGTTCAGCTACCGTAGCCTCTTCTGGATCACCGGCTTTCTGGCGTTCGGTATCTCGGCCATTGCCAACAACATGACCACCGCGATGCTGATGTGCGCGGTGGTACTCAAGGTCGCCGAGGGCGATAAAAAGTTCATCGGCCTTTGCTGTGTGAACGTGGTGGTGGCCTCCAACGCTGGTGGCGCCTTCAGCCCCTTTGGCGATATCACCACGCTGATGGTCTGGCAGGGTGGCCGGGTGCCCTTTGAAGGCTTCTTCGTCTTGCTGATACCGGCGATCGTGAATTTTGTGGTACCCGCCGTCATCATGAACTTCTTTATCGTCAACCGACAGCCAGCGGCACTGACCGAAAATGTCTGGATGAAACGGGGCGCGCGGCGAATCATCGTGCTGTTCTTGATTACCGTGGCCATCTCTGTGCTTTGCCACTCGGTTCTGTACCTGCCGCCGGCCATGGGCATGATGTTCGGCCTGGGGCTCTTGCAGTTTTTCGGCTACTACCTGCGCCGCAGCCTGCCGCGTTCGCTGGAGCGCAAGCGCGAGCGCTACTCGCGCCGGGGCGACTGGAAGAAACTCGAGCAGTTGGGTAGCGTGGTGCCCTTCGACATCTTCAGCCGTATCGCCCGCTCGGAGTGGGATACGCTGCTGTTTTTCTACGGGGTCGTGCTGTGCGTGGGGGGCCTTGGGTTCATGGGCTACCTGAGCCTGCTGTCCGAAACGCTTTACGGCGGCTGGAATCCGATCTGGGCCAACGTGGTGCTGGGGCTCATCTCGGCGGTAGTGGATAACATCCCGGTGATGTTCGCCGTGCTCTCCATGGCGCCGGACATGTCCGAAGGCAACTGGCTGCTGATTACCCTGACCGCCGGCGTGGGCGGAAGCCTGCTCTCCATGGGCTCGGCGGCGGGGGTTGCCTTGATGGGCCAGGCCCGCGGCATTTACACCTTCGCGGTGCACCTGCGCTGGGTGCCGGCTATCTTGCTCGGCTACGCGGCCAGTATCGGCGCGCACCTCTTGATCAACGCTTCGCTCTTCTAGGGCGTCGGGCTGAAAAGCCACTTCTCGTCTCGCCAAACAAGAACCGCCCTCATGTGAGGGCGGTTTTTCTGTGTCTTTACTCAATGTCCGGGGCTTGGCTGCAGCGGCGCGTATTACAGATCGTGGCCGGTAATCACCTTGCAGATGTCGGCAAAGTTACTGGCCATGGGAACCACGGGGTTGGATACCTTGCCTTTGACCCGCTCGCCCATGGCGTTTTGAATATCGGTGGCGGAGATGAGCCCGCGTACCGTGAGTTCGCCTGCCGGGGTACGTTCGGTAATCAGCAGGTGCTGTTCGCTGAAGCTCTCCATGGAGAGCACCAGATCTTCGATGCTCAGCGACTTGAGCTGCTCGACCGGCATGGCGCTCAGTTTTTCCCAGGGCGTCATGATCATGCCGGCGGTCACTTCGTGGCGGTCGAGGTTACGCTGCTGCATGGCCAGGTTGATACGCCGGGTGCCGATGACCTCTCTGGCAGTCAGCACGCCAATGCAGTGCGCTTGAGCATCCATGACGAACAGTAAACGGATACCGCCGTGACGCATCTTGAGGTGCGCGTCGTCGATGGACGTATCTTCACGAACGGATTGCGGCATGACCTGGGTAAAGTCGGTCAGCGCTGAAATGGCCGGGCTCGCCGCGGTGAGGTGCCTGGTGTCCGGCTGGGTGAGCAGCGGCGTTTTACCAAACGGAACGAGCGTTTTCTGAGAGTGCAGCATCTGATTCATCAGGGGTACCTTTTCTTTTGAATGGACAGAACGGATGACAAACCGCCTATCGTGTACCCCCAGCATCGCAGGCAATTCTTATCGCAATCTTAAGGCCCGCGAAGTTTCGTCAGTTTTTTGAAGGGACTATCTTCGAGGGACCCTCTGTGAGGAACTACCTTTGAGGGCTACCGTTGAGGGATTATCCGGGCAAGGGTTGCCCGAACGCGCAGGCCCCCGCCGGGGGCGTCTTCGAGGGCGAGGGTGCCACCGTGGCGACCGACCAGGCGATCGACGATGGAAAGTCCAAGCCCGGCCCCTGCGCCCGGCCCGGCGCGCTGAAAACGCTCGATCACCCACTGGCGCATTTCCGGGGCGATGCCGGGACCCTGGTCGTCGACGATGACCGTCACGCTCTGCGCCGCCGCCTCCAGGGTGATCTTCACGCTGCTCGATACCGGTGAATGCTGAATGGCGTTGCCCACCAGGTTCTGCATCAACGCCTCGATGGCCCCCGGCTCCTCCTTGATATGCCACGGGGCTTGCTCGTCGGCCTCAAGCAGCAGCTGCTGCGAGCGCTCGGCCGCCAGTGGCGAAAGCTTGGCGAGTATCTCGCGGGCTTCGTGCAATACGTTGGTATCGCGTAGCGCTTGCGGGGTGGTCTCTTCCGGGTCCAGTCGGGCCAGCGTCAACAGCTGGCCTACCAGGCGCGTCGAGCGCGCCACGCCGTGGCGCAGGTGATGCAGCGACTCCTCGCGGTCCTCGGCACTCTGGGCCGACAGTGCGTTCTGGGCGTGTAGATCGAGCACCGCCAGTGGCGAGCGCAGTTCATGGGCGGCATCGGCGATAAAGCGTTTTTCGCGAATGCGCATGTCACGCAAGCGCTTGAGCAGCCGGTTGATGGCGCCGGCGATGGTGTCGAGTTCCAAGGGCAGTGGCGGCAGCGACAAGGGCCTTAGATGGGTCGGGTCGCGGTGGCGAAGCTGCTCGGCCATGCGCGAAAGCGGTGCCAACCCCCAGCCGATGGACCACCAGAGAAGCCCCGCGAGAAGCGGTAATCCCAGCAGATCGGGCAAAAGCGTGCGCAGGGCGACTTCGCGGATCAGTTCGTCTCGTACATCCTGGCGCTCGCTCACCACGACCCGCTGACTGGTACCGACTGCCAGCGCAAAATTGCGCCAGTGGTGGCGCGGGCCTTCGTGGCTTGAAAAGCCCAGGGGCTGCCGGTCAAGCATCGTTTCCGGCGCGCCGGGTGAGCGCATCAGCAGTTGCCCGCCATCCCACAGCTGAAAGGCGAATTGGCTTTCATAGCGGTGGCCGTTGGCCACCGGGTTTGACCAATCGGTATCCAGCAGCGCCCGCTCCAGATTATCGATCAGTATGCCCCGCTCCTCGGCGGCCAGCGGCGCTGCCAGGAAACCCTCCAGCAGGCGGGCGTTTTGCGCAAGGCTGGCGTCGTAGAGCTCTTCCACTTCCTGGGCGGCAAAACGGTAGCTGATGAAGCCGATCATCAGCATGCTGAGTCCGAAGACCAGCAGCGTCACGGCCAACGTGCGCTGGCGAAGCGACTTCATGGCGAGGACCCCGGAACGGCTTTATCCATCACGTAACCAATGCCGCGTACCGTGCGCACCGCATCGCTGAACAGCTTGCGGCGCAGGTGATGAATGTGGACTTCAATGGCGTTGCTCTCGACGTCTTCCTCCCAGCCGTAAAGAAGCTGAGTGAGCGTATCGCGGGTGAAGACGCGGCCGGGATGACTCATGAACTCTTGCAACAGGGTAAGTTCGCGGCGCGACAGCGAAATGTCCCGGCCCTGGTAGCTCACGCTCAAGGTCTCGGGATTGAGCGCGATCCCCCGGCAGGTCAACTGCGAGCTGGCCTGGCCCTGACTGCGGCGCAACAGCGCCCGTAGGCGGGCTTTCAACTCCTCGACCTCGAAGGGTTTGGTGAGGTAGTCGTCGGCGCCGGCATCGAGCCCGGCAATACGGCTATCGACGTCGTCGCGGGCGGTGAGGACCAGCACGGGAACCCGGGCCCCAAGGCGTCTGGCATTGTCCAGTACCGTCATCCCGTCAAGGCGCGGCAGCCCCAGATCCAGAATGACGGCATCAAAGACTTCGCTTTTCAAGGCATTCAACGCCGCGACACCATCGGTAAGATGGTCCACGGTATAGTGTTCGGGCTTCAAGGCCAGGCGAATGCCCGACGCCAGACTGGGGTCGTCTTCGACCAGCAGGATACGCATAGGGGCGGATGACTCCTTTCATTCACTGCGGGCTCGTTCGAGCTACCGCGCTGCGCCGGAAAACCTAACATGCCACGTCACGACGCGTTCGACCACTCCTACATGGGCCCATGCGCTGAGCATCAGCGTCGTGAAGCGCTGCTTCAACTGGCGGGCGTCTTTGACCCGGCTTGGCAGTCCGCCCTGCAGGCCTCCCTGACCCGCGCCCAGGCCGAGCCGTCATTCGACTGGCAAGGGCTTTGGGTTGCAAGGCACGCCGGGCGAATCGACGCGGCCGTATGGGTCGAACCGTTGACGGATGCCACCGCCCAGCTATGGCTACCCGCTGTACACAGTGACACCGTCGACGCGCTACTGGCCAGTGTTCGGCAGTGGGTAGACCGGCAAGGGTTTGATCTCTGTCATGTAACGTTAAACACCGATCAGCATGCCTGGAAAGCCCCTCTGACGGCGAGCGGTATGCAGGCGATCGCTACACTCGAGCATCTGAAGACGCCACTCGAGGCGCCTGAGCCCTCACCGGAAATGCTTCACATGGCCCCTTTGGGCGAGCTGGCCTACGCGGATCGACTGGCGCTGCTGCGTGGTATCAGCGAAGACTCGCTGGACTGCCCGGTCCTGCTTGATGCCCTGTCGATGGAAACCCTTCTGGCCGGGTTTCACGCCCAGGCCCCCGGCGCACTGGACCACTGGTACCGGGCGCTTTGCGGTGATGAGACCGCAGGCATTCTGCTGCTGGCGCCGCAAACCGTCACGCACTGGGAGCTTCAACTGATGGGTTTGCTTCCGGTCTGGCGCGGCAAGGGGCTGGGAAGGGCGCTGGTGCAACAGGCGAAAAGGCTGGCCTGTCAGGGCGGAGCCAGCACGCTTGCGTTGACTGTCGATGCGTACAATACGCCTGCCTGTCGGCTTTACGCCCAGGCCGGGTTCAGCCGTGAGCGCGAGCAGCAGCTTTACGGCTGGCGCCGTCGAGAGAACAGAAAGTAAAGGGCCGCGAAGCAAGAGGTGGATGATGCCATGGCGGTGGCGCATGAGATCGCGGCCTATCGGGCTCGTCAGCGCGTGAATTTTTCCTCTATACTGAGGTCGTTCCAGCAAGGAATACTTTTCTACTCATGGAGGAACTGCAATGAAAATCATCCTAGGCATTATCGTATTTATCTTCGTCGTCGGTCTCTTGACCCTTACCGGCGTGTTCAATCTAATCTTCTAAACACCCGGTAAGCCACCCTATCGGCTGGTGCTTGTAACGGTCGGTTGTCTCGAGTGCTTTAATCGATTCTCCCTCCTTTGTTCCTGAATGGCGATGTCGCGGTTGACCGTACACATCGTCAAGTCGGGTCAGGGAGGGTTGTGGCGCTGGGCAGCGGTTCAAGGAGAAGACGGTGAATTTCAAGCGCGTAGCAGGGCTTTTGTTAGGCGTTTTATCCAGCACGGCCATGGCCGAGGAGCATCCCCTGCACCCTCGCGGGGAGGCAGTATACGACCAGCTTTGCATGGCGTGTCACCAGACCGGGGTGGCTGGGGCGCCGATTCGTGGCGATGAGCAGCATTGGGCACTGCGTCTGGAGCAAGGGTTCGAGTCGCTGGTGCGCCACGCCATCGACGGCATCGGGGCCATGCCTCCTCGCGGCGGTAACCCCAACCTCTCGGACGACGAAATGCGTGCAGCCACGTTCTATCTGGTCGAGCCGGCAATGGACGATATGCTGCCGCCCGGGGAAGAGCTCGAAGACCAGGTGGATGAGCAGGCCGCGCCTGACCCCGTTGGGCCGGCGCCTACCCTAACCGAGCCTGCTGGCGAGGAAGAGGTCGCTGACCATCACCTATTGGATGGCGAAGCGCTTTATTCCCGGGCAAGGTGCGCGACCTGCCACGCCACCGGTATTGCCAGAGCCCCCGTTCTGGGTGACCCCCGGGCCTGGGGTAGCCGCCTCGAGAAAGGCCGCGAGGTGCTTTATCAAAGCGTGATTGCAGGTAAGGGCGTGATGCCGCCCCGAGGTGCGAGTACCGCCACGGATGAAGAACTCAAGGCCATGGTGGATTTCATGATCGAGCGCTCCGAGTAGAGCGCCGCTCGTTTGTTTATCCACAGCCGGCTGAGCTAAAGCCGCTGTGGATAAATCAAGTGATCTAGCCCAGCAGCGAGCGCAACCCGGCAATCGCGTCCTTGCCCCGGGCCTGCTTCTTGTCCGGGTCCTCCTTGTCGGCGCGGCCTTCCCACTCGAGATCATCAGGCGGCAGTTCCTCCAGAAAGCGGCTGGGTTGGCAATCCATCAGCTCGCCGTAGGCCTTGCGCTGGCGGGCAAGCGTCAGGGTCAGCGTGCGCCGTGCCCGGGTGATGCCCACGTAGGCCAGGCGGCGCTCTTCCTCCACCGTGCCCACTTCGATGGCGTTGCGGTGGGGCAGCAGGTCCTCCTCCAGACCCATCAGATAAACGTGCGGAAACTCGAGGCCTTTCGAGGCGTGCATGGTGAGTAGCTGCACCTTGTCCGAGTCGTCCTCTTCGGCCTGCTGCTCGAGGATATCGCGCAGCACCAGGCGTGAAATCGCCGCTTCCACGCCGTCGGTTTCCGTCGCGGTGGAGTCGTCATCGTCTTCCGGGTCGCGATTGAGCGACTTTTCCAACTGATCGATCAGGATCCATACGTTGGCCATGCGCCGCTCGGCAATGGTGGGGGCGCTGGCATTCTGGTAGAGCCACGCCTCGTAATCCATGTCGCGCAGCATATCGCGGATGGCGGCAATCGCATCGCCCTGGTCCATGCGTTTACGCACGCCATCGATGAAGTGGGTAAAGCGCGAAAGCCGCTCCACGGCGCGGGTGGGCAGCACCTGCTCCAGACCCAGCTCGTGACAGGCGGCGAACAGGGAAATCGAGCGCTCGGTGGCGTAGTTGGCAAGCTTTTCGACCGTACCGGGGCCGACTTCCCGGCGCGGCACGTTGACGATACGCAAAAAGGCGTTGTCGTCGGCGGGGTTGATCAGAAGGCGCAGGTAGGCCATGGCGTCCTTGATCTCGTTGCGCGAGAAAAACGACGTGCCGCCGGAGAGCTTGTAGGGAATCTGGTAGTGCTGCAGCTTGAGTTCCAGAAGCCTTGCCTGAAAGTTACCCCGATAAAGTACCGCGAAATCCCGCCACTCGGCACGCTCCTTGATCCGCCGGGTGAGCATTTCGCTGGCCACCCGCTCGGACTCCGCCTCTTCGTGGCGGTTGACGATCACGCGGATCGGCGCGCCGTCGCCCATGTCCGACCAAAGCGTCTTGTCGTAGACGTGGGGGTTATTGGCAATCAGCGTGTTGGCGGCGCGCAGGATGGTGCCGGTGGAGCGGTAGTTCTGCTCCAGCTTGATCACCTTCAGGCGCGGGAAGTCCTCGCCCAGGGTCACCAGGTTTTCCGGACGCGCCCCGCGCCAGGCGTAGATCGACTGGTCGTCGTCACCCACCACGGTAAAGGTCGAGCGTTCGGCCATCAGAAGCTTCACCAGCAGGTACTGGGAAACGTTGGTGTCCTGATACTCGTCCACCAGCATGTAGTGGATCTTGCGCCGCCAGCGCTCCAGGGCATCAGCATCGTTTTTCAGCAGCACCACGGGCAGCAGGATCAGATCATCGAAATCCACCGCGTTGTAGGCTTTCAGGTGGCGGTTATAGGCCTCGTACACCCGGGCGGCGAACTGCTCGTCATCGTCCTCGGCCAAGGACAGCGCCTGGCCGGGCAGCACCAGGTCGTTCTTCCAGGTGGAAATCTTGCTCTGCACGCTGTTGATCTGCTCGGCGTCCACCTGGGCGTCCTTGTTCATCAGGTCGCGCAGCAGTGCCTTGGCGTCTTCCGGGTCGAATAGCGAGAACCCCGGCTTGTAGCCCAGCGTCTTCAGCTCGCCTCTGATGATATTGAGCCCCAGGGTGTGAAAGGTCGACACCGTCAGGCCATGACCTTCCTTGCCCTTGAGCATCTGCCCCACCCGCTCTTTCATCTCGCGGGCCGCCTTGTTGGTAAAGGTGACCGCGGCGATGCGGCGCGCGCTCATTCCGCACTCCTGCACCAGGTAGGCGATCTTGGTGGTGATGACGCTGGTCTTGCCCGAGCCTGCGCCTGCCAGTACCAGGCAGGGGCCGTCGATATACCGCACGGCTTCCTGCTGGCGCGGGTTGAGGCCTTTGATACGCTGCATGATAGAGGACATAGAGACAACCTGGCGGGAAAGGCGGGACGCTTTGGGGTATCATACCGCGTGTCGATCAGGCGGTGAAACCGGCGATCATTGCCCAGACAAGGCTGGAAAATATTTTCAGGATATACGACCAAAGTTCAATAAGAGTTTGTATAATACCGACCGCCCGACGATTAGCCGACCTGATCTCATTTCCCACTCGCCTGTCTTTGCCGCCGTTCGAGCGATCGAATCGGTCAGGGTATGTCTATCCAAGGTGGTGTCATGTTTGAAATAGCGCTTTTCGAGCCGCGCATGGCGCCCAATACGGGCAACATCATGCGTCTGGTGGCCAACAATGGCTGTCGGCTTCACCTGATCGAGCCGCTGGGTTTTGATCTGGAAGAGAAAAAGCTGCGGCGTGCCGGGCTCGATTACCGGGACCTGGCCAACGTGACGCGCCACGCCGACTTTACGGCGTTTATTGATGCCATGGCCGGGCGCACCGTCTGGGCCATCACGACCCAAGGGGTAACGGCGCACAGCGAGGCCACCTTCGCGCCCGGGGATGTGCTCTTGTTCGGCTCGGAAACCGGCGGACTCTCGGCCGAGGTACACCGCACGCTTTCCGAGGAGCAGAAGCTGCGCATCCCCATGCAGCCGAACAATCGAAGCCTAAATCTCTCCAACGCCGTGGCCATCGTAAGCTACGAAGCCTGGCGCCAGCAGAGCTATAAAGGCGCGCTATAGGCCTTGATGCGCCGCGACGCCGTAGCGGTCGCGGTAGGCGCGAACGGCCTCGGCGTAGGCGATCATCTCGCCGCCGGCGTACTCTTCCAGGTACGTCAGCACCTGCTCGAGGGTCACGATGCTGATTACCGGCATCTTGTACCTGGAAGTGACTTCCTGGATGGCGCTCTGCTCGCCCTGGCCGCGCTCCTGGCGGTCCAGCGCTATGATCACCCCGGCGGCACGGGCGTTCTGCGCCTCGATGAGCGTCATGACCTCGCGGATGGCGGTACCGGCGGTGATCACGTCATCGATGATCAGGATATCGCCGGCAAGCGGCGCGCCGACGATATTGCCGCCTTCGCCATGGGTCTTGGCCTCCTTGCGGTTGAAGGCGTAGGGCATGTCCAGATCAAAATGGTCGGCAAGTGCGGCAGCAGTCACGGCGGCAAGCGGAATGCCCTTGTAGGCGGGGCCGAAGAGCACGTCGGCGTTCAGGCCTTGATCGACGATGGCCTGGGCATAGAAGCGGCCCAGCTTGGCCAGGGCGCGCCCGGTCTGGAAAAGGCCGGCGTTGAAGAAGTACGGGCTGACCCGCCCGGACTTGAGCGTGAATTCGCCGAATTTAAGAACGCCCTGCTCGATGGCGAAGGCAATGAAGTCGCGCTGGTAGGGTTGTAGAGTGGTCGCCACGGCGGTTGTCTCTAAAGCAATATGTGGATGAAAGTAATCGATATAGATCAGGTAAGTAGTCTGATTGAGTCTGCCTATTTACCCAAACGTCTAAACGTCGGGTATCATACAGCAGCGACGCAAAAGGGACGATTTATGAAAATTGCCAGCATTAATGTCAATGGTATACGTGACGCCGTCGACCGAGGCTTCCTGGACTGGCTGGCTCAGCAGGACGCCGACGTGGTCTGCGTGCAGAATCTCAAGGCCAAGAGCTTTGAACTGGGCGATCATATCCTCTATCCGGAAGGCTACGAAGGCTATTTCCTGGACGCCGAAGAGGACGGTTTTTCCGGCGTGGGGCTTTATTGTCGCAAGATTCCCAAGGCCATCATGTACGGGCTGGGCTTTCCGCAGTGCGACCACGAAGGGCGCTTCTTGCAGGCGGACTACGACCGCTTCAGCATCGCCACCTTCCTGATGCCCGACGGCTCTGATCAGAAAGCCAAGCAGGCGTTCATGGATCAGTACCAGGAATACCTGACGAAGATGTCGCGCAAACGCCGCGAATACATCATCTGCGGCACCTGGCATATCGCCCATAAGACCGTGGATCTGGCCAACTGGTCGGACAACCAGCTCACCTCGGGTTTTCGCCCGGAAGAGCGCGCCTGGATGGATCAGGTGCTCGGCCCGACCGGGTTCATCGACACCTTCCGCGAAATCAACCGCGACGCCGGCGAATACACCTGGTGGCCCAAACTCGACCAGGACGTGGCCCGCAGCCGTCAGGAAGGCTGGCGACTCGACTACCAGCTGGTCGGCCCCAACTTCCGCCGCCACGTGGTCGACGCCTGGATCGATGTAGATGCGACCTTCTCGGAGTATGCCCCGCTGATCGTCGAGTATGACCTGGCGCTCTAGACATCAACGTCCGCGTCGCATGCAGTGAGTTGTCAGCAAAAGGCCAGCATCGAGCTGGCCTTTTGCGTAGAGATGGACTGCGTAGCGGTACAGAGGTCGGTCAGCCGCGGATTCCCAGCGCCTCGCGCTGGTGTTCGCGAAGCTCACCACCGGCCTTCTCGGCCAGGTCCAGCATGGCGTTGAGCTCGGCACGAGTGAACGCGCCGGCCTCGGCGGTGCCCTGCACCTCGATCAGCTCACCGCTTTCGGTCATCACCACGTTCAGGTCGGTATCGGCCTTGCTGTCTTCGGGATAGTCCAGATCGAGCACCGGCACGCCCTTGTAGATGCCTACCGAGATGGCGCTGACCATCTGCTTGAAGGGATCGCTCTTGATCTTCTTTTCACGCTGCAGGTAGCGAATCGCGTCCACCAGCGCCACGCAGCCGCCGGTGATCGCCGCGGTGCGCGTGCCGCCGTCGGCCTGGAGCACGTCGCAATCCACGGTGATGGTGAACTCGCCGAGCTTCTTGAGATTGATTGCGGCGCGCAGGCTGCGCCCGATCAGACGCTGGATTTCCAGCGTCCGCCCGCCTTGCTTGCCGCGGCTGGCTTCACGGCCGCTGCGCGAGTGGGTGGCCCGTGGCAACATGCCGTACTCGGCGGTCACCCAGCCCTGGTTCTTGCCGCGCAGCCAGCGCGGCACGCCCGCCTCCACGCTTGCGTTACACAGCACCTTGGTATCGCCAAACTCGACCAGTACCGAGCCTTCGGCGTGGCGGGTGTAGTCGCGGGTCAGGCGAATCTCGCGCAGCTCATCGGCTGCGCGATTGCTGGGGCGAACGACATCGGGACGCATAGCACCTCTCGTTGATTACGGTTTCGCCAATCAAGGCTAAAGCGCTCCATTGTACACCCTAGGGCCCTGGGGCGCCTGGGCGCGTTCAATCCAGCCGGCCGGCATAGAGCGCCTTGAACGCCTGATAGCGCGCGGCGTGCATCCCTTCCATGGCGGGGTCGGGCTCCAGCACGTGCTCACCCGGTACCAGGCCCTTGGCCACGCTGAGCACGTTGCCGTCCACCTGGGCGCCCAGGGCTGCCACGGCGGCTCCCAATAATACTGGCTCGGGGGCCTCGGAAAGCACCACCCGACAGCCGGTGCCGTCGGCGTAGAGCTTGCGAAGCAGCGCCGAGCGGCCGTGGCCACCACTCAAATGCAGCGTATCGATGGCGTAGCCGTGGGTGTTCAGCCGCTCGATGATCGCCCGGGTACCGTACACCAGCGCCGTGGCGGCGGCCCAGTACACCTTGATGAAGCTCTCCCGAGGGGAATCGAGGGTGAGCCCGGTGATCGCGCCGCGAATTTCCGGGTCCGCCAGGGGCGAGCGGTTGCCGATGAAATCGGGGCAGATATGGGTATGCGGCGCCGGGTCACCGCTTTCCAGACGCGCGAGCAGCAGATCCGAGAGCGCGCCGTGCACGTCGTCGCCGAAGTCGCTGCCCGCCGAGAACATCGCCACCAGGTGATCCAGCAAGGCGCCGGTAATGCTCTGGCCACCTTCGTTGGCGACGAACCCGTCGGCCAGGGCGCCGGGGTAGGGGCCCCATACGCCGGGCACTTCGCAGCGCGTGGGCTGGGCGCCGATATGGCAGGTCGAGGTGCCGCCGATCACCGCCAGACGCGTTTCTGGAGCGTCCATCAGGCTACGGCCCAGTGTGCCAAGGGCGCCCGCGTAGGCGTCGATCATACCCACCGAAAAGCGACACCGGGTGCTCAGGCCAAGATCCGCCGCTGCCTGTTCGGTGAGCGCGCCAAGCTCCACGCCCACCGGCAAGGCCTTTTCCGGCAGCCCGGCCCGCTCGATCACATCCGCCATGTCGATCCGCGCCAGGAAATCGCGATCCCAGCCGTGGTCGGGCCGCGGATCAAACGTCCACTTGCAGGCGAGCATGCATACCGAGCGCGAAAGCGAACCGGTGCACGCAAAGCCCAGCCAGTCGCCCAGATCACCCGCGTAGCCGATCTGTTCGTAAAGCTCGGGGCGGTGGCGCTTGAGCCACTTGAGCTTGGGCATCTGCATTTCCGGTGACATCACCCCGCCCAGGTTGGCAAGGGGCGCCGCACCCGTGGCCGTGCATTCGGCGGCCTCGAGGGTCGCGCGGTGATCCATCCAGACGATGATATCCCAGGGGTCTTCGCCCGGGGACAGCGCCAGGGGCTGGTAGCTCTTGTCCAGCAGCACCAGCGAGCAGGTAGCGCTCACCGACATGCGGGTCACGCTCTCGGCGGCAACGCCGGCCGCTTCCCGGGCGCGCCGGGTGGCGCTGCATACGGCGCGCCAGATATTGGTGGAGCTCTGCTCCACGTGGTGCTCGGCGGGGCGGTTCATCGCGATGGGCGTCTTCGCCTCGGCCAGCATCACGCCGTCGGTGGTGAAGATACCCGCGCGGGCGCTGCCGGTGCCGATGTCGATGCCCAGAACGTGCTCTTGATGACTCATGAAAGCTTACTCACGACTGTTTGAGAAACGGCATCCGCAGTGCCATGACGATGATCAGAAACCCACCCCAGACGGCGGTGGCTAAATGTTGGCTCGCCCCCATCAGGTTCATGCCCGAGGCAATCACCTGCAGGCTCATCAAACCCAGCACCAGCGGCAGCACGCGGCCGAAGCCACCAAACGGGTTGGCGCCGGCCAGGAAACAGGCCAGCACGGTAATCAGCAGATAGCTTTCACCGTGGCCGACGCGCACCGAGTTGAACCGGGCCAGCATCACCATGCCGGCAAGACCCGCCAGAAGCCCGGAAAGGGTGTAGACGGTAATCAGCACGCGCTTGACGTTGATGCCCGAGTATTCGGTGGCGCGGGGGTTGGAGCCGAGCATGTAGATCGAAAAGCCGGTGCGGGTGAAGTGCATCACATAGATCAGCCCGGCGGCGGCGCCCAGAAAGATCCACATGGGAATCGGTACACCCAGCCAGTGGCCGCTGCCGATGGTCTGAAACACCTCGGGCATGCCCGAGATGCCGCCGCCGCGGGTCAGGAACTCACCCACGCCCTGCAAGAAGATCATCGCCCCCAGCGACACCAGAATCGGGTGCGCGCCCACGTAGGCGACGATCACGCCGATCAGACAGCCCGCCGCCGCCCCCACGGCAAGCCCCGCCACGATGGCGAGCGGTGCACCGATGCCGCTCACTTCCGCCAGGATACCCTGCACCAGCCAGGCCGTGGTGAGCCCAGCAATATTGGCGGTGAAGGTGACCGACAGGTTCAGGCCGCCGGAGATGATCGGCACCAGCATGGCCAGGGAGAGCAGGCCAAGCTCCGGCAACTGCATCGACATCGAGCCGAAGTTGGTGGGCGTGAGAAAGCCCGGCGCCAGCAGCGAGAAGAACGCGATACTGATGACCAGCAGCGCGGTCATCACCAGCACTTCGAGAGTATCGCCGCCGACGCGCAGACCGGTTCGGGAGGATGTGTTCAAAGGCTTGTTCATACGGTTTTCGCCCGGGTGGAACGGGGCAACAGGTTGCCCAGGTTACTGGTGGTGATCGCGACCAGGATGATCAGCCCGACGATCATGCGAAAGGCGTAGGGCGTGACACCCAGAAGGTTCAGACCGTTTTGCACCACGGCAAGCAGCAAGACGCCGAGCACCGCGCCGAGCACCGTGCCGCGCCCGCCGCCGAGGGTGGCCCCGCCCAGTACCACGGCGGCCAGAATAGGCAGTTCCTGGCCGATCAGGGCATTGGGTACCACCTCCTGGACGATATGCGCCTGCATGAGCCCCGCCACGCCCGCACAAAGACCCAGCCAGCCGTAGGCGAAGGCGTGAATCTTCCATACGCTCACGCCGGAGCGCCGCGCCGCTTCGGGGCTGGAGCCGAAGCCGTAAATGGATCGGCCAAAGCCGGTACGGGCGAGAATGAACCAGGTGAGCAGCACCATGACCGCCATGACCGCGGCGGGAAGATAGAGCGTGGCCGAGCCGCGCTCGGCGGGCAGGTCCAGAAGCGGAATCGAATAATAGAGCCAGTCGGGCACGTCGTAGATCGACACGCCGCCGGTAAAGTACATCAAAAGCCCGAAAAACAGGTTGAACGTGCCGATGGTGACGATGATCGAGACGATGCGAAAGCGATCAATGAGCAGCGCATTGAAAAGCCCGAGCAGCGTGCCTACCGCCATGGAGAGCAGAATACCCGCGACCCAGCCGCCGCCGCCCAGATATTCCATCAAGGCCGTCATCACTACGTACTGCACCACGGAGGCGGCCACCGCGAAGGAGATGTCGATGCCGCCGGCGATCAGCACCACCACCAGCCCCACGGCGAAAATGATGTTCACCGACTGGTTGTTCAACAGATCGAACAGGTTCTGGACGCTCAGAAAGCTGTCGGTGGTCAGCGCCAGCACGATCGAAAGCGCCACGATGATGCCCAGCAGCACGCCTTCGGTGCCGATGCGTTGGCGCGTTGATAACTTACGCATTGATCACTGCCTCCAGCGCTTCTTCGGTGGTGTCCGAGGGGATGATTTCGGTAACGATACGTCCATCGCGCAGAACCAGTGCGCGGTCGGCATTCATCCATATCTCGCCGGCCTCGTCGGAAATCAGGATGATCGCCATGCCCTGGTCGGCAAGGTGGCGAATGATCTCGAAAATGCCCGCTTTCGCGCCGACATCGACCCCGATCGTCGGGCAGTCAAGAATCAGCACATCGGGCTCGGTGGCCAGCCACTTGGCCAGCGCAATGCGCTGCTGGTTACCGCCGGAGAGTGACGATACCGCAAGCTCGGCGTCGCTCACCTTGGTTTTGAGCTGTTCGATCCAGCGGGCGGTGAGCGCCTTGATACGCTGGGGCGAAAGAAAGCCCCGCGGCTTTTCAAGCGAGGGCAACACGGTGACGGCGCTGTTCATGTTGATCGACTGGTTCTGCACCAGGCCCAGGTGAAGCCGGTCTTCCGAGAGGTAGGCGATCTTGTGGCGCACGGCGTCGCGGTTGGAGCGAAGCGACAGCGGCTGACCATCCTTGCGCATCTCCCCCGAGGAGGGTCTTGTCATGCCAAAGAGGGTATGGGCAATTTCGGTACGTCCGGCACCCAGCAGCCCCGTCAGGCCCAGAATTTCACCACGATGAAGGGTGAAGGAAACGTCTTCGAATTCACCTTCCCGGCTCAACCGATCAATTTCCAGCACCGGCGCCCCTTTCCAGGCATCGGCGCGCGGGGTAAGCGCAAGCTCCAGCCCGGTCATCAGCGTGGAGAGCCGCGCCTGGGTCATGCCGTCGGTGGGGTAGGTGCCTACCAGCTTGCCGTTGCGCAGTACGGTCACGCGCTGGCACACCTCCAGCACTTCCGCCAGGCGGTGGCTGACCAGCACGATGGAGATTCCCTGATCGGCCAGCGAACGAGTGATCGCCAGCAGCGACTGCACCTCCTTGTAGGTGAGCGAGGCGGTGGGCTCGTCCATGAAGATGATGCTGGCGCCGGCGCGCAGCACGCGACAGATCGCCACCAGCTGGCGGTGGGCGATGGAAAGATCCTCCACCCGAGCAGCCGGGTCCAGCGTCAAGCCGAACTGCTGGATGATCTTGCGGGATTGATCGAGCGCCTCCTTGTAGGAGATCGGCCGCCAGGGTTTGGCGACATAGTCGTCAAAGACGATGTTTTCCGCCACGGTAAGATGCGGGAAGAGCGCCAGGTCCTGCCAGATCACGTGGATGCCGCGGCTGCGCGCCTCCAGCGGGCTGATCATGGAAAGGGTCTCGTCGCCAAAGGTGAACTCCACCCCCGGTTCCGGCTTGTAGACCCCGTTGATGATCTTGATGAGGGTACTCTTGCCGCAGCCGTTTTCTCCGGCCAGGCACATCACCTCACCGCGGCGAAGCTCGAACTCGACATCGTCGAGCACCCGGCTTTGCCCGAATACCTTGCTTACATGACGCGCGCGAATCGCGATGTCGCTCATCGGCGGCTCCTTTCTTGAAGTGACGCTTGACGTGACGGTCTCTGGCACGACGGCCCTTTACATGACTGCCGCGCTCGATGAGCGCGGCAGTCTTGACACATGGATGAAACGGGATCTTACAGGCCGAGCTCGGCGAGTTCGTCCACGGTCTCTTCGCTCAGCTCCAGGGGCTTGGCGGCAAAGATCGTGTGACCGTCGAGCGTGATGTCACCGAGGATCGGAAGCTCGTCGCCATCGCTGATCTCTTCACCGTTGTAAAGCATGTTGCCCAGCGCCACGAACGCTTTACCCGCCTCCAGCGGGCTCCACTGGAAACCGCCGGTGATCACGCCTTCGTGCACCAGACGCCGCCCCTGACCCGGCGAGAACAGCCCCATCACGGCCACGTCGCCGGCCAGGCCACGCTCTTTCACCGCCCGGGCCGCCCCGATGGTGCCCTGGCTGCCAAACGACATGATGCCGGCCAGATCATCGTGGGCGCGCAGCAGGTCAAGAGTGGTGCTGCGGCTGTCATCGACGCTTTCCGCCACGCCGAAACGCTCCGCCGCCGGGCGAAGGCCTTCGCAGTTCTCCTCCAGCCAGTTCACCGCGGCATCTGCCCAGGCATTGTGCGCCGGTACGCTCAAGCCACCCACGTAAACGGCGTAGGAGCCTTCGCAGCCGGTGGTGTCCGCGAGCAGCTTGGCGTGCTCTTCACCCAGCTGCTGAGCGGAGATCATCTCGAAGTCGTAATCGATGTTGACCGATTCGGGGCTTTCGTGGGTGAGCACGATGATGCCTTGGCTGCGTGCGCGTTCGAGTACCGGCTCCAGCACTTCGCGGTCGTTGGGTACCACGCCGATGACATCGACGCCACGGCTGATCAGATCTTCAACGGCGCGTACCTGAAGCGCAGGGTCGGCGCTGGTCGGGCCGACCATGTAGGCTTCCACACCCAGCTCGTCGCCCATCTGCTCGATGCCCATCTCCATGGCGTTGAACCAGGGAATGCCCCCCACCTTCGCTACCACGGCAATGGTAGGAGATTCCTGCGCCATGGCACCGGTACTGGCCAGTGCGCCGGTCAGCGTCGCAACGCCAAGAAGTGCTTTATATTTCATTGTCTTTTCCTTTGCTTATGGCGAACAAAGCCAGTGAAATGGACGATATGAGGTAGCGGCAACCAACCCGGCACGACGTCAAAAGGCGAGTGATAGGTCGAATTGCAGTTAAATTAGTCTGCACAATCGGTTGTGCAAAGTGTAGCATTGTTCTTTGGCGCGTTCACGTCAATGCGACCTTTATCTATTGCAAGGAGCGGTTACGTGGTAAGCGAGTCCCCCAAGCGGCTAACCATCTACGATCTGGCGAGACTTGCCAACACCTCACCGAGCACCGTGAGCGCGGTGCTCAACGGCTCATGGCAGCGCCGGCGTATCAGCCAGAAACTGGCCGACAGGATTCTCTCTCTGGCCGACAGCGAGGGCTACTCCGCCAACATGCAGGCTCGGGCGCTGCGCCGTGAACGCTCGGGCATCATCGGCATGATTCTGCCGCTCTACGACAACCGCTACTTCAGCTCGATTGCCCAGCACTTCGAAGCCCAGGCGCGCAAGCGAGGTCTGTTCGCGATTGTCGCCTGTACCAACCGCGACCCGGAGCAGGAGCGGGAAGCGGCGCGCATGATGCTCGGCTACCGGGTAGAGTGTCTGGTGAGTACCGGCGCCACCGACCCGGATACCATCTCCGAGATGTGCGACGAGAACGGGGTAGCCAGCATCAACCTGGACTTGCCCGGCAGCAAGGCACCTTCGGTGATTTCCGATAACCGGGAAGGCGCGCGGCAGCTCACCCACGCCCTGCTTGACCGGTTGGCCTGGCAACAGGCGAGCGACGAGGCCATCCTGTTTATCGGCGGGCGCAGCGGGGATCACAACACGCGTGAACGTATCGCCGGCTTCACCCAGGCCCGCACCGAACGTGGGCTTGCCACCTCGGAGGCGGATATCATTCCCTGCGACTACGCCGCCGACAAGGCGCTGACCGCGCTGGAGGCGTACATGCGCCTTCGCCCCCGGCTTCCCAGCGCGATGTTCGTCAACTCGACCATCTCGCTGGAGGGGATCGTGCGCTGGCTACAACGCAGCGGCTATCAACTGGACGACATGGTGGTGGGCTGCTTTGACTGGGACCCGCTGGCCGCCGCCTTCCACCCCCGTTTGATGATGGCGCGACAAAGCGTGGAAGTGATGATCGAGCGGGTCTTCGAAGTGATCGACACCCCCGCCCCGAAAGCGGGCCTGCTGATCGAAGTTCAGCCCGAGATCATTGGCGTGTAGGCGTACTCAATGCCCAGCGGCCCGGGAAACTACGCTACACTGGCGTAACGCTCATCGTCCAAGAGAGACCCCATGCCGCACAGCATGACTGCCTTTGCCCGCGCCGAACAGGCAGCCACGTTCGGCACCCTGCAGGTCGAGATCCGCTCTGTGAACCAGCGCTACCTGGACCCTCACTTTCGCCTGCCGGAAGCGCTTCGCGAGCTGGAGCCCACGCTTCGCGAAGTGCTCAGAAAGCGCCTCGCGAGGGGGAAGGTGGAGTGCAGCCTGCGCTTTGAAAGCGCGGACACCACCCAGACGCCAACGCTCAACGTTCAGCGGCTGCAAGCGATTGCCGACGCCCTGGACGCCATCCAGGCTCAGGTACCCAGCGCCGAGCCCCCCACCACCCTGGCACTGCTTAACCACCCCGGCGTGATGGAAACCCGCTCCCAGGACCTGGACGCCATCAAGGCCGCCGCCCAGGCACTGTTCGACCAGGCGCTGGAGGAGCTGATCGACGCCCGCGCCCGCGAAGGCGAAAAGCTGGGTGAGATGATTGTCACCCGCCTGGACGCAGTCAGCGAGCAGGTAACCCAGGTGCGCGGTTTTCTCCCGCAGATCCTCGAGCGCCAGCGCACCCTGCTGCTGGAACGCCTGGAGGCCGCCCGAACCGAACTCGACCCCCAGCGCCTGGAAGCCGAGCTGGTGCTGATCGCCCAGAAAGCCGACGTGGACGAAGAGCTCGACCGCCTGGAGGCCCACGTGGGCGAGGTGCGCCGCCAGCTCACCCAACCCGGCCCCCAGGGCCGCCGGCTGGATTTTTTGATGCAGGAACTCAACCGTGAAGCCAACACGCTCTCGTCGAAATCCGTGGTGGCGGAGACGACGCGTTGTGCGGTGGAGTTGAAGGTGCTGATCGAGCAGATGCGGGAACAGATTCAGAATATTGAGTGATTTCTATAGCCATCCATATTTATTTATAAACTATTGTTTTAAAAATTTTTAATGATAAGTGTTGTCTATGCTTGTCTACGAAAATCCATCTTAAGCCACCGACAAGTGGGTAGTAAAATGGGTAGTAAACTGCCATGCTATCCACCAATAAGGTAGAATTTCGTAAGAGTACTACCCAATTATCTTTTAAGTAATTGAAAATAAAATAAATATATATATTTATGGAAGCGTAGTCGGAGGGGGTATGGGAAGCTTTACTGCCAAGAAGGTCCAGTCGCTGATCAGAGAAGCCAAGCCAGGGCGCTATGGTGATGGCAACGGCTTGTACTTGATGATTCCGAAGGCAGGAGCAGCCTATTGGATGTGCCGCTATACCTTCGCGGGCAAGCGTCGCGGCATGACACTGGGTAAATACTCTCACCTCTCCTTAGCTGAAGCTCGTGAACAAGTGGTTGAGACTCAGAGGGCCATTCGCAACGGTACGGACCCTCTTGCAGAGCGCAAACGTGAAGAAAACATAACCATTAGTACGGTGCAGGAACTGTTCGACGATTGGTATCAAGAACTAGAGAAGCGACTCAAGCACCCCAATATTCCGAAGCGCGTATTTGAAAGGGATATTGCTCCCGCTATTGGTTCGCTAACGCTGGGTAGCGTTACGCCTATGGATATCCGAACCATCGTTAGAAAGGTGACCATCAGCGGTCGGCCAACCATTGCAAACGACGCTTTAATGTACTTAAAGCAACTCTTTAATCATGGCATCAAGTTGGGATTGCTTACCTATAACCCCGCCTCCGCTTTTAACGTTAACGATGCGGGTGGCGTCGAGAAAAGCCGCGATAGAGCACTGAATACAGATGAGCTCAGCACCGCCTTTGCTGTGTTCAGAGAGAACCGAACTAGCTTTACGCGTGACAACTATCTCGCTTGCGCGCTACTCGTTGTACTAGGAGTACGCAAAACAGAGCTAACAGAAGCCGAATGGTCGGAATTTGACCTGAGTAATGCAAAATGGAATTTACCCGGAGACCGCAGCAAATCGGGTGTTGGCATAGCGATACCTCTACCGCCACAGGCTATCGCTTGGCTAGAGGAGCTTCATATTCGTGCTTGTGGTTCGCTTTATGTGTTTCCTAGCCGTCGCAGTAGTAAGCAGCCCCATATGGGCAAGGACACACTGAATCGAGCTATCGCCAAGCTATTTGGTAAGGATCCAGGTAAGAGACAGCAGCCCGAGAACAAAATGGGTGACCTCACCGAGTTTACTGTGCACGATCTACGGCGCACCTGTCGCAGCTTATTGGCTGAGTTAGGAGTGCCTGGTCACGTTGCTGAGCGCTGCTTGAATCACAAACTCAAAGGTATCGAAGGTATTTATGATCGGTATGACTATTATACAGAGCGTAAGCAGAGCCTAAGTAAAGTGGCAGAGATAGTTGCGCCTATTATCAACAAAGAGATAAAAATATTTTAGATATTAGTTTTAATAAAGCTGCTTATTTTTAGCTAATGCGGCTGTAAAATGTAGAAATTCTAAATGCACTGAGTATCATTATTCTGAAGTAGAGGCCTAGCAGCGGTAAAGCTAGCATGGTGGTTCGTCGAGATCGCATATGACTGGATCATTATGGTTACGATCTTCGCATAAGCTATAAGTGTCCAACCAGTAGTGACGAGTACAAGCGTTAATGCGGCCTTATGATTCAAATGGAAGACGTGAACCATACGAGATATTTAAAAAGAGTTTCAGTTTTTGGCTACTTGGATTACAAGTTAGGACATGGACTCATGTTGGTGCCTTGCCTCCAATTAAAGCATCAATTTCAAGCGATACAATGCCGACGTTCTCAAAGTTGGCCTCAATGCATTGACCAGGATATGCTTCGAACATACCCGTCCATGATCCCGTACTAATTAAATCTCCCTCGGCTAACCCCCATCCAGCATTTTCTGCATGCGTGGCCAACCAAGGAAGTACTGATGTGGGATCACCCATCGGATGTCGAAACGTCAAGTTAGGTAAAAATTGTTCATTGACTCGAACAGTAAGCGCGCTATTAGCAAAACGCGACTGCCAAGGTCCTGCTACCCCCTCACCTATGATCAGCCTTCCATGCATTTGCAAGTCCGCTAAGAGAAAAGTCCGCGGTAACTGCTGCCAGTTAGCAGCTCGCACATCGAAAAGTTCGATGGCCGCCAGCGTTTCTCCTATTGCCATGGTGGCTTCACTGCGGCTACACCCGGAGTAAAGTGGTCGTTTAAGACGTACGGCCATCTCGATTTCAATGCCGAATAGGCTGAAGCAGTCGACCTTATTTAACCGTGCAGGTGAGGCCATCAAGTAATGGTCAGGAATCGGCGCCGCTGTTACCGGACCTATACCAAGCTTCCAAGCGCGGGGGCGATCATTGGCCCACCAGTTCATTGTTTTCCCTAAAGCTGCCTGTACAGCATAGGCATCGGCATCGCTTTTCGGAGCCAATTGCTGTGCTCTTTCTAGCGTTATTAAGGGGCCGCCCCGCCACACAGCCTCTAGCGCTCTAGTGAGCTTGATAATATTTGAGTGGTCTACCACGCATCACCTATCGATGGCCGTGATTTGGGCTGTGCAGGTTCAGGGAGTGCGCAGGGCAAAAACTCGCCGCGCCCGGGGGTGCCCGTATAATCACCATCGCGCCAAACCACCTCGCCACGTGACAGTGTAAGGGCTGGCCAGGCAGTCACCGGGATGCCTTCGTAAGGAGTGTAATCCACACCGTGATGCAGGTCACTGTTACAGATATATCGGTCCAGACCAGTCTCCCAAATCACAAGGTCAGCGTCTGCGCCTACGGCTATCGAGCCCTTGCGTGGGTAGAGACCATACATGCGAGCAACATTAGTGGCAGTAAGTGCTACGAACTGCTGGATGGATAATCGGCCCGTCTCTACCCCATGGCTGAATAGTAAAGCCAGGCGTGTTTCAAGCCCTGGAATGCCGTTGGGAATGTTTTTAAAGCTTGCCTCACTGCCAGCAGCAAACTTGCCTTGGGGACCGTCGAATGTGAACGGGGCATGATCCGATGAGAATATTTGGAAGGCGCCGCTCTCTAATCCATCCCAGACCACCTGTTGATTGGCTTTGTCGCGAGGCGGTGGACTGCAGATGCATTTGGCACCATGATGATCATCATCATCAATACCGAGGTCGTCAGCTGTTAGAAATAGATATTGAGGGCAGGTCTCAGCATAGATACGCAGGCCGTGATTGTGCGCCCAGCGCAACTGCTCTATCGCTTCCCTCCCTGATACATGCACGATCAGAATCGGTACATCAACAAGTTCGGCGTAGGCAATGGCGCGGTGGGCGGCCTCGCGTTCTACCAACATTGGCCGCGCCTCAGCATGGTAACGGGGTGCGGTGTGACCATGAGAGAGCAGACGTTCGGTGAGCCAAGCGATACAGTCAGCATTCTCAGCATGCACCATGACCATGGCTCCATACTCACGTGCCACTGCTAGAACGTCGATGATTTCGCGATCTGATAGCTTCAGGTCGTCATAGGTCATGTAGATCTTGAACGAAGTATAGCCTTCGCGGATCAGCGCTGGCAGCTCATTGGCAAGCACCTCGGGTGTTGCATCGGTCACTATTAGATGGAAAGCGTAGTCAATACACGCTTTACCTTCAGCACGCTGATGATAGTCGTCGACTGCGGCACGCAGACTTTGACCTTTTTGTTGGCAGGCGAATGGAAATACTGTGGTGGTGCCGCCGCATGCAGCCGAGCGGGTTCCGGTAAGAAAGTCGTCAGCCATGACCGAGCCATCGGAGGTTGGTTGATCCAGATGGCAGTGGCCATCAATACCTCCAGGTAGCACCCAGCGTCCTGCCGCATCGATCTCGTTTTCCCCCGCTGCCAGCGTATTTCCTAAAGCAACAATCACCCCGTCGCGGATGCCAATATCGGCATTAAAAACATCGGCAGCAGTGGCACAGCGCGCGCGACGAACAACTAGATCGAACTCAGCCATTTTAAAAATCACCTTATTTATATTTACAGCGTATTTTGACGTCCGATTAGCTGACCTAGTGCAGGCGATAAGCCTTGCCAGCTTTTTTCAGGCGGTAGAGCGTAGCTTCCCTCTGTCGCTTTAGAAGAATTTAGCCGTGCCAGTAGTTCCGCCTGATGAACGGCACAGCTCACACCATCAACGACTGGCACCGGAATCCGCTCTGCTACGCTGCGTGCCAACCCGGCTAGCGGAGCACCCGCAATAATCAATACATCTGCTCCGTCTTCACGCACGGCGGCTTCGCATAGCGCTACTAGCTGTTCACCTTTATCCTGTTGAACGCTGCCAATGTTAGGTAGAGGCTCATCCAAGCAGCGGATACTGGCTAATCGTGAGGCCATTCCGTAGCGATCCACGGTTTCGCTATACCAAGCGCGAATACGCCGAGAAATCGCTACTATTCCGATGCGGCCACCCAGCATGGCGGCACTCATTAACGCACTTTCAGTCAGCCCCACCACAGGAATCGGCAGCATTTCACGGGCGGCCTCTAAGCCAGGGTCGCCAAAGGCGGCAACGATGGCGGCATCATGCCCGGTGTAGTGTTCAGCAAGCTCGTTCAATGTCGCATAAGCTCCGACCGCTGCCTCAGCGCGGGTTTCGATATAGGCCACCCCAAAGGCAGCCGTGCGCATCGTCAGCTGTGTGTCCTTGCTTGCTGAACGCTGCGCCTCAGCAAAAATAAGGTCAGTAACGCTTTGAGAAATATTGGGATTAACAATCAGTAACTTCATAAAGGCAGCCTCCACGGCATCAAACCTGAGTTCGGGCGCGCGCCCAGAGCGCTTCAGCCGCGTGCTGTGCATCGGCCAGCAATGTGGGCGTATCCGCCAAGCACAGCTCACCGTCTTCCACCACAACCTGACCGTTACACACCACCATTTCTACATCGCGTCCTTGTGCGGTATGCACCAGATTGCCAAGGGCATTAATTAAAGGCACCAAGTGCGGGCGACGAAAATCGAATACCACTAAATCAGCGCGCTTTCCGGGTGTAAGAGAACCCAGTTCAGCATCCAGCCCTAACGCTTTGGCACCCCCTAGAGTGGCCATTTCCAACACATGATGAGGTTGCCAAGTATCATTAATTTCACTCTCCTGAACTCGGCCCATTATCAGCGCCCAGCGCATCACCTCCACCATATCGCCGTGCATGTTATCCGTGCCTAAAGCAAGGTTCGCACCCGTTTCGCGTAAACGTGTGGTGGGAGCAATCCTTCCCCCGGTGGCATTACCGCGAGGAATATGTGCAATGTTGGTGCCTGTACGTCCAATACGCTCAAGATCACTGTCAGTCACGTACATACAGTGGGCAGCCGTAAAGCGCGGACCTAGCAACCCGACATCTTCCAGCAGCTCGCTGGGCGTCATACCGTCACGTTCTATCACTCGACGGTTTTCTTTAACGCTTTGGGAAAGATGGCCGTTGACGTGAATACCCAATGCATCGCGGGTATTGGCTACTTTAGTTAACAAAGCACGGGAGCACGTATCCGGGGCATGGGCAGCAAGTTCTACGCCCAATCGGCCATCCAGCTTGCCCTGCCAGCGCTCGTGAAGTGCGATAGCATCATTCAGAGTACGTTCGCCAATGGCATCTTGGTGCTCCCAGATTCCTTCGTGCACACGGCTGAAATCCACATCGTGAATGCGCCCGCAGGTAATTACTCGCATGCCTAGCTCTCCCATGGCGGGAAGCGTTAAGTCAGCATGCACATAGCTGTCGTTTATTAATGTTGAGCCAAACAGCAGCGCTTCACCAGCCCCTAGGCGCGCCAACGCAATTGCTTCTTCTTCACTAACTTCGTGGCCGTGGGGAACTCCGGGGGTATAAGCTGGAGCGAATCCCATGTCTTCAGCAACACCGCGTACCATGCTGAGGATGGTATGGGTATGCACATTGACGAAGCCAGGAGTAATCACTCGGCCAGCTAAATTCATAGTGCGGCGTGCGGGGGGCATTGGTTGTAAGGGGGCGTTCGACCCCACCTCCACTAACCGGCCCTTATGAATCACGATGCGAGCGTTGGGTATTTCACCAAGTTCGGCGTCAACCGTCAGTACGCGGGCGCCATGAATGACCAAATCAGCGGGGTGTTGAGCGTCGAAGGGTGGCGTCATTGTCTGCTCCAGTGACATTTAGTAGCCAAATGCTCGCGGCAGCGCGGTTACGAGCTGTGGAACGAAGATGCATAGACCAAGTACCGCGAATTGGAAAGCCACAAACGGTAGCGACTCTTTCACAAGTTGCATCAAAGGCACTTTGGTAATACCGCTCATAACGAAATAAAGGACACCTACCGGCGGAGTCATCATGCCGACGACCAAGTTGTACATAAACAGAAAACCGAAGTAGAGCGGGTCAATGCCATAGGTGAGCGCTACAGGGGCAAACAGTGGCACCAGCATGATGTAGGCAGCATTAGATTCTATAAGCATGCCAACCACGACCAGTAGTGCCATGGTGAGCAAGATGAAGGTCATCGGGTCGCTGGTTAGTTCCTGAATAAAATCAGATAGCATCATCGGCACCATTTCGATAGTGAAGATGAATGTCAGCACCGAAGCAAATGCAATCAACGCACCCACCATGGCTGAGGTGACCGCGGCACGGTAGAGACAGCCAGGCAAGTCGGCAATTTTTAAACGACGTGTGACGACAAAACCGATTAGTGCCGAGTACACCACGGCAATAGCCGCCCCCTCAGTGGCAGTAAAAATACCGCCGACAATTCCGCCCACAACAATTACTGGCATCATAATGATGACCATTGCGCGCCGCCCTTGATGCAGCACATTGGCCAGATTGAAACGTTCGCCGGTCAGCGAATAACCTCGCTTCCACGAAATGAAGCTGGCGATTATCATAAAGCCCACCGCCAACAGGATGCCTGGCACAATACCGGCAATAAAGAGCCCGCCTACAGAAACCGAAGAGCCCGCCATTAGTGCATACACAATCATGGCATTGCTGGGCGGAATAACGGGTCCCAGATTGGCAGCAGAAGCAATAATTGCGCCTGAATAAGCATCGGGATAGTACTTACGTAGAGAAGGAACTAGAGTGCTGCCCATAGCACTGGCACTGGCTACTGCAGCTCCGCTCACTGAGGCGAAAATAGTGCCTGACGTGATCGTAACGTGGGCTAAACCGCCATGCATCCGCCCGACTAGGCTATTCGCGAAAGCAATTAATCGATCCATAATGCCAGCACGCACCATCAGCTCACCGGCTAACATAAATAGTGGAATGGCCATTAAGGGAAAACTGTTGACTGCATGTAACATGCGCTGGGGCATGACGACTAGTTCAAAGTCGAGCAGCCAGAGTCCTGCTAAAGAGCCAAAACCAAGTGCAAAGGCCAAAGGCATACCGAAGAACGCCAGTCCCAAAAAAAGCCCGATGGCTATCCATGTCATGACGATTCCCCCCAAGTGCGTGAGCCACCCCAGGCCAGTAACGCCAGATGCATAAAGGCGTGGACCCCACAAATTAGTACAGCGATGTAATAGATGGCTGAAGTGATTGGTAGCGTCGGCATTAGTTCAGGCCAGCGATCCACGACCGCAACCCATGCGCCTATCATCACCGCTAGCATGAGAAGTGTGGCAACTCCTGACATCAGGCGAAAAAAGATCTCCTTCAGCCATTCAGGTACCATCATGACAAATAGGTCGATGCCAACATGTACGCCATGTTTCACACCGTGAGGGATGGCAAGAAAAATTGCCCATACGAAGCACAGTCGTGAGAGTTCATCAGCCGCATCAATGGAGGAACCCAGCACGTATCGCCAAAATACCTGAAGCGAGACGATGGTCACCATTAACGCCATAGTTATTACTATGGCCCAGTAGGTAACGGCGTCAATACGATTGATAAGCCATTGAGCCCTTTGAAACGCACCACTTGAGTGCGGAGGCTTCGGCCCCCGCTGATGATCTTTTGAAGTAGCAGTTGAATACGTCATGACCTATCTCACTTGGCTGCTTCAGCTTCCTGAATGACTAGTTCAATAAACGCTGGATCGATACGCTCCTTAAGGCTTTCCGTTACTTCTGTAGTGGCGTCACGCAGCTCGGCTCTTAACTCAGCAGAGATAGGCGTAAATTCCATGCCACTTGCGATGAGTTGCTCGCGCCACTGCTCTTCCTCTTCCGCCGATGCTTCGCGCTGCCACGACATAGCGTCCGCCATCGCCTTGTCAATAATGTCGCGGTGTTCATCAGAGAGTCTTTCATAGCTGCGCTTATTGGCAGCAGCATTTATAAAGTCGTAGAAGTGGCCGCTATCGGAAAGATAATCCTGCACTTCGTTAAATCGACGGCTGCCGATGATGTTGTAGGGGTTCTCTTGACCGTCAAGCACACCTTGCTGTAGGGCAGAATAGAGTTCAGAAACATCCATCGATACCGGATTAGCACCCAGTGCACGGAAAGTTTGCAAGTGGACTTCATTGGGCTGAAGGCGTATGCGCATGCCATCAAAATCTTCAACAGAGGTAATCGGTCGCAAGCTATTCGTTACATGCCGAAAGCCCAGCTCACCATAGCCAAGATTTATGAAGCCAAGCCCTTCCATTTTTTCATCTAACTGTTCACCCACGGGTCCGTCCATGACGGCGAATGCCTGTTCACGGGTGTCGAACAGGAAAGGTAAGCTCACTGCTTCATATTCAGGTATTGAACGGGTGAAGTAAGCGATTGAAGTGAAAACAGCAAAGATAGTACCAGAACGGACTTGGTCAACATTCTCGGTTGCTCCCCCTAACTGCATAGCGGGAAACAGGTCGATTTGGATCTCCCCGTCTGATTCAAGCTCTACTTGCTCTTTAAATTTTTCCATCGCATGTGACACAGAGTGGTCTGTTGGAAAATTGCCCGCTATACGTAACCGTTCAGCCGCTTGAAGCGAAGAAGAAAATACGCTTGTAGCCGCAATTAATGAGACTAGTGTCAAAAGATTCTTTTTAGAAATCATTGAGATACTCCATATTTTTATCAAATTGTTATCGTCTGACATAGACAGACAACTATTCATAATCAGCAATTGTCGTGCCATGGGAGTTATAGCTCAGCCAAAAACCAATAAGAATTTATTGTAAGTTGCTGATTCAGCTTAATAATAAGCAATTATAAAAAATATTTTAATGATATTGTTTTATAAATTGCATACAATAAATAAAACATATCCACTCACCAAAATGAAGCACAAATATGCGAAATATGCCCAAGTGCAGTGCAAAATAAAGATTTTTCAATGTGTTATTACAGATTGGTTTGCCGTTACGGCTTATTGAGCTAGCTTTCGACAGGAAAAAGTATTTATGGACGCTGTTCCCACTACCAAGATGGCTATTGAGCAGATAGCCGAGCAAATTACCGACGCAGTGATGGAGCACCGGTTGCCTCCGGGGATTAAGCTGGTTGAGGAGAAACTAGCAAATGCCTTTGGTGTTAGCCGCACCAAGATTCGTCAAGCGCTCACCCTGCTTGCGAAGGAGGGGTTAGTGACACTGCACGCCAACCGTGGTGCCTTCGTTACGCGTCCAAGTACTGCTGAAGCACGCGACTTATTCGCTACTCGTCGGCTTGTCGAGCCTGAGATAGTCCGTAATGTCATCGCTCGCGCTTGCAAGCATGACTTGGCAAGATTGCGTGAGCATTTGAATGCCGAATCAGAGGCTCGACAGGAGGAGGATCGGCGCAAAATTATTCGCCTCTCAGGTCAATTTCATATGCTGTTAGCAGAAGTCAGCGGCAATAAGTTCATTGAAAAACTGATGGCCGAACTATGTCCGCTGACATGCTTGATCATTGCGCTCTATGATGCCCCTCAGACCCCAGCCTGTCCGGATGATGAACATAACCAGATCGTTGAAGCCATCGCGCAGCAGGACCAAGAAACAGCGGTTCATCTTATGCTGCACCACTTGGAACATATTGAAAATGCACTAGAGCTGGACGTCGGGCCGAAGCTGGATATCCACTGGGAAACACTTTATGGATGAATAGGGTTCTGAGTTTATCTAATTATATTGCCTGCTTTTTTTACGCTTCAAAAGGGATCTCGGCAAAGCGGTGTGCATCTAGTCAATACCTGCTCTTGAGACTCGCATTCTGCTGTAAAGCGGTGGGCCATGAAGTGAATACGTGATATTCCAACCGCTTTTAAATCTATATCACTCCTATGCATTTATATTCCCCCTTGAATACCTTTTTGCTGCATAGGAGATTCGTTATGCCCCCACCCTGTAAGAGTTGTACATCAACACGCATGCTGAATCTAGATACGGTCCAACGCGTCAGCGTGGTGGGCAGTACTTTGATCGGCGGTGCCATTGGCGCATATCGTACGACGAGCATCAGCATTCCTTTGGTTGTAGCCACCACTCGCTTTCCGTTGGCGAAACTACCCGCCGCCATGATGGGTGCGATAGCTAGTGGTCAAACCGGGTCGCGTATCGCCATCTCTCTGTTTGAGCAGTGGCTGCCTACAGGAAACGGGAAGCCTTGGTTATGCCTGTCTTGCGGTTATACCTATCGCGATCCTCTATCACCCTTAGAATCTGACGGCTAATCTCTCGTTAATCGCTCTGTTTGGGGCGGATTATCGGTTTACTCACATAATCGCGCTGGCCTTCGGTCAGCGCTTTTTTTATGTCTGGAGAATGACCCATGGCACATCTCGTTGAACAAATGGCTTACGTAGGCACGACCCCCTGGCACGGCCTGGGGCAGCAACTATCTCGTCAGCAACCGCTTGAGGTCTGGCAGCAGCAGGCCGGTATGAACTGGCATATCAAAGAAGCTCCGGTACGCTTTATTGCCGAAGGTGCAAGCCACCTGGGGAGCATTCACTCGTTCCCCGAGCAGAAAGTGCTGTATCGCTCGGATACCAAGGCTCCGCTTTCCGTGGTGTCCCAGCGCTACAAGGTGGTGCAGCCCGAAGAGATTCTGGAGTTCTATCGCGACCTGACCGAGTACGCCGGATATGAGCTGGAAACCGCCGGGGTGCTCAAAGGCGGGCGCAAGTTTTGGGCGTTGGCGCGCAGTGGCTTGAGCACCTCGCTGAAAGGTCAGGACGAGGTTAACGACTACCTGCTGTTGGCAACGTCCTGTGACGGCACGCTGGCGACCATGGCGACTCCCACCACGGTGCGGGTAGTGTGCAACAACACGCTACAGATAGCGGTGAGCGGTACGTCGCAAGCCGTGAAGGTGCCCCACCGGTCCGAGTTCGATCCCCGTGCGGTGAAAAGCCAGCTGGGTATTTCTGTTTCCCAATGGAATGACTTCATGTACCGCATGAAGGCCCTGGCAGACCGCAGGGTCGATCACCGCGAGGCACAGCAGTATTTTCAGTCGGTGCTTTGCGGGATCGACAAGCCGATCGACGATCCTTCCCGACTGCCCAACTACCGGGCGCTTAACAAGGTGCAGACGCTCTACCACGGCGAAGGCCGTGGCTCGCACCTTGATACGGCTAAAGACACCGCTTGGGGTCTGCTCAATGCGGTGACCGAGTACGTGGATCACGACAAGCGTGCGCGCAGCAACGACACACGTTTGGACTCCGCCTGGTTTGGACAAGGAGCGCAGCTAAAGCAAGCGGCGCTACAGACGGCACTCGAACTGGTGAGCTGACATGCTGCTTATAATCATTCTACTGCTGATTTTTCTGTTTTTTATCTTGCCCCCCATTGGATAGCGCGATAAGCCCGGCCCCTAAAAGGCCGGGCTTTTGCTTTTTACGAGGAGTAAATCATGAGCTTTCCCAGCCCCGACCTGGATATGGCGTTAACACAACTGACCGAACGACTGCTCGACAAGGATCAAACCTGCGCCGAGACCTACGTGATGGCAAAAGGGCAGCTGTACCGCACGGAGCTGAAGCTGTGTCCCATTCATCCCCATGAGTTGCCCACCGATTTTTAACCCTCAATTAAAGGAGCCTTGTCATGGCCACCAAAACCAATGTGGTAAATCACGAGTCGTCTGCCTCCGCTTCACTACAAGCGGTTCCTGACACACCCGCGCCACACCTTGCGGAAAGCACAGCCATCATCCAGGTGATCGAGCGTGCCGCGCTCAACCCGGATGTCGATATCGACAAGATGGAGCGACTGCTGCAAATGCAGGAGCGGGTCATGGACCGTCAGGCCTTAATGGCCTATAGCGCGGCCATGGCGGCGATGCAGACCGAGCTGCCCAGCATCGAGGAGCGTGGGAAAACCAACAACGGCTTCTACGCCACGCTGGAAGATATCGTGGATACCGTGCGGCCCATCATGCAAAAGCACGGCTTTGCGGTGAGTTTTCGAATTCAGACGCAGGAGCGCGGTATTCAGATTACCGGCATGCTGATGCATAAGGATGGCCACCGGGAAGAGACCAGCATACTGCTACCGGCCGATGTGAGTGGCAACAAAAATGCCGTACAGGCGTTTGGCTCTTCTACCAGCTATGGGAAGCGCTACGTGCTCTGCGCGCTACTCAACATCACTACGCGGGGGCAGGACGATAACGGCAAGTCCAGTACCCAAGTGAGCATCAAGCTAGTGACACCCTTTCAGGCGGGACAGATCCAGCGCTTGATTAGTCAATGCCCCGTCACGACCCAAGAGTGGTTCAGCGGTAAATACGGTTCAGCCGTGAAAGTCCCCCAGGCTGACTTCGACAAGCTACGGGCATCCCTCACCAAGCGAGCCGTTAAGTAACCGGCATTCTCTCTATCTGAGTGAAGGAGGTATCTATGCAGATCCTCAATATGGAGCAAGGCTCTCCTGAGTGGCTGGCAGCGCGCTTGGGCCGCGTCACCATGTCGGAGCTCAAGACTCTGCTAGTCAATGGCAAAGGCCCTAGTGGGTTTGGCACCGGGGCCATTACCTACATGCACCAGCTGATGGGTGAACGGATTACTGACGAATTGGCCGAGCCGTTTCAGGGCAATGCCCATACTCGGCGGGGCCACGAGCTAGAAGGCGTGGTGCGTGAGCTTTTCCTCAATGCCACCGGCGAGCCAGAACCGCAGGAAGTGGGCATCATCCTTAACCATGGCGTGGGCTACTCGCCCGACAGCCTAGTCGGTGCTAATGGCCTGCTGGAAATTAAAACCAAACTGCCAAAGTTCCAAATCGAGGTACTGTTAAATGGGGAAATACCTGATGAGCACATACCTCAATGCCAGGGCGGGCTATGGGTCAGCGAAAGGGAATGGATCGACTTTGTGAGCTATTGGCCCGGTATGCCGCTGTTTATCAAGCGAGCCTACCGCGACGACATCATGATCCGCACCATTGCTGAACGGGTCGAAGCCTTCCATGAAGAGATGGAGCGACGCATGAGCCAAGTGATAGCCGCGTGATGCCGTCCATACCTCAATATTCAATACGCTATCTAACGATATAGATGCCGGGGCCACCACCCCGGCATTTTTTATTTTTTGGAGACCTTCATGAAACACGCCAAACTCAAAGCCGGGGAAGTGGCGGGCACCTACCTTGTAACATCGCCCGTTACCGAAACTGACATCATCACCATGGCCAAGCGCTTTGCACGACGAAAACTCGCCAAAGGCCGTAAGATCACCCAGCCCTCGCAGGCTTTTGAGCATCTACAGCTACTGCTTCAAGATTACGAGCATGAAGTGTTCAGCGTGCTGTTTCTAGATAGCCAACATCGCGTCATCCGCTTTGAAGAGCTGTTTCGTGGCACCATCGACGCTGCTAGCGTGTACCCACGGGAAATACTCAAAGCCGCACTTGCCTACAACGCCGCCGCTGTCATCCTCGTTCATAACCATCCCAGCGGTGATCCTGAGCCAAGCGATGCGGATCGGCGTATCACTGAACGCCTCAAAGAAGCGCTTGGCTTGATGGATATACGGGTGATTGATCATGTGGTGGTGGGTAGTGATGGTTGTAAATCGTTTGCTGAGATGGGGTATTTGTAGGGGAATGTTGGAATAAAATGGAGCTGCCTCGCTGGGCAGCTCCATGAAGCTTTATTTTTTGGTTAAGACTGCAAACAGCCGAGACTGTGTAAAAACCCAAAACTCGGATGGCTATGGCATCATTCAGCCACATCAACACAATTATCGGCTAGCAGTTCGCTTCAAGGCGCCTTTATTTATTATTTAGTATTTTAAGCTATTCGAAATAATATCCAAAAACCACCCACTAAAGAGCGTTAGCGGCTTCATATATGTTTGGTCGACTAGGTTCGGGCAACCTATGCTCGCACCGCTTGGATCAAGCCTTGGGCACCGAGAATATTCATGACGCGTTTAATGCTGTAAGCAAGCACATGGAGGCTCATTTCGGTGCTGACGCTCTTAAGACCCTTGGTTAAGAAGTGTGTCGCGCCCATCCAAGCTTTCAACATGCTAAAGGGATGCTCGACTGCTTGATGACAGATCCGAATTATATTCGGCCTCTGGTCCAGTCCAACTATTGCCGACGAAGTGAAAAACCCCGTTTCCAATCTCCGCACGCTTCAGCAGGGAAGCGCAAGAGCCTTTCCAATGGCAAAAGTCGCCAGCGAATTGCCGCCACACAGCTTCCCCACTTGGTTTCGCCAATCTTGAAGAGACCCGTTTTCTTGAAAAATAGGTGATGTTGATAGCTGTCCGGTGAATAAGTGCTGCTTACCCGCTTGACCTGCCGTCCAACTGCTCGTCCCGAAAATGGCGCCATGTCAACCGGTGCAGTCGACGGTGGTGGCCGGTGGCGCCTTTGCCATTTCCTCAAGCAAGTAGCGTTGTAGTCGCGTCCAACTGACATTACCGGGTTCAAACGGATAGCCCAACAACTCTCGTATCTGCCGGGCGGTGTAGCCGTTAAGGTTGCGTGCATATACCACCTCGTGGAGAAGGATGTTGTCCATATTTTTCACTGCAGAAGCTCGCCGTGACCGTGTTTTTATCAGATAGGCGGGTTCTGGCAATGACTTCAATCCACCCTTCGCGAGGGCTTAGGATTGGAAGTGGCCACCCATCATGGAGGTTGAGGATGGCTTTGAAATGCTGTGAAAGCTTAATGCCGACTAGGCGGAGCTTTGTCGAGTTGTGCGGAAGAGCGAGCGCCTTCTGAAAGATCTGGAGGAGCACCTCGGTGGGCTGATGGAATCTGACAGCGCAAGCGCAAGCCCCACCAACGAGGAGGGATAAGAGCTGTTGGTGATAAAAGGTCTGCCCGCTCACGCCGCTGATATTGATTGTACGGAACTATTGATGGACACACCTACATTTGAGGTGACTATATATGCACCTCTTTGCTGGTCTATGCGGTTCAAATCATTTGAAAGCAGGTTTGTGCCTCTATATATTGACCGGTTAACACAACGATGGGCTGTTCCACCCTTGAGACCGTGCCGCCTCATATGAGGCGGCAACACCATCGCCCATAGGAAGCGAAAACATGGCCGAGATGGAAGATCGCTGGTTATCCGTAGATGAAATAGGCAAGCACCTCGGTGTTAGCAATGACACCGTGTACCGCTGGATCGACAAGCACGCAATGCCTGCCCACCGTATGGGGCGATTTTGGAAGTTCAAAAAAGTCGAAGTAGATGAGTGGGTCAAGGGCGGTGGAGCCGCCGAGACGAGCAAGGGTGAGCGTTCCGAATGACCCGAGGCCGGTATCGCATCTCTTTCACATCCGGCAGCCTATATCACCGCGAATCGGTGAAGCTGGCCGAGCTGTACCTGTCGCTCCGTGACTGGGCAGAGGTACGGACTCAAGTTCTACATGACAACCTGCTACAGGCCAGAACGGAAAGCACGGCAAAGCGCACCTGTAGAGAGGCGGTTGCACGCTTGAAGACGTTGACCGAAAGCGAACTGACTTTCCTTGCCGAGGTAAACCACCAGGACCAGGCTCACCTTCTGTGGGTTGCCGTGTGTCGCCTGTACCGCTTTATTGCGAACTTTGCGGTGGAAGTACTCCGCGAACGGTTTGTCGCGATGAAGCTGGATCTCAGCTTTGAGGATTTCGATGCCTTCTACAACCGTAAATCGGAGTGGCATGACGAACTGGATAATGCCAGTGCCTCAACGCGCGATAAATTGCGGCAAGTCCTGTTCAGAATGCTCCGGGAGGCAGGGTTGTTAGCTAAGGACAAAACCATAAACGCAATACTGCTAAGCCCCAAGCTGGTTGAGTTGCTGCGTCAGAACAATCCTGACGAGTTTTTTTACTTCCCAATCTATGAGTCCGATATCAGGGGGATGTCAGCTTGAAAAAGGACATTGCCAAGATGCCGATGCAGGAGCGACTACAGCACCTGTTCAGCGTGGTTTCCGGCCAGCGGTTCCTGAACAAACAGGGACTGGGTAATGAAGTGCCTTTCTTCATCTGCCCCTACCGACCTGAAGAAGCGGTCGAGATGGAGCGTCTTCAGCGGCAGCTGGTTAACCGGCTGGAGCAGGCGGGCATCCGGATCCTGAGCATCAATCTGTATGATCTGGCCGTCGACCTTTTGAAAGAAAGAGACGTCTGGGGCCAGGTATTGGAGCTCGAGCCCACGGTCTCAAAGGATCAGCTGAAAGAACTGTTACAGGGAGTGCTGGACCCGGAAGCCCATTTGGTGCCCGCTATTGCGGCAAAAATCCAGTCCGTTGAGTTTGACGTGCTGTTTCTCTCAGGGGTGGGGGAGGTCTTCCCCTACATACGCTCCCATAACGTGCTCAACAACTTGCAGAGCACCGCCAAAGACCAGCCAACGGTGATGTTCTTCCCGGGCTCCTATACCCACTCGCTGGAAACCGGTGCATCGCTGGATCTGTTCGGCAGGCTGCATGACGACAAGTACTACCGTGCGTTCAATATCTTTCACTACGAAGCCTGAGCGGACGATACGATTCGAGGCGTAATCATTAAGGGAAAGTACAATGACATTGAAGAATATTTTTCTAAAGCCCGTTGACCGCCCCATTGAAGGCGTTATCAAAGCCGACGATGAAGCCAGTCTTCGCCTCGAAATTGAAGAATACGTACTGACCAACGAAGTCGAGAAACGCCTCGAAGAGTTCTTGGACGCCTACAATAACTACGAAGGGGCGAACGGGGTCTGGGTATCCGGCTTCTTCGGGTCCGGTAAGTCTCACCTGCTCAAAATGCTGGCCCTTCTGCTTGAAAACCGCAAGATGGACGGTGCTAAGACACTGGATCTGTTCCTTCCCAAGTGCAGCGAGAATGAAATTCTCCGAGGCGACCTGAAGCGAGCTGTCTCAATTCCGGCGAAGAGCATTCTGTTCAACATCGATCAGAAAGCCGATGTCATCAGCAAAACCCAGATCGATGCGCTTCTGGCCGTGTTCGTTAAAGTCTTTGATGAAATGTGCGGCTACTACGGCAAACAAGGGCACATCGCCCAGTTTGAGCGCGATCTGGACGGCCGTGGCCTGTACGAACAGTTCAAAGCCGAGTACGAGGCCATCGCAGGTCGCCCTTGGCAGAAAGGCCGGGAGCAAGCCCTTCTGGAAGGCCCGAATATTGCCAAAGCCTACGCCGCTGTGACCGACAGCGACCCGCAGTCGGCAGCGGGCATCCTCGACAAGTACCGCAGCGAATACCGAGTCTCGATTGAGGACTTCGCCGACAATGTGAATGCCTATATCGAGAAGCAGGCGAAAGAGGGTGGCCACAAAGAGTTCCGCCTGAACTTCTTTGTGGACGAGGTTGGCCAGTACATTGCCGACAACATCAAGCTGATGACCAACCTGCAAACCATTGCCGAGAGCCTCGCCACCAAGTGCCGTGGCCGGGCTTGGATTATCGTCACCGCCCAGGAAGAAATGAAAAACGTGGTGGGCGAAATGGGCAAGCAGCAAGGCAACGATTTCTCGAAAATTCAGGCACGATTCAATAACCGTATGAAACTGTCCAGCGCGGACGTGGCGGAGGTCATCCAGAAGCGCCTGCTGACCAAGACCGAAGAGGGCGTCAATCAGCTGTCGGACGTCTACCACGCACAGGCGAACAACTTCAAAACCCTTTTTGACTTCGCGGATGGATCGGCTACCTATCGCAACTTCCGGGACAGAGACCACTTCATCCATAGCTACCCCTTCGCTCCCTATCAGTTCGCGCTGTTTCAATCAGCGATTCAGAACCTGTCCGAGCACAACGCCTTCGAGGGTAAGCACAGTTCAGTCGGTGAGCGTTCCATGCTGGGGGTTTTCCAGCAGGTGGTCATCCACATCGGCACTCAGGAGGTGGGCCAGCTGGCTACCTTTGATCTGATGTTCGAGGGCATCCGCTCTGCACTGAAATCACAAATACAGCGGACGATTATTCAGGCCGAGAACCACCTCGATAATACCTTCGCCATCCGGTTGCTGAAGGCTCTGTTCTTGGTCAAATATGTCAAGGAATTCAAGCCCACGGTGCGCAACCTTTGCGTGCTGATGCTGGATGCCTTCGATCAGGATCTGCCGGCACTTCGCACCAGGGTCGAAGAAGTCCTGAGTCTTCTGGAGCAACAGACCTACATACAGCGCAACGGCGACCAGTACGAGTACCTGACGGATGAGGAAAAGGACGTCGAGCAGGAGGTCAAGAACACAGAGGTTGAGTCATCGGACGTTGCGGACGAGCTGGAAAAAATCGTTTTCGACTTTGTCATCAAGCAGCGCAAAATCCGCTATGACGCCAGCTCCTCCCAAAACCAGGGGCAGGACTACGCCTATTCGCGCAAACTGGATGATCGTCTGCATGGGCGTGAATACGAGCTCTCGATCAATGTCATCAGCCCGTTCCACGAGCATACTGATAACGAGCAGATGCTACGAACAGCCTCGACCTACAAGGCGGACGAGCTGTTCGTGCTCATGCCGTCGGACGATCGCCTGGTGCGCGATCTGATTACGTTCAAGCGCACCGAGAAGTACATCAAGCAGAATATTTCCGTTACCCAGCAGGAAGCCGTTAAGCGGATCCTGAATGACAAGGGCTTCCAGAACCGTGAGCGCGAGGCTAGGCTCCGGCAGCAGGTTCAGGCCCTCATTGGCAAGTCCAGGTTGCTCGTTGGCGGCGCCGATGTGGCAGTGGCGAATGAGGACCCCCAGACCCGCATTATTCGGGGCTTCCATGAGCTGATTTCACGTTCTTATCCGAATCTCCGCATGTTGCGCGGCGTTTCCTACACGGAAAACGACATCAGCAATTGCCTTAACCGTACCGACGATGGCCTTTTCGGTAACGACGCCACGGCCCTGGCGGAAGCCGAGCAGGAGGTGCTGGCGTTCATTCAGAGCAACAACCGGGGCGGTGTCCGCACCACCCTGAAGAGCCTGCGGGAGAAGTTCGAACGCAAACCCTACGGCTGGTATTACGCCGCGATTCTCTGCACTCTGGCCAACCTGAGTGCCCGTGGTAAGGTGGAAGTTCGCCTCGACGGGAATATCTTGGAGAACAGCGCGCTGGAGCGCACCCTGCGTAACACTCACGGCCACGGCAACGTGGTGTTGGAACCACAGATTGAGTTCACCGCCTCTCAGGTCCGAGCCCTCAAGTCGTTTTACGAGGACTTCTTCGACAGCCCGCCCTGCAGCAGTGAAGCCAAGGCGCTGGGTAAAGAGGCCGGTGAAGCCTTCCAGGCCATGTACCACGACCTGGATCGGCGGATAACGCAGGTAGACCAGTACCCGTTTCTCAATGCCCTGAAACCTGCCTTGGAGACGCTGAAAGAGGTCGCCGGAAAGCCCTACACTTGGCACCTGACGGAATTGGGCAAGCAGGAAGACCAACTGTTGGGCCTGAAAGAGGAGGTTATCGACCCCATCCGCAAATTCATGGGGGGCTCGCAAAAAGACATCTACGACCAGGCCCAGTCCTTTCTGCAGAGCCAAGAGCCTAACTTCATCTATGCGTCCGGGGACGAGATCGAGCAGATCCGCATCATCCTGAACGACCCCAACTGCTACAAAGGGAATTGCATTCAGCAGCTCAAGGGGCAGCTGGATAGCCTGCAGGAGCGTATCGATGAGAAAGTGCAGCAAACCCGAGCTCAGACAGAAACCTCCCTGAAGACCATGCAGGAACGCATGCAAAGCATGGACGAATATCAGTCCCTGCCGGAGCCGCGCCAGGATGAACTCAACAAACCGTTCCGGGATCTGGTCGGTTACATCGGGCAGGAGCGCTTGATTGCCGTGATCAAGGACCGGACCCGGTACTTTGAAGAAGAGGGCTACCAGAAGCTGCTGGGCAAAATGGTGGCGCTGGCTAATCAGAAATCAGCGCTGGCAGACAACTCCCAGAAGCCTCCGGGCAGTCAGGATGAGGACGAGAATAGAGGGCAGTCTCATGAGGTCAAGGAATCGGTAGCCGACTACGTTCACGCCCGTAACCTCCGTGTCGCGTTCGATAAGGCCTGGTTGGCCGACGAGGGTGATGTGAACCGGTATTTGAAAGCCCTTCGCGAGGCTCTGTTAGCTGAAGTCCAGCAAGGCCGTAAGGTCCAGATCTAAGCATGCTGAACCGTCTAGTCGGTCGAACTTGGGGATAGCCATGCACCAAGCCGAACAGGAAATCCAGACGCTCATTCGCGGCGGCGAGAGCCTCGCCGTCGAGTTCAAGAGCGACGTCAAAAGCCTGCCGGACCGGGATCTGGTAGCTGCGGTGGTGGCCCTGGCCAACACCGAGGGCGGCGACCTGTTCCTGGGCGTTGAAGACGATGGCACCCCGACTGGGCTGCATGCCAATCATCGCAACCTCGCCGGCCTGCCCGCGCTGATTGCCAACAAGACCATTCCTTCACTGGCCGTGCGCGTTGAGGCCCTTGAGCTGGAAGGGCAACCTATTGCCAGAATCCAAGTGCCCAAATCCCGGCAGCTGGTGTCCACCTCGGATGGCCTGCTGCAACGTCGGCGTCTGAGAATGGACGACACTCCGGAGGCTGTGCCCTTCTACCCCCATGAGTTTGTTCAGCGCCAGTCCAGCCTGGGGGTAACCGACCCCTCGGCCTTGCCGGTGGAAAACCTGGCGGTTGAGGACCTGGACCCGATTCAGCGCATCCGAATCCGCAACGCCATCCAGAAGTACGGCGGCGACCAGAGCCTGATGCCTCTGGCGGACGATGAGCTGGACGGCGCCCTGGGGCTGACTGTGAGCGTGGGAGGCATGCGCCGCCCCACTGTTGCAGGCCTGTTGCTGTTGGGGAACGAAATGCAGCTCCGGCAACACCTGCCCTCCCACGAGGTAGCCTTCCAGGTGCTGCGCGGTACCGATGTCCTGGTCAATGAGTTCTATCGCAAACCGCTGCTGGAAACTTTTGAAGAGGCCGAAGTACTGTTCCGCGCCCGGGTGGAGGAAGAGGAGATTCAGGTCGGGCTGTTTCGCGTGCCCATACCCAACTTCGACCGCCGGGCCTTCCGGGAAGCCTTTGTGAACTCCCTGGTTCATCGGGATTACAGCGCCTTGGGCGCCGTGCACGTCAAACTGGACGATGACGGCCTGAGCATCAGTAACCCGGGCGGGTTTGTGGAAGGCGTCAACTTGGATAACCTGCTGGTGGCCGATCCCCGCTCCCGCAACCCATTGCTGGCCGACATTATCAAGCGTATCGGCCTCGCCGAACGCACTGGCCGGGGCATCGACCGGATTTTCGAGGGCATGCTCCGCTATGGGCGTACCGCCCCCGACTACTCCATGTCATCCACTCACACCGTCTCCGTGCGCATGAGCGCGGCAGACGCGGACGCCGAATTCCTGCGCATGATCGTCGAGCGCGAGGAACAGACTGGCGCCGCCATGCCCATCGACAGCCTGATCATCCTGTCACGGCTGCGAAATGAGCGGCGTTTAAGGACGGCGGACTTGGCCAAGTCGGTGCAGAAGCCCGAAACCGTGGTCCGGGGCACCCTGGAGAAACTGGTGGAGGCCGGCATGGTGGAAGCCCACGGCACCGGCAAGGGCCGAACCTATACCCTGAGCGCCAAGGTGTACCGGGGAGCGGGGCAAAAGGCCGCCTATGTGCGCCAAGCCGGATTCGATGCCATCCAGCAGGAGCAGATGGTGCTAAATTTCATCGACACCCACGGCAGCATCAAACGAGCGGATGCCGCCGATCTGTGCCATATCAGTCCTTTTCAGGCCACTCGGCTGCTCAACCGCTTGAAAGACAAGGGCGTAATACGCCCGGCAGGCCAAGGCAAGGGGACCCGATATGAGCGAAGCTGATAAAATACGTGCGACGCACGAAAAATACGAGCGGATACGAGCGCCGCGCATATTTTCGCGTGCAAGTGAGGGCCGTGGCCGACCGGGTGCTGGGTCAGGGGATAGTGAACAATCGGGAAGTAATGATGATAGACCGGCTTGAACTCAAAAACTTTACGTCATTCGGTGACCTGGACATCGATTTCTCATCCAAGATCAACGTGATCATTGGTGAAAATGGTACTGGCAAAACCCACTTGCTCAAGGCGGCCTACGGGCTTTGTGCGGGCGCATCGCTTTGCAAGAACAAGCCGAATCTCGGTAAAGCCGAGCTCGAAGCGGGATTAACGGCCAAGTTCTTGCGGCTGTTCATTCCCCTGGATGACAAGCTTGGGAAGATGCATCTCCACGGGGCTAAGAAGCATGCCAGCTTAATCGCAAAGTTTGCAGAGGAGCAGAGGATCAACGCAACTTTTTTCAACAACTCCTCTAAATTCTCGATCAATAATTCACAAGGTTACGACAAGTACCAAGCTGAGCCCGTGTTCATTCCAACCAAAGAAGTACTCTCTCTGGTCAAGGGCATGGCCGACGAAGCGCACGACCAGAAGACAGTTGAGCTGATATTTGATGACGGCTACGTGGATCTCGCTAAGGCCCTGACCAAAACCAGTGACGAAGACCTGGACGCACGAATCAGCGATGATCCGAGGTTGAATTCGATTATTCCGCAATTGGTCAGCCTAATTGGTGGGCGCTACCAGTGGGAAAACGGCGGCTTCTGCTTCCAGCCGGGTGAATACCGGGAAAAGCCCTCTCCTAAACGAACTAACTCCAAGTCCGCCCAAGCGTATCAGGACTCCACAGTGACGGAGTTCGTTGCAGAAAGCGGTCGTCAGTACTCCAGCAGCATGACGGCGGAGGGTTTCAGGAAGATCGGTATTCTACACAGATTGCTGAGTAACGGTGTGCTGTCTCCTGGGTCCAGTGGACCACTATTCTGGGACGAGCCGGAATCCAATATGAACCCCAAGCTGATGAAACAGCTCGTACAGGTACTTCTTGAGCTTTCTCGAAACGGTCAGCAAGTCATTATCGGAACGCATGACTATGTCTTATTGAAGTGGCTGGACCTGCTTTCTGACAAGGGAGCTGGAGATCATGTTCGCTTTCACTCTCTATGTCGCGAAGGGAATGATAGAGAAGTTCATATTGAAACGACTGATGATTACGACGGAGTTAGTAAGTCTGCTATTTCTAATGCTTTTGCAGAACTCTACGACGCAGATGTTAAAAGGGCTTTAGGGTAGTTTGCATGAGAATCTATAAGGCAGAAGAGAATGCGGAGCTTGAGTTCAGCTTCCCCGAAGATATTGAATGGAGTGAACTGGATAGGCAAGGAGTTAAACTTCCTGTCCGCATGAAGTTTGTTGATCTCGTCATCGAACGAGAGCACGACGTACTCCTCATTGAAATAAAAGATCCCTCGCACTCCAAAAGTCAGGAGAAGCAAAGAAATAGTTACCTAAAGCGCCTCTCAGATAACTCTGTTCTGACGCAAGAGTTAACACCAAAAGCCCGAGATTCTTATCTTTACCTTCACCTAATGGAAAAAGATAAAAAGCCTTTCAAATATATTGTCTTGGTAGGCCTAGATGCTTTCGACTCAGAGATACAAAAAGCAGTCCTGACTGGATTCAAAGATAGACTGATGGCAGACATCCGCTGTGAGTCGTTTGAGGCGTGGAAGCGAAAACATATATCTGACTGCATCGTTTTATCGGTTGATGCTTGGAATAAAATATTCCCGGATTGGCCTGTGTCACGCATAGCCGATGCACAAGCTTGAGGATAGTAACCGTGGAAACTGGGAAACTTAAAAAATTCGCTCAATTCGCTCGCCGCAGCCTCCTAGAGCAGGTTACAGCCAAGCTCAAACTGTTACTCGCCGACGAGAGTCCCGCCCGGCGAGAAAGGCCACAGGCGATTAATAAACTTGAAGAGGCGGTAAACAACCAAGGCAAAGAGCAGGTTATCGAGCGGGTGGCCTATATCTGGTTCAACCGCTTCTGCGCCCTGCGTTTTATGGACGTGAACCGTTATAACCGCATTGGCATTGTTTCCCCTGCTGAGGGGCAGTTCCAGCCCGAGGTCTTGGCTGATGCCAAGATGGGCCACATCGATGAGGAAATGGTGTCGGAGTCGACCCGTCAAAAGATCTTCGCTCTGCTGGATGGCAAAACACCCAGTCAGGATCCGCAGGGGGAGGCCTATCGCCTGCTGGTCGTCGCAGCCTGTAACTATTGGTACAGTGCGATGCCGTTCCTGTTCGAACGCATTGACGATTACACCGAGCTTTTGATGTCGGATGATCTGCTTTCAGGCAACTCAATCCTGGCTTATACCCGCGAAGCCATGACGCCGGATGCCTGTGAGGATGTCGAGGTGATCGGCTGGCTGTATCAGTTTTATATCTCCGAGAAGAAAGACCAAGTATTTTCTGATCTCAAGAAGAACAAAAAGGTTACTCCCGAAAATATCCCTGCGGCAACCCAGCTGTTCACGCCACACTGGATTGTGCGTTATCTGGTGGAGAACTCACTGGGCCGCCTCTGGATGCTCAATCGGCCAGACTCTGGTTTGGTCGAGCAAATGGATTACTACATCAAGCCGTATGAGTCTGAGACGGATTTTCTACGTATCAACAGCCCCGAAGAGATCAAGATCTGCGACCCGGCCTGCGGATCGGGACACATGCTGACGTATGCATTCGATCTACTGTATGCCATTTATGAAGAGGAAGGCTACGAACCTGCCGATATTCCGGCCAAGATTCTGACTCATAATCTTTACGGCATTGAGATCGATGAGCGTGCCGGTGAATTGGCCGCTTTTGCACTAACGATGAAAGCGCGGGCAAAGCAGCGCCGGTTTTTTCATAAGCCGGTTCAGCCCAATGTTTGTGTCCTTGGAAGTGTACATTTTGAAGAGGGTGAGCTGAAAGAATACATGAACTTCGTCGGGCGCGACCTATTCACTGAGCCGATGCTCACCACCCTTCGCCAGTTTGAGGAGGCCCATAACTTCGGTTCCTTGATCCGTCCGGATGTCACTGACATAGACGGCATGCTCAGGATTCTGGAGTCAAAGAACGTCTCCGGACAGCTGTTTATCAGCATGACCCATCAGAAGGTGCTGCAAGCCCTGCGACAGGCCGATTACCTGAGCCCTAAATACCACGTGGTAATTGCCAATCCGCCTTATATGGGCAATAGAAGCATGGCGGGGCGATTGCAAGCATTCGCAAAAAATAATTACCCAAACAGCAAATTAGATCTATTTGCCATGTTTATCGAGCGTAATCTTGATCTGACTAACAAGTATGGTTCAGTTGCAATGATAACCATGCAAAGCTGGATGTTTTTATCTTCGTTTGAGACCTTGCGTACCACTATGCTCAATAAACATACAATTGCTTCCATGGCTCATTTAGGCGCAAGGGCCTTCGATAGTATTGGTGGGGAGGTTGTCTCAACTACTGCGTTTGTAATAACTAATTCAAGAAAAACTAACTGCAAGGGATCTTTTCTGAAACTCTCTGATGGTAAAAATGAGGCGGAGAAGGATGCGAATCTCAGAAAACGCCGCTCAAATCCTTTTCTCGCCTCAACAGAAGATTTCAAGAAGATACCGGGCGGTCCTATTGCTTACTGGGTAAGTGATACTGTTCGTCAAATCTTTGCCAATGCTACTTTGTTTGGAGAGCTTGTAAAGCCTAGAGTTGGTTTGCAAACAGGATCAAATGACATATTCATGAGAGCGTGGCATGAAATCTCCATAAAAGAGATTGGCTTTGGGCTCGCATCACGCGATGAGGCATCTGAAACGAACTTAAAGTGGTTCCCATACAACAAGGGTGGCGACTGGCGTAAATGGTACGGTAACTGTGAGTATGTCGTTGATTGGGAAGATGACGGAACTCGCATCCGAAATTTTAAGGACGAGAACGGAAAAGTACGATCCAGGCCTCAAAATACAGAGTACTACTTCAAAGAGGGGATCACATGGGCTGACATAACGACGAACTCATTTGCCGCTAGACACGCTCCTAATGGCTTTATTTTTGACGTTAAAGGATCTTCAGGCTTTCCAGCAAGGAGTAAGCTGAAACAAGTAATCGGATTGATGAATAGCAAGCTCATGCTTGGATTTATGCAAATTCTCAATCCGACTACGACGTTTCAGGTGGGAGATATGGCACGTGTTCCGTTTCAACCGCCCAAAGATAGCAAACAAGATTTAGATCTTAATGTTAAGCGACTGATCTCTATTGGTAAACATGACTGGAATTCTTATGAAATCTCCTGGGATTTCACCAGCCTCCCGCTACTGAATGCTGACTACCGTCAGGCAACCTTAAAGGCCAGCTGCCAGAAGCTTCGCGCCCATTGGCGCGAAATGACGCTGGAAATGCAGCGCTTGGAGCAAGAGAACAACCGAATCTTCATCGAGGCCTATGGCCTTCAAGAAGAACTGATGCCCGAGATGCCACTCAACGAGATCACCCTGACCTGCAATCCGAACTACCGCTACGGCAGCGACAAGAGCGAGGAAGAGCTGGAGTCACTTCTTTTGACTGACACCATGCGCGAACTGATCTCATACGCCGTGGGTTGTATGTTCGGCCGTTATTCTCTTGAAGAACCGGGGCTGATCCTGGCCAATCAGGGCGAGACCATCGAGGATTACCTAAAGCGGGTTCCGGAGCCGAGCTTCCAGGCGGACGATGACAATGTCATCCCCATGCTTGATGGCGATTGGTTCACCGACGACATCACTGAGCGCTTCCGTGAATTCTTGCGCATCGCCTTTGGCGACGAGCACTATGATGAAAACCTCCGCTTTTTAGAAGATAGCCTCTACCCAGCTAACCCTAATGCGCGTAAGCGTAAGACGATTCGCGACTATTTCTTAAAGGACTTCTACAAAGACCATTGGTCTCGTTACAAGAAACGGCCCATTTATTGGCTGTTTTCCTCTCCCGAGGGCTCATTCAATGCGTTGATCTACATGCACCGCTACCAGCCCCACACCGTGGGCATGGTGCTGAAGTATCTGCGCGATTTCAAAGACGAGAAGCTGCAGGCCCGGAAAAACCATCTGGAGGCCGTCAGTATCAGCGCCGGGGCCTCTCCTGGCGAGAAGACCAAGGCCCTGAAAGAGATCGAGAAGATCAACAAAACCCTAGCCGAGTTGGATGATTACGAGCGGGATGTACTTTACCCGTTGGCGACGAAGCAAAAGGAAATCGATCTCGATAAAGGGGTGAAGGCGAACTATCCGGAATTTGACGACGCCTTGAAGAAAATTCCAGGCTTGTCCTGAAACAGTAAGGAGCTGTCGGCATGGCAGGTGAGTACGAAAAGGCCATTACTATTAAAGACGCGATTGATGCCATCAATCAGCGAGACTATCTGCTGCCGGCAATACAGCGGAAGTTCGTCTGGAGCAGCCATCAGATTTGCGTGCTGTTCGACTCCATCATGCGGGGTTACCCCATCAACACGTTCATGATGTGGGAGATCAAGGATGATGGTATTAAGAACGACTACAAATTCTACGAGTTCTTAAAGTCTTACTGCCAGCGTTTCAGTGAGGAGAACCCTCACGTCCCAACCAATGCCAGTTATAAGGATTTCAGGGCAGTCATCGATGGCCAGCAGCGTCTTACATCTCTCTACATTGGGCTTTGCGGTACATATGCGTACAAGAAGCCAAGAGTTTGGTGGCCCAGCACTCGCGACGATAAGGTGTTACCGCCCCGCAAGCTGTATCTGGATCTGAAAGCACCACTGGAATCAGAAGACGACGAATCACTGATGTATTACAACTTCCGGTTCCTAACAGACCGGCAATATAAGGATTCGTTAGCCGCAGAGACCCCGGCCCACCACTGGCTTTGCATGCATGAAATACTCAGGTATCCACACCAAGAAAGTAGCGATGATGTGCTTTTGGAGGTGGTAATGCCAGAGCTCGAGCGACAAGGACTCAGTACAAATACATTTGCTCGAAAGACACTGCTGAAAGTTTATGATGTGATCCGTTCACAGCGGATCATTCACTACTTCAATGAGAACAGTCAGCAAATCGACCATGTTTTAGATGTATTTATCCGTACCAACAGTGGAGGCACCAAGCTGGACTTTTCTGACCTGCTGATGTCGATTGCTGTTGCCCACTGGGATGGGGATTTTCGGAAAGAGCTTGATGACTTGACTCATCACATCCATCAGAACACGGAGATGGGTTTCTACATAGAGCGTGACTGGTTGTTGAAAACCTGCTTGATGCTCACGGAAGTCGATGTCCGTTTCAAAGTGAGAAATTTCAAGGGCGAGCAGGTTGCCCGAATCCAGCGAGAGTGGCCCGAGATCAAAGAATGTATTACCGAAACATTCCGCCTCGTGCGGCGATTCGGTATTACGCCGCAGTCGCTGACCTCCAGAAACGCTGTTATTCCGATCTGTTACTATTTGTATAAAAAATGCTTTTCAGGAGAGCCGCTCTTCAGGAAAATTAATAACCTTGCGAAATGCCATGAGCAACGTGCGGTAATCAGCCAGTGGTTTTATATGGCGCTTTTGAAAGGGGTCTTCGGCGGTCAAGCTGACTCCATTTTAAGCAGCATGAGGGATGTTCTAGTAAAGCACCTCACCGACGATACCTTCCCGTTGCCTGCCATCATCGAGCGTTACAAAGCGACGAACAAGGATCTGCGTTTCGATGAAGAAACCCTCGATAAACTGTTGGAAACGCAGCATGGAGAGGGGCGCTGCCGCGCGTTACTGCATTTGCTGTTCCCGGAAATGAATGTGTCAGAAGTCTTTCACATTGATCACCTTCATCCGAGAGTAGCCTTTGACAAAAAGTTGCTGAAGAACGCCAGTTTTCTGGCCAATGACGAGCAGTTGATGGCGTTTTATCGCGATCCAGTTCACTGGAATGCGATCCCCAATCTCCATCTGCTGAATCATTCGCAAAATCTTGCGAAGAAAGACCGCCCCTTGAAGGAATGGCTTTCAGATCGGAATGTGCATCTATCCCCTAGAGACCTGCTCATCGAGAATGCAGATCTGGAATTTATCTCATTCAAGGCGTTCTACCTGGCCAGGCGGGAAGCCCTAAAACAGCGCTTGATATCCAGAGTTTACATGTCCGCGCCGTTGGCGGCGGAGAGTGTGGCTGACAGTGAAGATGAAGAGCTGGACGAGGTAGTCTCATGAGCAGCCAGATTCAAACGGCTCTGACGCGACTGTTTGATAAGCATCGGATCATCTTCTGGTACGACACCAAGCAAGAGCTGCGCAGTGACTTCGAGGCGGTTTCCATTTCGAACGTCGAGAAGCTGGAGATCGCCAACAACGAGTACGGCCTGAAATATCGCATCCTGCGGGAGTCGCCGGAACAGAAATTCTTGTTGTACAAGGAAGGGCCACAACCGGAGGATCTGGACAACTGGTTGCTGGACGTACAGCTGGCCCACGGCGAGTTCCGGACTGATCAGGTGGCCATCTGGCTGTCCGAATTGGACTTGGGCCTGGAGTTTGCCGAGGTAGCCCAGGCCCACGCGGAGTTCTTTCAAGCGAACAAGCGCAAGGAGGCGTTGAAGAAGTTGCTGAAGCCGGATGACACCGCCGGCCAGCTGCGCCTGAAGATGCTGGCTGTATGTGCCGGTAGCGAGCCCCGTATGGACTCGGTGGTGGAAACCCTGCTGCAGCAACTGGCGGAAGACCGTGATGATGGCATTCGGCTGATTGAGCGTTGCGGCCTAAATGGCTTCCTGTGGGAGCAGCTGACCCGTTTCTACGGCTACGAGGCAAGTGAACCGAGCCTGCGCGACTTCGTGATTGAGCTGTTCAAGTCCTGCTACGCCATGGGCACGGATGGCGAGGTCAAGCTGACCGGCGATGCGCTGGTGTTCCTCAAGCGCTGGAAAGACAGCCGCCAGTTCGAGCAGGGGTTTGAAACCCTGTCTGCCGAGTGTGCCGAGGTGCTGGGCATTGAGCAGGATCTCGGTAAACGGGACTTCCGGGACCTGACTGAACTGGACTACTTCCGGCTAATCGACCAGAAGATTATCAGTGACCTTGTGCGAGCGGTGGTAGGCCGCACGGTCACCAGCGGCGATGTGGCACTGTGGGTGCGGCAGCGGCGTCAGGGCCATTGGTACGGGGAGTTCCGCCACCTGTATGAAGCCCTTGAGTTTGCAGCGCGCTTTGTCCAGATGCTGGGCGAGGCTCGTCTCACCATGGACAGCCTCTCCGACGGCGTTCAGCGATACAGCCGTTCCTGGTTCCAGCTGGATCAGCTCTACCGCAAGTTTACCTACCATGTGCGCATGTCCGGCCAGGCATCGTTGATGGGCGATCTCAGTGAGCAGGTGGAGAACCTGTATTCCAACAACTACCTGCTCAAGCTGGGCGACGGCTTCCAGGTTCACGTGGATGCCGCGCCGCGCTGGGAGGCCTATCCGGTCGTTCAGCAAAAAGCCTTTTTCGAGCACTGGGTTCGCCCGTACCTGCGCAAGGACAAGCGGATCTGTGTGATCATTTCCGACGCCATGCGCTACGAGATTGGTGACGAGCTGCTGGGCTTTATCCGGCAGGAAGATCGTTACAGCGCAGAGCTTGAACCGGCACTCTCGACTCTTCCCAGCTATACCCAGCTCGGTATGGCGGCGCTGCTGCCCAACAAGTCCTTGGCGATCGCCGACAACGATACCGGCACGGTACTGGTGGATGGCCAAAGCTCACAGGGCACCGTCAACCGCACAAAAATCCTGCAGGCCGCCCTGGATGGGCGGGGGCAGGCCGTCAAGGCGGAAGATTTTATGCAGCTCAACCGGGACGACAGCCGGGAGCTACTGAAGGGTAATGATGTGGTTTACATCTACCACAACCGTATCGACCACACCGGCGACAAGATGCATTCAGAGGGGCAGGCCTTTGAAGCGGCGGAACAGACCCTGGTTGACCTCATACGCCTGATCAAGAAGCTTACGGCCGCCAACGCCAACAACCTGCTGATCACCGCTGATCACGGCTTTATTTACCAAAACCATGAGCTGGACGAGAGTGATTTCCTGGGCGATGCCGTTTCTGGCGACGATATTCGCTACCGGGATCGCCGGTTCGTGCTGGGTAAGGAGCTGTCCGCCTCTCCCGCTTTCCATCACTTCTCGTCTGAGCAGCTTGGGCTGGGTGGTGATATGGAGGCGCAGATTCCCAAGTCTATTAACCGGCTGCGCCTCAAGGGCTCTGGTAGCCGTTTTGTGCATGGTGGCGCATCGTTGCAGGAAGTGGTGATTCCGGTCCTGAAGGTCAACAAGAAGCGCCAGAGCGATGTCAGAGCTGTTGAGGTGGACATCCTGCGTGGGGCCAGCTCGGTGATCACTGCCGGCCAACTGGCGGTCACCTTGTATCAGTCCGGGCCAGTTACCGAAAAAGTGCAACCTCGCCACCTGAGGGCCGGTATTTATACCCAGACAGGGGAGTTGATATCGGATAGTCATGAGTTGTCGTTCGATCTGACATCGGAGAACCCCCGCGAGCGAGAGCTTCAGGTGCGTTTCGTGCTGAGCCGCAAAGCGGACGAGGCCAACGGCGAGGAGGTTTTCCTGCGACTGGACGAGCAGCACGCCGGTACCTCCCACTACAAGGAGTACAAGTCGCTCAGGTATTTGATGCGGCGCTCATTTACCAGTGATTTCGATTTCTGAGGGTTGTAGCCAATGAGTACGCTTGACCAAAAGATCAACGAACACTTCCCGGGCCTGGTAGTGCGCAAAGACCTAGTGAAAACGGTCAAGGGCAACGCCATCGTTCCTTCATACGTACTGGAATATCTGCTCGGCCAGTACTGCGCCACCAGCGATGAGGCCACGATTCAGACGGGTATCGAAACGGTCAAGGAGATTCTGGCCAAGCACTATGTCCACCGTAATGAAGCCGGACTGGTGCGCTCTAATATCAAGGAGAAAGGGCGCTACAAGGTGATCGACAAGATCAGCGTGGCCCTGAATGAGAAGACGGATGCCTACGAGGCGCAGTTCTCCAACCTGGGGATCAAGAAGGTATTGGTAGATTCGGGAACCGTTAAGGCCCACCCCAAACTTCTGGTAAGCGGCGTCTGGTGCATCGCGGACATCGAATACGTATTTTCTGAAGACCAGAACGCCAGCCCCTGGATCCTGTCCACCCTCAAGCCAATTCAGCTTTCGCATTTCGACTACGACGCCTACGTCGCTGCGCGTCAGCAGTTCAGCACCGATGAGTGGATTGACCTGTTGATACAGAGCATTGGCTTTAATCCGGAAATGTTTGGCAAGCGCAGCAAGCTCCTCCAGCTCCTGCGCCTGGTTCCTTTCTGCGAGCGCAACTACAACCTGATTGAACTCGGACCCAAGGGGACAGGCAAATCCCACGTTTACTCCGAGTTCTCGCCCCATGGGATTCTGGTATCCGGAGGTGAAGTCACCGTACCCAAGCTGTTTGTGAGTAACTCCAGCGGCAAGATCGGATTGGTAGGGTACTGGGATTGTGTGGCCTTCGACGAATTCGCCGGCAAGCAGAAGCGCGTCGACAAAGCCCTCGTCGACATCATGAAGAACTATATGGCCAACAAGTCCTTCTCCCGGGGCGTGGAGACCCTGGGCGCCGAGGCGTCCATGATGTTCGTGGGGAATACCCGGCATACCGTACCTTATATGCTGAAGCATTCGGACCTGTTCGATGAGCTGCCGGACAAATTCTACGATTCCGCCTTTCTGGACCGGATCCACTTCTACATCCCGGGGTGGGAGGTCGATATCATCCGGGGCGAGATGTTCTCCGACGGCTATGGCTTCGTGGTGGACTACCTCGCGGAAATCCTGCGCTCGATGCGGAACTACGATTATTCCGATCAGTATAAGGAGCACTTTACCCTTTCTTCGGACATATCGACCCGTGACCGGGACGGTATCAACAAGACCTTTTCCGGCTTGATGAAGATCCTGTTCCCCCAGGGGGCAGCGACCAGAGAAGATGTGGAAGAAGTGCTGCGTTTTGCCATCGAAGGGCGCAAGCGGGTCAAGGATCAGTTACAGCGGATTGATACCACCTACGGTGAAGTACGCTTTTCCTATCAGGATCAGCAAGGGCAGGAACGGCTGGTCACCACACTTGAGGAAGAAGAGTACCCAAGCTACTACCACCAAACGGTGACTAACCCTGATGACGTCGGAGAAGAACCCGAGCCAACAGCGGACGTTAAAGGTGTCGAGCCCAAAGAGCCACACGCCCCCGAGCCCGTACTGGAGGAAAAGCACCTGACCTTCCAGGAAAACCAGAAGGGCATCTCATATGACGGTTTGTTTGGCCCGTATCTGAAGGGGGCCAGCACGATCACCGTCACAGATCCCTACATTCGGCTTTTCTACCAGATCCGCAATTTCATGGAGTTTCTCGAAGCCATCGTGAAGAACAAGGCCGAAGAAGATGAAGTGGCGGTTCACCTCGTCACCGTCAGGGACGAGTTCAAGGGTGACCTACAAGACGAGAGTTTTGAAAAAATCCAGGAATCCGCTCGCGCCGTGGGCATCGACTTCACCTGGGAGTTTGACGACAGCGGTACCATTCACGCCCGTCATATCGTTACGGACCACGGCTGGAAGATATCGCTGGACAGGGGATTGGACATCTTTCAGCACTATGAGATGAATGAGGCTTTCGCATTTTCTAACCGACTACAGCAGTTTCGGTCTAGTAAGGCCTTTGAGGTGACGTTTATCAGGCAAGAACAAAAAGCTTAGGAGGATGAGATGAGTGGCGAGCTAAAGATAATAGAATCGATCAAAGACATGGCGGTCTTTTAGGACTTTCGATGGGCTTCATCTGTAAGGGATGAAGGTCATAATGTTGCTGAATTTGGAAAGATCCATATTTCATATGACTAAATCGCCCCGGGTTTTGTAAACACCAGCACGCCTTCTAGCGTGGCATTGTGCTCTTCAATCGCTTCGGTGGCTTTGTTCAGCTCCGCGCCAATGTAGTGCTTTAGATCTTTGATGGCACCCCACCGTGCAGCGTAACGGTGGGGCTCATTAATGATTCCATGTATGGCAGTAACCGTGGGCATGGCGGACACCTAGAACCCACAAAATAGTGAACCGAGTTTAGCGGTGTGGGGGCTAGTGGGCAAAGAGCTGCTTAGCAGCCTTGCTCAATGACCATGGTGGGGCTTTTAGTTTCGGCTGGTTCCAAACGCTCGTAAACCTAACCCGTACTTTTTTGTATCCGCTTTGCAAAGGTAAGAGGCACGATAGAACGCCTCCTGAAAGTTATTCGGATCACCCCGATCGATCCAATAGTACGGATGCTCAGGCACGTGAACCCATGGTTCTTGAGGATTCCACGCAACCCCCAGTGCGCTGTACCACGCACGTGATACGCGACTGACGAGGTTCTCGTTTTGAGAGCACGCCTTACCTGGCATGTGATAGGCGTCACGATTAAGTAAGAGCAACAAGTGGTAGTGCGGTTTACGGTTGCGTCCGATTTCCCGACACCACACGTAGCGCACCTTGGTATCAGGCACCCAGCCAGCTTGACGCTTACTTTCACGATCATGTTTGATGATAGCCTTTAGGGAGGCGATGAACCTCGCGAGAAGGCCTCTATGCTCTTCTAATGGCATTCTGTCGTTTATTTCCTTAGGGATCATAGGATCAATCCTGAAGGCGAGAACGCGAGGGTAATCGCCTAGTGCCTTTTGCATCGTGTCGTAGAGGGCCTGAAGGTATTCATCGGCCATTGGCAGATGCTTTTCCTGGAGAGCAAGCCCATTGAAGGTATGAGCAGCGTTCAAGCACAAGTTGGCGTTTGATGGGTGTCGTTGCAGCATTGTAATTACCTCGGATAGGGGGGACTGGCTCATGCCTTCTGAGGCATGGGCATTTATGTCAGGCACGCCGAAGCCTCCAGCGGGTGCTGGATTCATTCAGGTGGCGACGTTTGGATAGCTACCTTTTCGCTCGCTACTCAGGTGCGGGGCTTGATGCCCCTCCCATTACCCTTTGATTTAAATAATAATAATTAAACAAGGCTTGTGGGAGCTGGTAGCGACTAACAGGTACTGATGGTTGCTGGTGGGAGTGAGTAGTCGTCATTGAATAATCACTCTTGATTTAAATTAGGGAAAGGTCGGGTTACTTCAGCACTGCTTCATCTCTGCGTTGGATGTTTTCGCAGATCCAGGCCTCCACTTCACGCTCGACCCAAGCAACGGCCCGTGTGCCCAGCTTGATAGGCTGAGGGAACTGTCCAAGGCTGATGTACTTGTAGACCGTCGACCTGGCCAGCCCAGTGCGGTCCATGACGTCTTTTATGCGGATCAGTCGGTTGCTCATGACGAACTCCTTTTGTTTGTTCATGACATGAGGCTGCTGAGTATTTTTTACTTATAGAGGAAATTTAATGGATTTGATCTACTGTGAAATGCCACATCACTATTTAGCTATATAAGCTTAGATGCAAAGTTAATTAGTTGGAAAATGTAGTTATCGATAAATAGTCTTTGCGAAGTGTTAACTAGGCTGTGCTGATATGATTTTTTGGCGATGAGTTTGCCAATATTTTCTCATGTTGAAGTATATATATGATTTTTCTATTATGCAGTCAGGTAAAAGACCTATCGTATTATCATTTATAGTAAAACACCGCAAAACCAAAGCGGATAATGTTTCTTTGTTTAATTCGTAGTAAGGAGTAAGTGTAAAGTTTAATAGTTCGAATTTAAAATCTATATTTTGTTGTTTAGCAGCAGCTTTTTTTAGTAGGTGATGTAAGTCCATCGCCAGTTTGTATGCAAGCTGATGACGAAGTGCAGCTTCAGGCTTTTCTTGAAAATCGGGTGAGTTGGGTAAAGGTTCATTGTTTTCTAAATACTTCCATTGCATCGATAGTATTTGCATAGCTTGAGTATGAATGCGTGTACGCAACCAATCTACTTGAGAGGTATCGCAATTTATCGCAAACGCCTTAATCGTCGAATATAGATGATCTATTGTAGGCAAGAAATTCTTAGCATCATAAAAAGCACTTATGCTTTCATTTATTTCTTTTTCAATTTTTTTTAATGACTCTAATCTACTTGATATATTAGAAGTTACTTTGGTTGAATCTTTCTCAATGTGGATTTGGGTATAAAGATAATCGAGTCTTTTAGTAAGTATCGCTCTATATTCCGAACTGATAATATAAACTATCATTGCATCAATAAGCCCATGGCTTAGTTCGGTGAATGTGTTGTTATTTAATATGGGGGAATACAGTGTTAGAACTTTACTATTTGGCCGACCGAGTAATGAATGAGAAAGATCTAACTGGTAGATCGAGATCATACGCTCACCCAGTACCTTGCCTGCTTGCCCCGTTTGGTGGTCCAAAATAATGCCGAGTGTCTTGAGCTTTTTTATCTGGCTAGCAAGTTGATTGGCAGTCATCCCTGTTAAACGCTGCAATTTGGCATTACTTAGGTTGGTCACAATACCTGGTACTTCTGAACGCGCCAACATCACAAGTAACAACCAACGGTTTGACTGAGTCAGTCGCTCTTTACGTTGATGGCTATGATATAAATTCGGTTGTCTGATCGGTAGAGGTAGTTTTATTATTTTTTCATTCTCATCTGATGTTTTATTAAATAGAAGGGTTGAATCTATAAGCGCTGTTTCATTATACACCGATAAAGATACACTGTTCGCTTTATCTTGGTCTCTTTCATTACCCGTATCCCCAGCGACAGGCGGGTCGTATTCACTTATGTGTTCTATAAAGTCTGATAAAAGAGGTGCTTCACTACGAAGGTTTTTTAAAGTCTCAAGCATCGTTTTAGCGATACAGTATCTATAGCTCGGTCGCCCCACTTTTTTTATCACGGATGCTGTTTCTATAACCCCATTTTTTTTCATTTCAAGTAACGTTTTTTGCCCTTGTTTAACTGACATTTTCAAGTGGCTCAGTAAATCTTTTACCGTACCGTCGAACGGCTTATGTAAACCAATCCGGCGTTCCCACTGCCATAGGAACCAACGAGCTTCTGATGTTAGATCGGTGCTTTCGAAATAAAATAACTGGAAGCCCATGCCATGCTCCTTGTCAGTAAAATATGATAATTTGTAATCGCTAAAAATACCCTTTATAAGGAAATTATATTATACAAAAATTACTAAGTCACGTTACACGTCACGTGACTTGTTGTGTGACTAAGTTTTGGCTAAAATTTAAAAATCTTTAGCTGTCGTGTCGGATTAAACTTTAACAGTCTTATATCTGAATTTATTTTCTATCTTTATCACTTGCTTGTTGTCAGCTAATGTTGGAGTATTGTCTTGTGACAGTTTCTTACTGTGATTGGATCGACCAAAATAATGCGATCCAAGTTAATTGGATAATTGATTATCTTGGCAAAAGGCATGCTGGGTTTTATCAATATTTTAGGAATAATAGTGTTTTTAAAAACCCGCATTCACTCTTATTGTTAAGAGCTATTGAAGCAAATATGAATGATCCATTATTTCGTGAATGCTATGAAAAATCGAAGAATGCGTGGCGACAAAAGAAGGTACGTCAGCAACCTAATAAAAAATCTGCAACATTTGTACTACCTGTTTCTACCTTAGATACGTTGGAAAAGCTTTCTAAAAAGCACAAAAATACAAAAGTAAAGGAACTTTGTACAGTAATTAGTGATGCTTGGCATGACCATCAACGTGCAATAGTAAACGTTCAGAAGACCAAGGCTACCTATCAAAAACAATTAAAATCACAACAGGTAAAATATCAGCAAACCGAACAGGCTTATCAACGCGTAATTGAAACATTGCTTACTTCAGTGGCAGAGCAAATTGATCAGCGCTGCGCATTGGAGGCCAAGATGGGAGGCCCGGATAACTCGCCTATTGAAGCTGCTGATATGACAACGTACGAAGCATTAATGGAGTCACAAATAGCCGCTTTAGAACCTCACTTAATTAACTTGGTGCTCGTTCGCTCCCAAGGGGAGTTGCTCGCAGAGCGGTTAGCTGTCCTAGCCCGAGAGCGTAAACTGACTTCTGATACTTCGGCCACAATAGGCGAGCCATAGGGGCAAGTAGTGTGATCGTATTAGCACATATAAATCGTGTTTTAGCGCTTTGTTTATCAACAGGGCCAAAAGAGTTAGCGTTGTGACGGTATTGATACATAGCGGTCTCAAGTTCCAGGTGCAACGCTATTGAATAGTGCTCGGATCAGCGACAGCTTTCTTAAGCACCTAAGCGTAGACTTCCAGGTTATGCGCCAGTCTGATTCCTATAGTGCCAAGGGCCCTTTAGGGTATCTTCAAAGGCACGAGTCGCCATGTCTTCTTTATCACACTAAAACACAGAAGGCAGCTTCTCTTGATGATCTGCATGAAACACCCTGCCTCGGCCACTTGATCCTCTAGAGTAGGGCATTCATAGTGCCTCCAATATTTAATCTAGGCCCTGCACAAACCGGGGGTGACGTCGGGTCATGGCATTTCCTCAACACGATACCTACGAGATGTCGAACGATATCCTTTAAAAACTACTATCATTGCAAGTTTTAAAGAAACGATTGTTCTTATTGGAAACTGGCCGTTGCGAATCACGGGCATGCTCAGTACCTGCCTATGAAAGAGGTAGAACTGCATCGCCTGTCCAAAGGCAGGTATATAGTGATGATGTTAGCTTTCCAGTCCCCACTATCACGAAGACAAAAGCATTCAGCGAATGCGTTGAGCGCTGAAATAGCTCGCTCATGGTTTGGAGGTCTACCTTCGACGGTCGAGGCGTAAGCTCAGGATGAGTATGCCAACTCCCAACATAATGACGGCCTAGCTGTCTCTGTTCGTCGATACAAGCCTGTGCAGATGGATGATGTGGGATAAAGCCGAAACGATATCTGTGGTCTAGAGCGAACGGCCCGCCCGCCTTCTCGACTACATGTTCTTTCCCGAATGTGCGTACGAATAGCGGGCCACCAGCTTCTGGTTGCCATCGAAATCGCTGCTGATAGCGCTCTAGATGCAACAGAGTTTGCCTAGGGAACAGTATCGTTTCGTCGCTGTGCGGTAGAGTGTAGCGAAGGCTCATATTGTCGACCCGCAGTGCTTGCACCGTCGGTTAGGCTCCCAAGTCCGCGCCGTCAGGAACCCTCCTTCATCACGACCGGGATAGGCAGAAGCCCATCTGTTCGTCCATACTCCTCCGTTGGCAGAAACGAGCCTTTTTTGACCACACCAGATTCGATGACGTTGCTCATCCGTTACCGATCCAGTGATAGCATCAACGACGGCTTGTGAAACAAGGGACTGGATATGGCCGAGCTCAATGGGTCCATATGGTTGAAACATTGCAGCACAGGCAGGCTCTTGCCTTACTGTCCCAAGCTCAGGCCACTGTGTAACGCGAAAGTCGGGAACACCGAACGCACTCAGATGGCAAGCCAAGCATCCAGATTGTTGATCGAGAATAACCGCGTGCCCTGCTCCTGCAAACGGTTCTGTCCAACCAGCGATAAAAAGACTTGAACGACCGCTGCTGATCCATTCCATGTTCAGTGCTTCTTCAGTTCGCCAATCCCCGATCGAAGAGACAACAACATCAGCTTCCGCAAAAACGTTACCGCCAGCCCATGTAACATCCTCCCAGCGCTTCTCATGCCGCTCGATCGCAATTGAGTGAGGGAATCGCGCAAGCAAATGTTCGCGCAGCGCGCTCGCCTTGTTCCGGTAAAGCGCATCGAGACCTAGTCCGTGCCGACCAGCATTGGCTGCTACCATAAGGTCAGGGTCAACCAGTGTAATTTGCCCTACACCGCACTGTGCAATCTGAGTAGCGACAGATGAACCAAGAGAACCACAGCCAATAAGAACTACATGAGGCTCACGCAAATGCGGAATGCTTGTAATGGCATCGCGTCCATGGACCCAAGACGGATCAATGCGCCGAACACGGCGACACTCGATTGACCGCCTTGGGCGAATACTCTTTGCAGGGAGGGGCTCTTCAATTTTTTTGAAGCGAAACCCTCTGATCAACCGGTCGACTGGAGCTATGTAAGGGCCTCGATTTTCTGGTTTAGGAACTCGAACGTCGATCGCGAAGAAGGCTGGCCCGTTTGTGGTATGGCCGGAGAACATGACCAAAAAAGACGCTATGTGACCGTCGATCGCTTTCCTTATCGCTTTTCCTTTGGCCTCGCCTTCCACGTCGGCTAATCGTAATGCCTTATCAGGAGTCAGAGGATAATTCTTTGGAGTGGGTGGCGCCGATAGCGGAATGTAGAGCCCATTTTCAAACTTGAATCGCTGCGCTCGGATGAGCTTCGAGTCCCCATAGCTGAACCGAAGCCAGCGTGTAGCTGCTTTTTCATCCTCTGCAATCAGTATAAAGCGCTCACCGCGCCAAACGACGATCGTACGTACTTCACCGCCGGGTGTTAGAAGGGAAAGGACGGTACGACCATTGATTGTTCCTTCCCAGTAAGAGAGGAACTCAGTAACAAAATCGTTCCGAACACGCATGCTCGATGAAGTTGTCGCGAGAATCCGGTAAGCCCGCTGCAATACATCTCGCGCGACCGCTGTAGTTTGGCCTGTATCGATAGTAGCTTGCCCTGGCAGGGTACAAACGAATCCATCACGTTCGACGTGGGGGATGAATCGATAGAGGCTTGGATCGGCGAATACAGATATGGGGTCGAACGGAAAATGCGAATCTGCCATAACCTTAATCTTGTGGTTCGGCCCATCGCCTAGTTTCAGCTGCCAGCCATGCGTATATTGGCGGCGAGCAAACCCTGAAATTATCTCTGCTGGTAGAGTGTAGCCACCAAGCTCTGAAAGGAACCTATGGAGCTCCCTCAGTGCTTCGAGCCGCAGCTCCTCGACAGTTCTGATATTACCCGTAACGCTCATCACCGCCCGTTTGCACTGCTGGTCGAGCATCGGCGTCTTCGTCCTTAAAAAGCCCTACAACTGCGGAGGCCGAAGGCGCTTCTGACGCATTACTTTTCTCAATAACCACCAACGATCTATCGCTGGGTAGTCGGTCGCCAAGGCGGCTTTGCAGACGTTCGATAGTAAAATTTGCCGACATTGAGTTTTCTAGGGCGTCTGTGAGTGCAGCTACCAAGCCGCGTGCGCCTTCAATGAACTGAGCACGCTCTTCAGATGACCAACCATCATCGAGGTAAACCCCATCCACCCGTGGGTTAGGAATGCGATCTCCTAAAATATCCGGTAAACGTTTGGCAACAGCGAGCAAGGCAAGATCATCCCTGCCATCAAAAGCATGTGCACCATTCTCCCTAAACACCGTCACCGCCGCAGACATTAAAGCAATCGATGATAGGCGCGAACTTTCCCATTCCTCGTCTCGCCAGCCTTTGAGGTAGCGTGAGACGTATCGAACCTGATAACCAAATTCCTCGACTGCTCCTTTGAACCAGTCCTCCAGCTTCCTTGGATCTGACGGCATCCAGCCATTCTTGCGATGAGCAAGCATCATTTGGTCTGATCTGAGCCTAGCGTAAGCTTCGTCGAGAATCTCGAGGCGGTCGAGTGCATTATTAGCACTCATCTCGCTTCGAGCATGCTCTGACTTCTCAATCAGGGTCTGAAATTCTTGATCGGGAACTGCATAAAGCGCGATGTCGACGTGGCATTCGTTGTTAAGTTCAACACGAACACACGATGCACGATCTGTTACTAACTTCCAGCCGTTAGCTTTACACAGCGGCTCTAGTGTCCTCTCAACAACCTTAAAGTAAGCTGCGCTCACAAGAACTGGATGCGTTTTGCCGCCTTGATCAAGAAATGAAACAGGCAGAAACATCCCATCATCCAGATCGACCTGTTGTGGTGGCTTATGAGCGGGATCGTTAGCCGTGTAGTACGATTGGCTACCTTGCATCCGAAACTTCGGCGTTCCAACAAAAGGTCCTTGGCCTACAGCAGAGTTGACGACTAAATCACTATCGTTTCCCTCTTGGCTTAAATTTCGGCTCCACTCGCGGAAAGAAGCACGCAATGTCTGGCGAATGCTATCACGAGCCTCGCGCATCTCATCTATCGTTTCATCAGGAACCTTCAACTGGTGGAGATAGGCATGCTCGTGTGAACCGTTGAAAGAACGATGGGCATTGACAGCCATGCGTTGACCCCCTTTTAGAACCTAGTGTTTAACATTAAGCTACGCTTAGTTATTTAACGAAACAAGGGGTGGGGGCATGTATCAAGTAATGGGCTGGAAAGCGCTCGCGTGGATTACTGCCGTGCTGGCGCTTCTCGTATTCGGAGGGTGGTGTCTTGCCTCAAAACCGGTTGATGCTTGGGACTATATTTCTATCGGATTACGGAGTATTACGATTGTTATAACCCTATTGTCACTCCTAGGCGAGACACTTCCAGTTGTTCCTTGGATAGCAAGCTGGAAATGGGTTCAGAAGCTATTACCAAATATATTGCCCCACTTGGATGGGAAGTGGCGCGCCAAGCTCACTAGCAACTGGCCAACGATTGCAACGACACATGGTCTACCGGTCGGCACAAATAACCCAACACTTGCTGACGTCAATATCAAAGTGCGACTTTTTACCTTGCGAGTGAAACTGACATCAGACAGCAAGTACTCAGAGTCTAAAACCAAAGCTGTTCGCATCCTGCGCAATTTAGAGGATGGCGACATCTCTCTGCACTATATCTATTGGAATGACACTCCAGAAGCCAAAGAAACAGACAGCAGTAACCATCAGGGAGCTGCTAGTCTCAAGCTAAAAAAATCTAATGGAAGTCAGCCGTTTCTGGACGGACACTACTGGACAAACCGCAATTGGGAGAAGGGTCTCAATACCGCGGGACGTATAAGCATGTGGCGAGAAGATGATCCGGACTCTGAAGCGTAGCTTGTAAAAGCCTCAAAGCGTTCGATTTCCAACAGATTCGTTTGCGCAATCTACATGCTCCCCTTCCGGGACGGAACCGGCCAATTGAACTGCCTCTCATCGGTCTTCGGTAACAGCTACACTGCCACAATCACTTTGGGCCCTATCCCCTCTAACGAGACCGACTAATATGTATCTTTGCTGGACGGGTAGTGATATGGGTAGTAAACACATTTGTCAAAACAAAAAAATATAAAAACTATTGTAATTGTTGAATATTCAAAATTTAATCAATATTCAGATTCAGAATATTGAGTGAAGAATATGAGTCGGGCGACACCCTGGAGTACAAGCGAGGTCGAGGCGACCGTTCTCACCTACCGGCAGATGCTGGTGGCGGAACTGAGCGGGCAAAGCTATAACAAGCGCGAACTCAATCGAGCACTCACGACACGGCTCGATGGCCGCTCGGCTGGCGCTATCGAATTCAAGCACGCCAATATCAGCGCGGTGTTGCGCGATGCTAACTGCCCCTATGTGGATGGCTACAAGCCGCGCAGCAACTATCAGCAAAGTCTGGTCGAAGTCGTTGAGGAACTATTGCTGAGAAACGAACTCGTCGATCGCGCAGCGCGCTTGGCCGCTGACCTCCCCGTGGTCGATACTGCTGGAACCCTAGACGAGCGCATTATTGTCGAACCTCCTAGAACAACGCCGCCGCAAAGGGGCGTTCGCGAATCCCACGCTGATTATTCGGTTCGTCTGCCACAAAAACGCGACTACCTGGCCCGGGAAACCCGCAACCGCGAGCTGGGGCTTGCGGGCGAACACTTAGTGATACGTTTCGAGCAGCACCGCTTGCTCCAAGCCGGGCAAGAAAAGCTTGCCGAACGAGTCGAGCACGTGGCAATTACCCAAGGCGATGGGCTGGGATTCGATATTCTCTCGTTTGAACCCGATGGACGCGACCGACTGATTGAAGTCAAGACTACGGCGTTTGCCAAAGAAAGTGCGTTTTTTATCACGCCTAACGAACTCGACTGCTCGCGTGCTCATTCTGATCACTACCACCTGTTTCGGCTGTTCAATTTTCGCAAGGGGCCGAAGCTATTTTGCCTAAAAGGCGATCTGCGGCAGCAGCTCTGGCTTGAGCCGGATAGCTACCGGGCGGGGGTGCGTTGATTAAATAGAGGAATTCAAAATCGATTCAATTATTAACGTAATACGCCGCTGGCCACCTCATTAAAAAACTGCTGAGGTTTGGGGGGCAGCGTCAGAAGCCTTCCCGGTCTCAGGCGGTTCGTCGCCTTCATCTCGTAAAAGTAATTTCCAGTGCGGTTGGGTATAGTAAATTCACTTGAAACTGCGCAGGATCCACCCATGAAAGCCGTTGTTTTCGAAAACTTTTGTACCCCGCCGTCCCTCCAGCAGGTGCCTGATCCAACACCCGAACCCCACGGAGTGGTGGTGAAGGTGATGGCCAACGGCGTATGCCGCAGCGACTGGCATGCCTGGATGGGGCACGACCCGGATGTCGTGCTTCCCCACGTGCCCGGTCACGAACTGGCCGGCATCGTCGAGACGGTGGGCAAGGACGTGACGAAGTGGCGGGTCGGTGACCGGGTAGCGGTGCCTTTCGTGGGCGGCTGCGGTACCTGCCCGGAGTGTAACGCCGGCCACCAACAGGTGTGTGACCGCCAGTTCCAGCCGGGCTTTACCCACTGGGGCTCCTTTGCCGAGTACGTGGGCATTCATTACGCCGATGTGAACCTGGTGGCGCTGCCGGAAACCCTCGATTTTGCCACGGCGGCGAGCCTGGGCTGCCGGTTCGTGACATCCTTTCGGGCAGTGGTGGATCAGGGCCAAGCGGCAGCGGGGCAATGGGTGGCCGTTCACGGCTGCGGCGGCGTGGGGCTCTCGGCAGTGATGATCGCCAATGCCGTCGGCGCCAACGTGGTGGCGGTGGATATCTCTGAAGACGCGCTGAACTTGGCCCGGCAGCTGGGTGCGGTGGCCACGGTGAATGCTGCAAAGGTGGCGGATGTGGTCGAGGCGGTAACGCACATCACCCGCGGCGGCGCCCACGTCTCGCTGGATGCGCTGGGCCACCCGACCACCTGCTTCAACTCCATCAGCAATCTGCGCAAGCGCGGCAAGCACGTGCAGGTGGGGCTGATGCTGGCGGATCACAGCACCCCAATGATTCCCATGAGCCAAGTGATTGCCAACGAGCTGGAGATACTGGGTAGCCACGGCATGCAGGCCCACCGCTACGCCGACATGCTGGCAATGATCGAGTCCGGCAAGCTCGCCCCCGAGCGGCTGATTGGCCGGCGCATTACCCTTGAGCAATCCCTCGATGCGTTGATGAACATGGACAAGTTCGAGGGGGCGGGCGTAACGGTGGTGACGGCATTCTAGAAAAACCCGGGCAAGCGCTTCTACCGATTTCCTTCAATCAAGCCGGGAAAATTATTCGCTCAACATTGCTCGGCCCAGGTTTTAAGCTGAAGGCCACCTTGAAAGGAGTACATCATGTCATCAGCGACGACTTCATCCGTACGCCGCGTCATCACCCAGCACCCGGCCCACCGCGACGATATCGGCGATCTGACCACCCGGCGACCGCTGCCGGGGCCGGGTCTCGATCAGCTCGACCCGTTTCTGTTTCTGAACCACCACGGCCCGCAGACCTATCCGGCGAATAACCAGGGGCTGCCCTTTGGCCCGCACCCGCACCGGGGGTTCGAGACGGTTACCTTCATTCTGGAAGGCTCGCTTGCCCACGCTGACAGCGCGGATCATCAAAGCGTGATTCGCGAGGGGGGCGTGCAGTGGATGACCGCGGGCAGCGGTATCGTGCATGCCGAGATCTCCCCGCCGGAGTTTCTGCGCGAAGGCGGCCCGCTGGAGATTCTTCAGCTGTGGGTCAACCTGCCGTCACGTTTGAAGATGAGCGAGCCGCGCTACGTGGGCCTGCAGCAGGAATCGATTCCGGCCATCAAGCTTTCCGGCGGCGGTGAGCTGAACCTGATCGCCGGGCAGTGGAAAGCGCAGGCCGGGCCCATCGAGACATTGACCGGTGTGTTCATGTCGACGCTGAATCTGCCCGCCGGCGCGCACGAACAGCTGCCCGTGGCGTCTGGGCGGCAGGTGTTTTTGTACGTGGTGAGCGGGGAGGTCACGGTAGGCGGCGAGCCGGTCAAGGCCCACCACCTGATCGAGGTGGACCGCGACGGCGACACCCTCGAGATCGAGGCGTCTACTGAGGCGCGGCTGGTGTTGGGTCATGGCGAGGTGATCGACGAGCCGGTCTACTCCCACGGCCCCTTCGTGATGACCACCCGCGACGAGATTGTTCAGGCGGTCGAGGATTACCAGGCGGGCAAGTTCGGCGGGCTGAACGCTTAAAGCGGCTCGCCGCGGTAATAGTGCCATAGAAAGAGCGAGCCCACGCTGCGCCAGGGCGTCCAGTGTTCCACCATCTGGCGCGCCTGCTTGGGCGTGGGCTTGTCCTCCATTCTTTTCAGCCGGCCAAGTGCCACGCGCAGGGCCAGGTCATCCGCGGGGAAGACATCCGGGCGCTTGAGCGAAAACATCAGATAGATCTCGGCGCTCCAGCGGCCAAAGCCTCTGAGCGTGGTGATGGCGGTAATCACGTCTTCATCGCTCAAGTGTTCCAGGCCGTCGGCGCTGAAGGTGCCGGCAAGCTCCGCCTCGGCCAGGCCCTTGGCGTACTCGACCTTGCGCCAGGAGAGCCCGGCATCGCGCAGCGCCTGGCCTTCTGCCTCCAGCACCGCCTTGGCGTGTAGTTCCGGCAGTAGCGTGTTCACGCGGCCCATGATGGCGCGGGCGGCCTCGGTGGAAATCTGCTGGCTGACAATCGTCGAAAAGAAGGTGGCAAAGCCCTTGTCGCGCTGGCGGGAGGGCGGCGCGCCTATGTGGGGCAGGGCGCGGGCAATGTCGGCGTCGGCCCTGGTAAGCTCAGCCATTGCCTGGGTAATGGTATCCGGTGTCATAAAAGCTCACTAGGTTGGCGCTATTATCATGGGGTTGACGACAACGTAGCAGGAAAACGGCGGGGAAAAACTGTTTTGTCCGCTGGCTTTTCGCGGTGTGTATTTATACTTTCGTCTAACTTTGCGATCATTTATCGCATCCAAGCCGATTTACAAGCGGGCGCCCGGCGCCTGAGGAGCATGATTTGCAAGAGTCTTCCGCGGGCCAGGCGCGTAACCCACGCCTGGCCGAATTTGCGTTAGCGCTGGGGGGATTTGGTATTGGCACCACCGAGTTCGTCATCATGGGGTTGATGAACCGGGTGGCGGAGGATCTGGCCATTTCGGTGCCCCAGGTGGGTTATGCCATCAGCAGCTACGCCCTGGGCGTGGTGGTAGGCGCGCCGATCATTTCAGCCCTGGCTGCACGCGTACCCAGGCGCGCGCTTCTGATCGTGCTGATGCTGGTGTTTGCGGCGGGCAATATCGCCAGCGCCATGGCGCCCGGGTTCTGGTCCTTCGTGGGGCTGCGTTTCCTGGCCGGGCTACCCCATGGCGCCTACTTCGGCGTGGCGGCCCTGGTGGCCGCGGGGGCGGTGCCTATCGACCAGCGGGCCAGGGCAGTTTCCAGGGTGATGCTGGGGCTTACCACGGCCATCTTGATAGGTGCGCCACTGGGCACCTGGGCCGGTAACCTGTTTGGCTGGCAGATCGCCTTTGCTGGCGTGGGGGTGATTGCACTTCTAACGGCGCTGATGATTCGTATCCACGTGCCCGTTCAGCCATTCGATGCCCTGGCAAGCCCGATGAAAGAGCTCTCGGCGCTGATCAAGCAGCGGGTGCTGGTGACGGTGGCCATTGCCTGCGTAGGCTGCGGCGGCATGTTCTCGATCTTCAGCTATGTGATGCCCACACTGACCGAGCAGGCCGGCATGCGTGAGGCGCTGGGACCGCTGGTGCTGGTCATTTTCGGTATCGGCTCGATTATCGGCAACCTGGTGGGCGGGCGCATGGCCGACAAGAACCTGATGCGCGCCATTCCCCGTATCCTGGTCTGGTGCGCGGTCATTCAGGGGCTTTATTATTTTGCGGCGAACAGTGTCTGGACGGGGCTTTTGTTCGTGGGCCTGGTGGGGACCAGCATGGCGCTGGCGCCGTCACTGCAGACGCGCTTGATGGATGTGGCAGGAGACGCCCAGACCATGGCGGCCTCGCTCAACCACGCCGCCTTCAACGGGGCCAACGCGCTGGGCGCCTGGCTTGCCGGCCTTGCCATCAGCGCTGGCCTGACCCCGTCGAGCACCGGCTTTGTCGGCACCGGGCTTGCGCTGTGTGGCCTGGCTATCTTCGTTTACGGACGCTGGCTTGAAAAGCGCACCTACCCGCTGGCCAGAGCCGGATAACGAAAGGGTCAGTGAAACGTTTAAGTGATAATAGTGGCAAAAACGGCTGATCGTACCTAGGGTATATAGGTGCAAACCATATGGAGGTGACCCATGCATACTCAGTTCTTGAAAACGACCCGTATCGTAACGCTTGGCGCTATTACAGCTTTGACCCTGACGCTGGCCGGTTGCGGCTCGACCACGGGTGAGCGTGCTACCAGCGGCGCGGGCCTGGGTGCCGCAGCGGGCGCCGGTACAGCGGCAGCCACGGGCGGCAGCGTCGGTGGTGGCGCCATTCTGGGCGCGGGTGCGGGTGCCGCGGCCGGCGCCTTGACCGATGAAGACGATATCAACCTGGAATAAGCGCCGCTGAGCGTCAGCACCTAGCGACAAAGCCTGAAACCGCGCATGCCCATATGAAAGTGATCGGCATGCGCGGCGTTGTAATCGGGCCCTATGACGTTACCAAAGGTCTTGCAGGCGCCGTCTCGCGCCGCCCTCAAGAACTCTCCTGTTTCCCCCTCGTTATCCCAGTGGTTGATCAGCGTAATGCGTTGGCCATTGTCGAATCGAAACCCCGTCACGTCGAAAGCCTCTGCGGTTGCGTGTTCGCTGCGCCGCCCGTTTTCCCGATGATAGATATTACGACACGCAAAGCTGCCCACGTGATCCACCTGGCTTACGCGGCTGCCCATGATCTGTTGGGCGGCGGGCTGAAGTTCGTGACGTTCAAACATCACCCAGGCAAGCGCCATGGGGCAGGTGGCCACAAAGCTTCGATTGAAACTGACGCTGCTTGAGTTCATGCGCACGATATTGGAAAGCGGGCAGCTGGCGGTGGGCGAGTAGTCCGCCACGGGCGTATAATCAAGCTCACCGGTGGGGACGGTATCCAGCGCCGCCAGGCATCCGGCCCGGTCGCTTTCCAGGCGCTTGAGCTTTAACTGGGTGACCGGCGTGATCGGGTCATCAATATGCAGTGGTGCCCAGGGCGCCCACTGTCGGGGGACTTCGATGAGTCCTTTTTGCAGCGCCACCCCCAGCGCAATGAGCGCTAGAATAAAGATCGTACCCCGCATGCCGCTCTCCTTGACGGTTTGGTTTCACCGAATGGCTTTTACTACAGACCGCGTCGCAGGTATGCGATACTGCCCGCCTTTAGTGCAGGGCGCGAGCCTGTTTTCGTGTCTGTATGCCATATCGCCCACTCTTAACTTGTCTTCAACTAGGGAAGCGTTTCATGTCCCAGGGTACGCTGTTTATCATTTCGGCGCCGTCGGGTGCTGGCAAAACCAGCTTGGTTCGCGAGCTGATCGAGAGCGTGGACGGCATTCAGGTGTCGGTATCGCACACAACGCGGGCCCGGCGTGAAGGGGAAGTGGAGGGGATAAATTACCACTTCTGTCCGGCACAGGCGTTTGAAGCGATGATCGAGCGTGGCGACTTTTTCGAGCATGCCAGGGTTTTTGATAACTATTACGGCACCTCGCGTCAAGCCGTGCAGACGTTGCTGGCCGCCGGGCAGGACGTGATTCTGGAAATCGACTGGCAGGGCGCCCAGCAGGTACGAACGCAGATGGCGGATGCCGTCTCGATCTTCATTCTGCCGCCATCGCGGGCCGAGCTGGAAAGGCGCCTGGCCAGTCGCGGCACCGACGAGCACGCCGTGATCGAGCGGCGTATGCGCGATGCGGTCAACGAGATGTCGCATTTCGACGAATACGACTACCTGGTGGTGAACGATGATTTTACCACCGCGCTTTCAGAGCTTCAGTCGCTGGTCATCAGCCAGCGGCTGACCCGTGAGGCCATGCAAAAGCGCCATGCGCCGCTGCTTAAAGCGCTCTTGTCACAGGCGCCTGGCGTCGAGTAATCTATCAGGTCCTATTACCAATTCTTGCTGGGTCGGCGGCCGTTTTTAACACTGCTGGCCCGGCGTTGTTATGAAAGGAATGCCCCCATGGCGCGCGTAACCGTTGAAGATTGTCTCGAAAATGTTGAAAACCGCTTCAAGCTGGTGATGATTTCCACCCAGCGTGCCCGCCAGCTCGCCCGCGGCTCCCGCGATGCTCAGCTTGCCTGGGAAAACGACAAGCCCACGGTGATGGCGCTGCGTGAAATCGCCGCCGGCCTTGTCGACCATACCGTTCTGGACGAGCCCGTCGAGGCGCCGGTGCGCCAGCGTCCTGCGGCGCCCAGCGCCCAGATCGACGACTAAGTCTGAAGCGACCAGGGGCGCGGTAAATGTTCACCATCGATGACCTGGCCGACCGGCTTGGTGGCTATCTACCCTCGGATGAGATCCAGCAGGTCAAACGCGCCTTTTACTATGCCGAGCAGGCCCACGATGGCCAACGTCGCCGCTCCGGCGAGCCCTATGTAACCCATCCGCTGGCGGTGGCCAATATTCTGGCCAACATGCACATGGACCATCAAAGCCTGATGGCCGCCATGTTGCACGATGTCATCGAGGATACCGGCGTCTCCAAGAGTGCTCTGGGGGAGCAGTTCGGCCACCCGGTGGCGGAGCTGGTGGATGGAGTGTCCAAGCTCACCCAGATTACCTTCGAAGACAAGGCCGTCGCCCAGGCGGAGAACTTCCAGAAGATGGTGCTGGCGATGTCGCGGGATATCCGCGTCATCATCGTCAAGCTGGCCGATCGTCTGCACAACATGCGAACCCTCGGGGCGCTGCGCCCGGACAAGAAGCGCCGCATTGCCCGGGAGACGCTGGAAATCTACGCCCGCGTGGCCGGGCGTCTGGGCATTAACACCATTCGCATCGAGCTTGAGGATCTCTCCTTCCAGGCGATTCATCCCATGCGGGCCGAGCGCATCAAGCGGGCAGTGGCCAGCGCCCGGGGCAACCGGCGTAGCGCGATGCGCGAGATCCAGTCGTCGATTCAGCAAAGCCTGGATGACGAAGACCTCAAAGGGACGGTGATCGGTCGGCAAAAGCATCTTCTGTCGATCTACAAGAAGATGCGCGACCAGCGCAAGCCCTTCGCCGAGATCATGGACGTGTTCGGCTTTCGCATCATCACCGATGACGTGGCCAGCTGCTATCGTATCCTGGGCGTGGTGCACAACCTCTACAAGCCGGTGCCCGGGCGTTTCAAGGACTACATCGCGATCCCCAAGGCCAACGGCTATCAAAGCCTGCATACCACGCTGTTCGGCCAGCGCGGAATGCCCATCGAGGTGCAGATCCGCACCCGCGAAATGGAAGCCATGGCGAACAACGGCATCGCCGCCCACTGGCTCTACAAGGCGGGCCAGACCACCCACCCGATTGCGGAAGGCAGCCACGCCCGAGCCCGGGCCTGGGTCAAAGGCCTTCTGGAAATGCAGCGTCACGCCGGTGATTCGCTGGAGTTCATCGAGCACGTCAAGAACGACCTGTTCCCCGACGATATCTACGTCTTCACGCCCAAGGGCGACATCATGGAGCTGCCCCAGGGCGCCACGGTGATCGACTTCGCTTACAGTGTGCATACCGATATCGGCAACAACTGTATCGCCTGTCGTATCGACCGCCACCTCGCGCCGCTCTCCACGCGCCTGGAAAGCGGCCAGACCCTGGAAATCATCACCGCCCCGGGGGCGCGGCCCAACCTGTCCTGGCTCAATTTCGTCTCTACCGCCAAGGCGCGTTCGGCCATTCGCCACGCCTTGAAGCATCAGCAGCAGTCCGAGGCGATCATGCTGGGGCGGCGCCTTCTCAACAAGGCCCTGGCCTCGTTCGAGACGAGCCTTGAAGAGCTGGACGAAAGCGTCTTTACCCGGGCATTCAAGGAACTGGACGTGGCGTCGCTGGACGCACTGCTGGAGTCCCTGGGCCTGGGTAACCGGATGGCTCATGTGGCCGCGCGACGGCTGGCGGATGTGGCCCATGGCGCAAGCTATGAACAAAGCCGCCTGGAAAACAGCGATAAAGCCGTGGTCATCAGCGGCAGCGAAGGCATGGTGCTGAGCTTTGCCCGCTGCTGTCATCCGCTTCCCGGCGACCCGGTGGTGGGTCATCTGTCGGTGGGCAAAGGCATCGTCGTTCATCGCAGCGAGTGCAAGAACCTGTCGGATCTTCGAAACGACCCGGAAAAGTTGTTTACCCTGGAGTGGTCGGACAGTATCGACGAGGACTTCCCGGTGGCGCTGCGTATCGAGATCGAAAGCCGCCGCGGCCTGGTGGCCGAGCTTGCCGGGCTCGTGACCGATGCCGACGCCAATATCGAGCGTATCGGTATCGAGGAGCGCGATGCACGACTGTCCACCGTGAATCTGACGCTCTCGGTGAAAGGGCGCGTTCATCTGGCCCGCATCATCAAGCGTATCCGCAACCTGCCCAACGTCAGTAAAATAACTCGAATAGCCAATTAAGCCTGTCCTGCGAGTACATGCCAGAACCTTTGGCAATGCTTTGGGAGCGGGCACGATTTTTTTGATTACAGGAGCAGCATGTCTATGAGTAACAAAGCCGTCATCAACACCGAAAAGGCGCCGGCCGCCATCGGCCCCTATTCCCAGGCGATCAAGGCGGGCAATACGGTGTACCTCTCCGGCCAGATCCCGCTGGACCCTGAGTCCATGGAGATCGTGTCAGGCGACATCGAAGCGCAGACCCGTCAGGTGTTCACCAATCTGCAGGCGGTATGTGAAGAAGCCGCCGGGTCGCTTGCCGATATCGTCAAGCTCAACCTGTATCTAGTCGACCTGGACAACTTCGCCACCGTCAACCGCGTGATGGAGGAGTTCTTCACCGCGCCGTTTCCCGCCCGCGCCGCGGTAGGCGTCAAGGCGCTTCCCAAGGGCAGCCAGGTCGAAGCCGAAGCCGTCATGGTGATTGGCGACTGACCTGCGTATCACCTGTCTGCATAAACAAGAAGAGCGAGCCCTGGGCTCGCTCTTCTTGTCTGACTCGCGCCGATCAGGCGTTCTGCAGTTTTAGAAAGCCGCCTTCCTTGAGTATCTGGGCGTAGCCTTCGCGAAAGCTTGGGTAGCGGAATTCGTAGCCCGTCTCGCGAATACGACCATTGTCGCAGCGCTTGCTGGCGCGGCGACGCAGCGGCGACTGCATGGTTTCCGTCGCTTCCACCTTCAGCTCCTTGGCCAGCCACATCATGACGTTGTACATGGTGGCGGGCTCGGAGTCGCTGCCAAGGTAAAGTTCGGCCAACGGCTTGCCGCTTTCCTGGCAGTGAATCAGGTGTGCCAGTATGCCGGTGCAGTCGTCCCGATGGATACGGTTGGAGTAGATGGCCGGCGTTATCGCCGCCATGCGGCCTTCCTTCACCTGATGGATCAGCCGGTCACGGCCAGGGCCGTAGATGCCCGAAAAGCGCACCACCGTGCCGGGCAGCGGGTGATTGAGAAGGGTCTGCTCGGCCTCGCACATCAGGTTACCGGAGAAGCTGGTCGACTCCGTCGGGCTGACCTCATTGACAACCTCGCCTTCTTGCTGGCCGTAGACGCTGGTCGAGGAGACAAAGAAGATGCGTCGGGGCGGTGTATCGTGCTGCTCCATCACGCTCAATACGCGCTTCAGCCCGTCGGGATAAGCGCTTTGGTAGGCGCTCTCTTCGAAACGGTCGGCGCTGACGGTGTAGATCACGTAGTCCGCCTGAGGCAGTACCGAGCCGTTGGCACCTTCAAGACTTTGGAGATCAAGCGCCAGGGGTTCGATACCGGTATCCTGCAACCGATCGGTCTGGCGGCGCACCCCGATCACGCGGTGCCCTTCGTCTAGAAGCTCGCGCCCCAGGGTAATGCCGATATCGCCACAGCCGATAATCAGTACAGTGAGTTTCACCTGCGCACTCCTTCTGATAAATATTCCCTATTAGATACAAAGTCCCCATGAGATATGCCATCGTCACAGAGGTTTGTTTGTCCTTGCCATCCCGTTCATAGTCACGATGATGAGTCACTAGCTGCTACGAGAGGATGCCTACTGGCACCGTTATGACTTTAACAGAACTTCGCTACATCGTAACCCTTGCACAAGAGCGTCACTTCGGTCGCGCCGCCGAACGCTGCCATGTTTCCCAGCCCACGCTGTCGGTGGCGGTGAAGAAACTGGAGGACGAACTGGAGACACCGCTGTTCGAGCGCTCCAAATCCACCGTACAGGTCACGCCGCTTGGCGAGAAGATCATCGCTCAGGCTCAGCGCGTGCTGGAGCAGTCCAGCCTGATCTTCGAGCTGGCCAGCGCCGGGCGCGACCAGCTGGCCAATCCGCTGCGTATCGGCGCCATCTACACCATCGGGCCTTATCTGTTTCCTCATCTGATTCCGGCGCTGGCCCAGGCGGCGCCGCAAATGCCGCTTTATATCGAAGAAGGGCTGACCGGCACGCTGCGCGGCAAGCTTAGAAGCGGCGAGCTGGACGTGATTATCGTCGCGTTGCCGTTCACCGAAACCGACGTGGTGACCAAGGCCATCTACGACGAAGACTTCGAGGTCCTGATTCCCAAAAGCCACCCTTGGGCGCAGAGAGAGGCAATCGACAAGGAGGACCTGCTTCAGGAGCGGCTTTTACTTCTGGGAGAGGGGCACTGCTTTCGCGACCAGATACTGGAAGCCTGCCCGGCGATTACCCACAAGCTCAACAGCCCGAGCAACACGCTGATTGCCGAGGGCGGCTCGCTGGAGACCATTCGTCATATGGTGGCTTCCAAGCTCGGCATCACCGTGCTTCCGCAATCGGCACTCGGCACCGACAAGCACGAGCAGTCGCTGCTGGCCAGCCGGCCGTTCAAGGACCCGGCACCCTCGCGCACCGTGGCCATCGCCTGGCGGGCAAGCTTTCCCCGGCCCAAGGCCATCGATGCCCTGATCCAGGCGATCAACCAGTGCCGGCAGCCCGCCCCATGAGCGATCTAGGCTCCCCGGTCACCGAATTGAAAGGCGTGGGCGAGGCGCTATCGCTCAAGCTGGCACGGCTGGGGATAGAGCGGGTGAGCGATCTGTTGTTCCACTTGCCGCTTCGCTACCAGGATCGAACGCGCCTGACGCCTATCGGCCTGCTGCGGGCGGGCAGCGAGGCGGTGATAGAAGGCGAGGTGACCGCCTGCGATATCGTGAAAGGGCGCCGGCGTAGCCTGCTGGTACGCCTGCGCGACTCAAGCGGCATCCTGAGTCTTCGGTTTTTCCACTTCGCGCCGGCCCAGCAGCAACAGCTGCGCCCTGGGGTCACGGTGCGCGCCTTCGGTGAAGCCCGGGCCGGGGCGACCGGGCTTGAGATCTATCACCCGGAGTACCGATTGAGCGGCGGCGCCGAGACCCCGGTCGAGGAGCACTATACGCCGATCTATCCCACCACCGAAGGATTGCACCAGACCCGGCTGCGGGCGCTCACCCAGCAGGCGCTTTCGCAACTTGAAGCGACGCCGGAGGGGCTGCCGGACAAGATTCCCGCCGCCCTGAGCCAGCGCTTCGACCTGCCCGGGCTTCACGCGAGCCTGGCCCTGCTGCACCAGCCCCCGCCGGATGTGGACCTGGAGCTTCTGACCCAGGGGCGGCACCCGGCCACTCGTCGTCTCGCCCTCGAGGAGCTTCTGGCCCACCAGTTGAGCCTTCGCGAAGTGCGCCTGCGCATCCAGGCCGATGGGGCCCCCCGGCTTCCCGCCGGGCGCAGCCTCCAGACTCGCTTTCTGACCCAGCTACCCTTCGCGCTGACTGGGGCCCAGCGTCGGGTGCTGGAGGAGATCGAGCTGGATCTGGCCGAGCCCGCGCCCATGCTCAGGCTGGTGCAGGGTGATGTGGGGTCGGGCAAGACCGTAGTGGCTGCCATGGCCGCTCTTTCAGCACTGGCAGGGGATTGTCAGGCGGCGATCATGGCGCCCACGGAAATTCTCGCCGAGCAGCACTACCGCTCCTTCAAGGCCTGGTTCGAACCGCTGGGCATCGAAGTGGCCTGGCTTGCGGGCAAGCTCAAGGGCAAAAGCCGTCTGGACGCCAAGGCGGCCATTCGTGATGGCCGGGCGCGCATGGTGGTAGGCACCCACGCGCTTTTTCAGGACGATGTCACGTTCAAGTGTCTGGGGCTTGCGATCATCGACGAACAGCACCGCTTTGGCGTGCACCAGCGCCTGGCGCTGCGCGAAAAGGGCGAGGCAGGCGGGCTCACGCCGCATCAGCTGATCATGACCGCCACACCCATCCCCCGCACGCTCGCCATGAGCGCTTACGCGGACCTCGACGTCTCGGTCATCGACGAACTGCCCCCGGGGCGCACGCCGGTGAAGACCGCGGTGGTATCCGACGAGCGCCGCCCGGAGGTGGTCGAGCGCATTCGCCGGGCCTGCAGCGACGGGCGTCAGGCCTACTGGGTGTGCACCCTGATCGACGAGTCCGAGGCGCTGCAGTGCCAGGCTGCGGAAGTGACGCGGGAAGAGCTGACCGCCGCACTCCCTGAACTGGCCATCGGGCTGATTCACGGGCGTATGAAAGCCAGCGAGAAAGCCGAGGTGATGGCGGCGTTCAAGGAAGGCGAGCTGGATCTTCTGGTGGCCACCACGGTGATCGAAGTGGGGGTGGATGTGCCCAACGCCAGCCTGATGATCATCGAGAACCCGGAACGCCTCGGGCTTTCCCAGCTGCACCAGCTGCGTGGCCGGGTCGGCCGCGGCAGTCAGGAGAGCTTCTGCGTGCTGCTTTACCACCCGCCGCTCTCCAAAAGCTCCAGAGAGCGGCTGGGTGTGATGCGCGAAACCACCGACGGCTTTCGTATTGCCGAGAAGGATCTGGAGATTCGCGGCCCGGGCGAGGTGCTGGGCACCCGCCAGACCGGGCTTGCCCAGATGAAGATCGCCGACCTGGAACGCGACGCCGACCTTCTTGACCGGGTCAGCGCGCTGGCCCAGGCCATGCAGACCGACAAGGAGGCCACCGCCGTGCTGGTGCGTCGCTGGCTGGGCGAAGCCGCCGGGCGTTACGGGCAGGTCTAGCCGCCGCTGGCTCTTGGCTGGGTCAACCGGTCGGCGGCCTGCGCCAGCGGCGTCAGCTGTCCGGCAATCAGCCGGAGCTGGCTTTGAATGGGGCGGTAGAGCGTGACGGCATTGGCGGTATCGCCCTCAAGCACGTGGGAAGACCCATCCAGCGCGCTCAAGAGCTCGCTGGCCTGATCCTCGAGGGCGGTGATGGGCTGGCGCTTGTGAAGCTCATCGGTGAGCCTTGCCAGAAGCTCGCTGATGCGTCGGGCCAGGGGCATCAGCGCGGCGTCGTCTTCATCCTCGGCCAATCGGTGACGGTGAGCGCCCAAGGCCGACAGGTGGCTTAACAATGTGTTGGAGAGCACCAGAAAGCGCAGGCCGTCGTCAGCATCCTGCTTGCGGTAGTGCCCCGGCTCATGAAGCATGTTGGTCAAAAGCGTCGAGAGCGCCGCGTCGGCGTTATGGGCGTTGCGCCGAGCCAGACGGTAGGCCAGGTCATCCTGCTTGCCTTCTTCGTACTGATGGACGATCTCGTCCAGGTAGCCGCGATGATTGGCCAGTACCTTGGCCGCTTCCCGGTAGAGCTTTCGGCCCTGCCAGTCGGGCAGGATGAAAAAGACCGCCAGCCCCGCGATCAGCGCGCCGATCAGGGTATCGAAAAGCCGCGGCCAGATCAGGTCGAAACCGTCACCCACCTGATTGAAGCTGCAAAGCACCAGCAGTGTGATCGAGGCGGTGGCAATCACGTAGTGACGCTCCCGATTGGCGAAAAAGCACACCCCCGCCGCCACCGCGATCATGCTCTGGATACCCGGCTGCGGAAACAGGCTGATCGACGCCCAGCCGGCGATCAGCCCCAGCACCGTGCCCAGAATACGCTGGGAAAGAAAGCGCCTTGTGGTGGCGAAGTTGGGCCGACAGACAAACAGCGTGGTCAACAGGATCCAGAAGCCCTGCTCCGGGTCCAGCCATTGCAAGAGTGCGTAGCCCGCGATCAGCGCGGTAGAAAGGCGCACGGCGTGGCGGAAGGTGGGTGAGCCCAGCGTCAGGTTCAAGCGCACGCGGCCCCAGGCGTCCTTGAGACTGGCGGGCGAGCGATCGAACAGGGCGCTGTCACGGCGCTCATCGCTGCTGTCCGGGTTGTGAGCGCTGGCGATCTGCGCCTCGAGGGTCGCCAGATTTTCCGCCAGGGCGTTCAGTGGATGCATCAGCGCGCGCCATTCGGGCCTGCCACGGTCGCGCAGGTTGTCGATCGAGGCGCGAAGATCCACCAGCGCCTGCTCGCTGAGTTCGTGATCAAACGGGCGGTTCAACAAAAGCGATCTTGCCAGTTGCCGGCACGCCCGGCCCTGCTGGTCCAGAAGCCGCTGGCAGCGAAACAGCACGTCGTGATGAAAGAACGCCTCTGTCAGCGCGCCGTAGGGGTAGTGGGTGGAGCTTGCCCGTTCATGGATATCCTGGGCGATGAAGTAGATGCGCAGGTAGCGGTTGAGTTTGCGGCTGCCGCGCTGGCCCTCCAGGCGGCGAAAGATCATCTCCTTGGCCTGGTTCAGCGCGGCCACCACTTGGCCGTTTTGATGGGCCAGGGCTACACGCCGCGCCTGGACATCCACGCCGCGAACCGGCTCGAAAAGTGCCGACTTGAGGATCAAAAACTCGCCCAGCGTCTTGTAGACCCGTGCCATGCTCTGCTTCAGCGGCTGACGGGAGAACAGCGCGCACCATAATACCGAGATCATGCCATACCACGCCGCCCCGGCCAGCAGGAGCAACTGGCGCGAGGCCACGTCCGCATCCACGCCACCGTGCTGCTCGATATTGATCATCGAATAGATCGACAGAATCAGTGTGCCCGAGGCAATCGTGGCGTAGCGCTGGCCAATGGCGCCCAGCATGATCAGCGTGAAGGCAGACACCCCGAGTCCGAGTACAAAAAGCCACGGCCAGGGAAACAGCCACTGAACGACAAACGAGGCCAGCGCAAAGCATAAAAGCGTGACGATGAGCGCCTGCAAGCGCCCCTGCCAACTATCGTCGGTTTCCGAGAGCGCGCAGGCGATAATGCCTAGAAAAAGCGGAATCACCAACGCCACGTCACCCTGCAGCGCGCTTGAAAGCAGTGCCCCGCTGAAGGCAATAAACACGCGCAGGCTGTAGGCGAATTTATCCAGCGTCCAGAGGCGGCGCAGGGGTAAAGCGATGGACATGGCGTCTCTTCGATTGATTGTTAGACTTTAGTATAACAACTGCATGGCATGTGTTGCTATGGCGCACCGATCAGGCGGTTACCTTAGGATATTTCACCGATTCAGGGGCCAACGCGACATAAAGCCGTTGCCTTGGGCGTGTATTCGAATACATATGTAAGGGAAGGTGCTGATATAGCGGGGTAAAGAGTGTTTCGCCAAGAACGCGGCAATCGTCGGGCATATCCAAAAAAGGTGCAAGACGGCGCGTAATGGGCATATTGGCGACTATTCGAAGAGGCTTCAAGCAACGTGTAAGCTTGTAAGTGGCGATCAGGCTTGCAGCAGCCTAAAACAGCCCGCCCCTTGGCGGGTGGCGGGCTGTTAGTCGTTACAAATACTTCAAAAGCTTCTGCAGCTTGTTCATGTCGCTGGAGTCGCCGACCAGGCGAACGTCGCCGTTCATCATGCCGTGAAGAAAGGCTTGCTGGGTCGGTTTCCTGAGAATCTTCAGCGCGGCGTCCTGATCGCGAAAGCGTAGCTCAAGGTCCAGGTCGATGGGTAGACCTTTACCGGTGTCGATGCCCTGGGGCGTCATCCGATAGTAGCGGGCAGTGCGCAAATCTTCCGTGGCAATGCCCCAATTCAAACCGCGCATGCCTTTCAGCTGCTCCTTGAAGCGCGGCTTGCGGCGCAGGGCTCGTTTGAGCATCAAACCCAACAGCCACAGCGTTAACCGGAGTTTCATTAGGAAACGGCGTCCTTGAGTGCTTTACCGGGCTTGAACGCCACGTTCTTGCTGGCCGGAATCTTCAGCGGCTCGCCGGTTTGCGGGTTCTTGCCGGTGCGGGCGGCGCGCTCGCGTACGGTGAAGGTGCCAAAACCAATCAGGGCCACGTCTTCGCCCTTGGCAACGCTGTTGGTAATTTCATCCAGAATCACGTTTAAAACTTGGCCTGCCTTGTCCTTGGACAGATCAGCACTTTCTGCAATCGCAGCGGCGAGTTCAGGTTTGCGCATAGAGGAATCTCCCTGATGAAAAATCAAGCGTAACGCTTGTGAGTGTTATAGAAACCATACTTGGGTATTGACGCTCTGGCCGAGTCGCGAACACATCGAGCATCAGCCTAGCAGCGCAGGCACTGCTCTGGAAAGCTCCACTTTCCTTTTGACGCAGCCGCCTGTCAACGCAAAACCGACTAATTGACCATCTTTGTCGTCGCCCAGCGCGGTGAGCGCATCGCCTTCGCCCTCGATCCGCCATTGGGTGACCGGCGCAATCGGTGGGTAGGCTACCACCGGCAATAGCGGCGTTTTCACCACGACCGGCCAGGCTTTGAGACGAACCGAGGTGGGGTGGCCCGCAAGCGTGGCCACCAGAGCCTGGATGCTTGCCTGAAGTGGCTGGACGTACATCGCGTTGACGCCATCGATGCACGCCGCGTCGCCCAGAGCGTAGATATGGGCGTTTGTGGTCTGCAGATAACGGTTCACCGTAATGCCGCTTTCCGATACTTCAAGGCCTGCGCGCCCGGCCAGCGCGGTACGCGGGGCCAGGCCGGTGGCCTGCAGCACGACATCTACCCGGTGGGTGGCATCGTCATCCAGCGTCAGGACGATACCGTCATGCGCATCCAGCTGGGCAGTGCTGATCGTGCGCCCGAGCGCCAGCGCGATGCCACCGGCTTCAAAGGCGTCTCCCAGGGCCTGACCGAGTGGCGGGGGAAGAAGACGCGGCAGCGGCGTGGTCTCGGGGGCGATGAGCGTCACCTGATGGCCACCCGCCTGCAGGTCATTGGCGAATTCGCAGCCGACCAGCCCCGCGCCGACGACCCCCACCCGGGCCGGGTGCCTGGCCAGGGTGGCGTGAAAGCGGCGGTAATCGTCCAGGTCATTCACACTGAAAAAGCGGCTTGCGAGAGCCTGGGGCACGCTCGACGCGGCGCGTGGGTGGGCACCAGTGGCCAGCACCAGGTCTTGAAAGCGCAGAGTCTGGCCGGTATCCAGGGCTACCTGGCGGCGCTCGGCGTTCAGCTCGACGGCCTGGGTATGGGGCAGCAGGGTCACGTCAAGCTCCTGGGCCACCGCCTGAGCGTCCTGCTTGATGAGTCTCTGGGGGTCGAGGCGTTTGCCGAACCCGGTGGAGAGCAGCGGTTTGCTGTACTCATCGCCGCTGTCAAAGCTCACCAGGGTGATCGAACGGGTGTCCTTCTGGCGCCGCAGCGCCCGGGCCAGGCCGATACCGGCCATGCCGGTGCCGATAATGAGCAGATCCACCGGTGCCGCTTTGGCTTGTGAGCAAGTGTGGGTCATACCACCCCCAACGTTGGTACCATCATGTCTTCAGGAAAAGCGAATCAGACCACCATGTTACACTAGCCGTCACGACTTGACCGCCCTGGAGACCGCGTGGCTTCCCATACTCTGCAAGCTCATCCCTACGTGCGCTGGCTGCCCGTCAACGCCCTACGCCCGGCCATGAGCGCCCCTTGGTGGCGGTGGGTGGCCTCGACCGACTCGCTGACCGCCCGCCTGGTGGCGGCAGGCGAGGCCAAACCGTTCCGGGTCCGGTTACTGCGCCAGACGGTGGGTGTGCCCCAGCGCGACGAGGCCCAGGCGCTGGGCCTTGCGCCGCGAAGACTGGCCTGGCTGCGTGAAGTGGCGCTTTGCGTGGACGAAACCCCTTGGGTGGTGGCGCGCTCGGTGGCGCCTCTCGAGCAGCTTCAAGGTCAGCATCTGGATCGACTGGGCGAGCGTTCGCTGGGTAGCTGGCTGTTTCGCCAGCCGGGTCTTGTCCGTGGGCCGCTCTACGCCACCGGACAGACACCGGCATTTGCAGAGCATCTTTGTCCATCCGGGGCCTTCGACGTGTGGGGACGGCGTTCGGTCTTTTACCACGGCGGGCTTTGCTTGTTGGTGCAGGAGTGCTTTTTATCCACCATGGCGGATGATCTTGGGATGGCTTCGCGCTAGGCTACACTGCGTCTTGTCTTTGTGAGGTAAGCATGGATCGTTCTCTACTGCGCCCGACCGGCTGGTCCCGGGCGGCTGATTTTATCACCCTGATGCGCCTGGACAGGCCTATCGGCACCTGGCTTTTGATGTGGCCCACGCTCTGGGCGCTATGGGTGGCCGCCGAAGGCGTGCCGGGACGGGGCGTACTGCTGATCTTTATCGCTGGGGTCTACGTGATGCGCGCGGCGGGGTGCGTGGTGAACGATTATGCCGACCGCCACTTCGACGGCCACGTCAAACGTACCCGAAATCGGCCGCTGGCCACCGGGCGTATCAGCGAAGCCGAGGCCAAGTTGCTCTTCATCGGGCTGGTGGCCATCGCCTTCATTCTGGTGCTGTTCACCAACGGGTTCACCATCGCGCTTTCGTTGGGCGGTGTGGTGCTGGCGTTCATCTACCCTTTCATGAAGCGCTATACCCACTTTCCCCAGGTAGTGCTGGGGGCGGCGTTCTCCTGGGCGATTCCCATGGCCTTTGGCGCGACCCTGGGGTACGTGCCGGCCGAGGCGTGGATCCTGTTTTTCGCCAACGTGCTTTGGACCGTCGCCTACGACACCCAGTACGCCATGGTGGACCGCGACGACGACCTGAAAATCGGTATCAAGTCGACCGCCGTGCTGTTTGGCAACGCCGACCGGTTGATCATCGGTCTTTTGCAGGTGGCAACGCTTGCGCTGCTGGCCTGGGTGGGGCTGCGCGTGGGGTTGAACGGGTTCTTCTGGCTGGGGCTTGTCGCCATGGCGGCCACCTTCGTGCATCAGCAGCGACTGATCCTGGGACGTGAGCGCGATCCATGTTTTCAGGCGTTCTTGAACAATCACTGGTCGGGACTTCTGGTATTTGCCGGGTTGGCCTTGAGCTGGTGGCCGGTCACGGGCTAATGTCGAAGGTGTCATAAAACTGTCATTACCGCATGGTGTGATTGTCATCGATATGTCACTGAACCATTTTCGCTTGGATACCGTGAGGCCCGTAAATGACCGCCAAGACCGTTTTGATCGTCGACGATGAGGCGCCTATCCGCGAGATGATCGCGGTGGCACTGGAAATGGCGGACTATCGTGTGCTTGAAGCGGACAATGCCCAGGACGCCCACGCCCTGGTGGTGGACCATCAGCCGGATCTTCTACTGCTGGACTGGATGATGCCGGGCACCAGCGGTATCGAGCTTGCAAGACGCCTCAAGCGCGAGGAAGCGACCGCCGAACTGCCCATCATCATGCTCACCGCCAAGGGCGAGGAAGACAACAAGATCCAGGGCCTGGAGGCGGGGGCGGATGACTACATTACCAAGCCGTTCTCGCCACGAGAGCTGGTGGCGCGCCTGAAAGCCGTGCTGCGACGCACGACCCCGCGCGGTGTGGAAGACCCGATCGAGATCAACGGCTTGCTGCTCGATCCCGTCAGCCATCGCGTCAGTGCCCATGGCAAGGCACTCGAGATGGGCCCCACCGAATATCGCTTGCTGCAGTTTTTCATGACCCATCAGGAGCGCGCCTACACGCGAAGCCAGTTGCTGGATCAGGTGTGGGGCGGCAATGTCTACGTGGAGGAGCGCACCGTGGATGTGCATATTCGCCGCTTGCGCAAGGCCCTGGGCGAGGTTCACCAGAACCTGATTCAGACGGTGCGCGGCACAGGGTACCGCTTCTCCGCCCGGGTGTAGCGCGTGCATCTATGGAGCCGGGAGCTTTGGCGAATCGCGTGGCTGGCCACGTTCGGCGTCATTTTCGGGTGGATGATGGACGCCCCGGGATTCGGGCTCGCCGCGGGCCTTGCCGTATGCCTTTTCTATCACCTGCGCCAACTGCGCGCCCTTCATCAATGGCTGACGTTCGAGCCCAACGAGGAGCCACCCGCCGCGAGAGGGCTGTGGGGTGAGCTGCTTGATCGTCTTTACCGTTACCAGAAAAGCCAGCGGATCACCCAGAATCGGTTAAGGGCCACCCTTGCACGGATTCAGGAATCCTCTGAAGCCATGCGCGACAGCGTGGTGATGCTTGACCGCCACGGTGACCTCGAGTGGTGGAATAGCGCGGCTACCCAGATGCTGGGACTACAGACTGCGCACGACCGGGGTCAGCACATTACCAATCTATTGCGCGACCCGGACTTTGTACGCTATTTCTCCTCAAGAGAGTATCGCGAGCCGCTCACGCTCACCTCGCCCATCGACGAACGGCGCATCCTTCAATATCAGATCACCCTTTACGGGGATGACGAACGCCTTCTGATGGCTCGGGACATCACCCGTCTGCACCGGCTGGAGCAGATGCGCCAGGACTTTGTCGCCAACGTTTCACACGAGCTTCGCACGCCGCTGACGGTGCTTTCCGGCTATCTGGAAACCTACGGCGATTTGAGCGACGAGCTGCCGCCGCGCCTGGGCCGGGGAATCGCCCAGATGCAGACCCAAACCCAGCGAATGCAGAACCTGGTCAACGATCTGTTGCTGCTTTCCCGGCTGGAAATCGATCAGGGCGGCCAGGACCATCAGCCTCTGGCGCTGGCGCCGCTCTTGCAGAGTATTTGCCAGGACGCTCGAGCCCTGTCGAGTCAGCAGCACGACAAGCCCCAGCGAATCGAGCTGGATATCAGAAGCGATGCCCGGCTCATTGCCAGCGAGCAGGAGCTTCGCAGCGCTATTTCCAACCTGGTGTTCAACGCCGTGCGCTACGCGCCGGATGAAAGTCTGATAACGCTGCGCTATGCCGCGCTGCCCGACGGCGGCGCCTGCATCGAAATTGAGGATGACGGGCACGGGATCGACCCGGTGCATATCCCCCGACTGACCGAACGCTTCTATCGCGTGGACAAGGGCCGCAGTACAGCGACTGGCGGTACGGGGCTTGGCCTTGCCATCGTCAAGCACGTACTGCTTCGCCACGATGCCAAGCTGCAGATAGACTCTCGCCCCGAGCAGGGCGCACGTTTCAGCTGCGTGTTTCCCGCTTCTCGTATAAGCCAGCCCTGACCAGAAATTGCCAGGTTGTACAACTGTATCGAAATGACATACAAGAATGGGTAAAGAACGCGCATGTGTCATTTTTAAACACTTTTGTCGGCCTGTACAACCGCCATAAAATCTTTTGTATAACTCATGTATCATTTTAAGTTATTGATTTTATGTAATTATATTTTTTTATGGTATGTTTGGCATAGTGTCTGCAAAGATATGGGCAAGAAAGACAACCGCAACAAAGTGGTCAGCCGCAAGGCATTCTTTCTTACTTTAAGCGGTAACCACAGCGATCTAGGAGGTGGAATATGATGTCCAAGGAGCTACTCAAGAAAGCTGGTGTTGTAGGTATTGCGTTTGGTCTGTTGGCAAGCCCGATGGCCTTTGCAGATACTACAGATCATCCGTCGATTGATGAAAATCAAGATATCACTACCGACGACCAGCCGTTTGACGAAGGACAAAACGTCAACATGAACACCAATGATCGTCCTGACTACACTCAGGAAGAGCTGACGACCGATCACCACACCCAGGGCACGAACTCCCAGACGATTGGTGAGCCGGACTCAACGGGCCACACTGCTGGTGAAAGTGCAGAGACGTCTCCTGAAGCAGTAGTCGAAAAGAACTCTGAATCGTAAGTAACATTTAGTTGCAATTTTGCCACAAAGCTTTACGCTTAGGGATGAGCATTATAAGGGGTAAGGATGCCCCGCAGCAGGGATGCTCACTGATTCAAGGATTGAATCTAGCGACGATCAAAAACGTTAGTCAGGGTAAATTCCAAGGTTGGAGTCCCGCAAAAGGACAGGAAGCTTTCGTTACGTATCGCCCGAGCTGAGCAAAATGAAGACCCCGCTTTTGGCGGGGTCTAGTTTTTGGTGGGTCATATTCATTTCATCGCCACGACGTGCAGGCATGAGACCGTATACGTTGATGGCTATGTGTGTGTCAGCAGCTTGAGATCACGATAGTGCACGTCCCACATCAGTACCGCCCCGGCGACAGCCCCCGGTAATAGAAAAAGATTGGCAAGCGGTATCCAGGTGATCAACGTTACCAGCCCCCCGTAGGACAAGCTTGGCCACCAGCGGTGAGCTAGACGCTTTCGCATCTCCTTGAAGCCTACCTTATTGTTATCCATCGGGTAGTCCAGATAGGTAATGGCCATGATCCAGGCGGAAAACAGCGCCCAGAGCAGAGGCGCGAACAGGTTGACGCCGGGTATCCAGCTGATGACGAACAAGAGGGCCGCCCTGGGCAGTATGTAGCGAAGCTTGATCAGCTCACGGCCTACGGCATCCAGCGCCGTTTTTGCCAGGCCTCGATCGTCCAGTGGTTCAACGCCTGTTGCCTTGCGCTCCACATGGGCTGCAAGAAAGCCGTAAAACGGCGCGGCGATCAGGTGAGTCACCAGCGTGAAAGTGAAGAAGATCGCGACCAGCAAGCTCAACACGAACAGCGGCCATATCAGCCAGGAAAGCCAGTCCAGCCAGGTGGGAACGCTCGCCATGGCCTGGTCCAGCCAGCCGGCGAAGCGCTTGAAAGTGAAACTGGCCAGGCTGATGTAAACGACCAGATTGATCAGGATGGGAAGGAAAATATAGCGCCTTAGCCCTTTTTGATACACTAGGCGAATGCCTTGGCTAAGGGCGGAGACCGCAGTCAGCATCATGGATCCTTATAAATACGCCCAGGCGATGTGCCTGGGCGTATTGCATGGCCAACGCTTTAAAAGGTCAAGGTTTTTTCAGCATCTTCTGATCGACGCTATCCGGCGCGCTGTGGCGAATGTCCAGCCCCTTCACCAGATACACCACGTATTCGGCCAGGTTGTTGGCATGGTCTCCCACCCGCTCCAGCGCCCGTAGTACCCACATGATGCTCAGCACCGAGGTGATCGAGCGCGAATCCTCCATCATGAACGTCATCAGCGAACGCATGGCACTGCCGTACTCGTCATCGACGAATTCGTCCTCGCGTATTACCTGCATGGCAAGCTCCGTATCAAAGCGGGCGAAGGCGGTAAGCGCATCGCGCAGCATCTTGCGTACGTGCTCACTGATATGGCGCACCTCCACCAGACCACGGATGCTGCCGTTGTTGTCGGACAGCGACAGCGCGTTACGAGCGATCTTGCTTGCTTCATCGCCGATACGCTCGAGATCCGAGGTGGCGCGAATCACCGCCAGCACCAGACGCAGATCCGAGGCGGCGGGCTGGCGCCGGGCCAGTACACGAGTGCACTCTTCATCGATTTGCAACTGCAGGTCGTTGACCTGTCGGTCGTTGTCACGCACCTGTTCGGCCAGGCGGCTGTCGCTTTCCAGCAGGGCGTGTACCGCGTCTTGCACCTGCTTTTCCACCAGCCCGCCCATGGCCATCAGGTGGGTTTTCAGCTCTTCCAGCTCCTGATTGAACTGGCGCGAAATATGCTGGCTATGGGTATCGCTTGTAATATCCATCGAGCACTCCTACGGATGATCTGAGGCCAGGCTAGGTAACCCGGCCGGTGATGTAGTTTTCGGTACGCAGTCGCTTGGGGTTGGTGAAGACCTGGTCGGTCGGGCCATACTCGACGAGTTCGCCGCCTTGCAGGAAGGCGGTGTAGTCGGATACCCGGGCGGCCTGCTGCATATTGTGGGTGACAAGCACCAGCGTCAGTTCGTTTTTAAGGTTGCGGATCAGCTCCTCGATTTTTAGCGTGGAGATCGGATCAAGGGCCGAGGCCGGCTCATCCAGCAGCAGCACTTCCGGTTTCACCGCCAGCGTGCGGGCGATCACCAGACGCTGCTGCTGACCGCCCGAAAGCAACCAGGCCGAGCGGTGCAGGCGGTCCTTCACTTCATCCCAGAGGGCGGCGGCACTCAGCGCCCACTCGATGATATCGTCGCGCTTGCGCTTGGGCAGGCGCCGCTCCAGACGAAGGCCGAAGGCGACGTTTTCATAAATCGACATCGGGAAGGGGTTGGGGCTTTGAAACACCATGCCCACCCGGCGGCGAAGTTCGCTCACGTTGAGATGGGCTTCGAAGATGTCGCGTCCTTCCAGATGAATACGGCCACGATGAACCGCGGTTTCGTTCAGATCGTGCAGCCGATTGAACGAGCGCAGAAGCGATGACTTGCCGCAGCCAGACGGCCCGATAAAGGCAGTGACTCGGTGACGCGGCACTTCCAGGGTCAATCCCTTGAGCGCGGGTTTGTCGCCGTAGGTCAGGCTGAAATCTTCAACGCTCAGGCAGCGCTGCTCGGCGGGAAATGTCACCACCGGCGCCGGTTCGGCTTTTATAGGCGCGCCCATGAGTCTCCCCGTTGGCGCCTTAGATAATGACGCAAGAATATGGCAGTTAAGTTAAGTACCATCACGATCAGCACCAGTAAAAACGCCGTGGCGTAGACCAGCGGAATCGCCGCCTCGACATCGTCGCCATGAAAGGCGCTATCAAATAGATGATAGCCAAGGTGCATGAATTTGCGCTCGAGATGCAGATAGGGAAATTCACCATCCAGTGGCATTTGGGGGGCCAGCTTGGCAACCCCCACCAGCATGAGCGGGGCTACTTCGCCGGCAGCCCGGGCCACGGCCAGAATCACGCCGGTCAGCATGGCGGGTGTGGCCATGGGAAGCACGATGCGGGTCAGCATTTCCAGGCGAGTGGCGCCCAGTGCCACCGCCCCCTCGCGTTGGGCGTTGGGAATGCGCGCAAGCCCTTCCTCGGTGGCGACAATCACCACCGGAAGGGTGAGCAGGGCCAGCGTCAGCGAGGCCCACAGGAGTCCTCCGGTGCCAAAAGTGGGTGAAGGCAGTTCCTCGCTGAAGAACCAGCGATCGATCGAGCCACCTACGCCGTAGACGAACACACCAAGCCCGAACACGCCGTAAACGATCGAAGGGACGCCTGCGAGGTTGCGCACCCCGATGCGTACCAGGCGCGTCAGGCGGTTCTGGTGGGCGATCTCGTTAAGGTAGATCGCTGCCAGCACGCCGAAGGGCGTGACGATGACCGACATCAGGATGACCATCAAGAGCGTGCCGAAGATAGCCGGCCAGACCCCGCCGCCGGTATTGGCCGCGCGCGGGCCTTCGCTGAGAAAACGCCAGACGCCGCGCCCCCAGATCAAGACTTTCTCTCCCGCCGAAAGAGTATTGGGCGCCTGAAAGGCGCTGATCGTCGCAAGCGTCTGGGTCAGTGTCTGGCCCTGGGCGGTTACCAGCACCAGTTGGCCATCAGGGCGTTGGTCGGTGGGGGTTGCCAGGATACGCGACACCCGCTCTCTGGCCGGCGCCCCGGTCAGGCGTTCACCCTCGATCTCAAGGGCGGCCAGTCGACCGATGAAATCGCCCCAGGGGCTACGCTCCAGGCGGATCACGTCATCGGGTGTGGCGATCACGGCGATCTCTTCAAGGGTGATCCAGCGCCAGTTGGCCCCGGTCAGCTCCCGGTTGCCGGTGAAGTAGAGCCGCTCGGAGCCCTCGCCTTGAGGGAGCGGGGCTTCGCGTACGGGCTGGCCGATCACCTGTTCGCCGGAGCGCAGAGTGAGCTCTTCGAGAGTCGCGGGCCAGAAATGCCCCAAGCCCTTGACCGCCAGCAGTGCGACAAGGGCTACCAGCATCACAAGCGACAGCGCCACACTTCCAGCGCAGAGCCAGGCCCACAGGGCATCGCCTGGCCAGAGACGGCGTTGACCAAGGCGCTGCATCAAGTACCCCCTAGCCGGTGATAACGGCGCCGTAAGCGCTGGCGGACGACTTCAGCCAAGGTATTGACCAAAAAGGTGAACAAGAACAGGGCCAGAGCGGCCAGAATCAGCAGGTGGTAGGTCAGCCCGTCCGGCGGGGCTTCGGGAAGCTCGATGGCAATGGCCGCGGAGAACGAGCGAAGCCCCTCCAGAGGGCTGACGCTTAAAAGCGCCGCGTTGCTGCTCGCCATCAGCACGATCATGGTTTCCCCCACGGCGCGGCCGGCACCGATCATCACTGCCGAAAAGATGCCCGGCCCGGCCATGGGCAGCGCCACTTTCCAAAGCGCCTGCCAGCGGCTGGCTCCCAGTGCCTGGGCGCCCTCCATCACCGTCTGCGGAATATCGTGAAGCGCGTCTTCGGCCAGCGAGTAAACGCTTGGGATGATCGCAAACCCCATGGCCAGCCCCACAATCAACGTATTGCGCGTGGTGTAATTGATATTGAAGCGCTGATCCAGAAGCCGTGCCAGGTCGCCTCCCAGCCACTGCTGCTCTATCAAGGGGGCAAACCAAAGTGCCAGGGCCGTCATGGCCGCCATCCAGGGCAACAGCCAGAGTCCGGCCCAGCCAAGCGGTAGCCAGCGGCGTAGCGCCTTGGGCATCAGATGCCATAAGACCCCGGCCAGCAGCGCGCTAAGCGGCAGCCACACCAGTAGCGTAAGCGTGCTGGCAAGGTGGCGCTCCACCCAGGGCGCCAGCACCAGTCCCGCCACGAATCCCACCACCACGCCGGGCACCGCTTCCATCAGCTCCAGCGTGGGCTTGATACGCGCGCGAAGCCGCTCGGACATGAACAGGGCAGAAAAAATCGCCCCGCCCAGCGCCAGCGGGATGGCCAGCAGCAAGGCCGCCAGAGCGGCTTTTAATGTGCCCCAGGCAAGCGGCGTGAGTCTTTCAAGCGGGAGAACTTCAAACCGGGTCAGAAGTGGCAGTGTCTCCCAGAAGAGAAACACGCCAATGGCGAGAATCGCCAGAAGCACGCCGATACCGGCTGCGGTGATCAGGCCGGTTGCCAGTCGGTCTTGAAGCTGGCGCAGGGGGGGGCGGACAAACAGGGTGGGTCGCGTCATGTCGACATCATAAAAGAGCGCGTGTGATCACCAGGACAAGGCATGAAGTCTCCCCAGACTAAGTCATTTTTATGTCATTCATGTGACAAGGCGAACGGTTCGAGCTGCTCGGCGGGCAGCGGCACGAACCCCGCCGAGCGAACGATTTGCTGTCCTTCGGATGACATGATGAGGTCGATGAAGGCCCGCTCGGCCGGCGATAGCGGCTTGTCAGGCGCCGCGTTCACGTACAGGTAAAGGTCCCGGGCAAGCGGGTACTCGCTGCTTTGGATCGTCGCTTCATTAGGCGCTACCGCCTTGCCCTGTGCATCCACGATGCTGAGCGCGCGTACCATGGGTGTGAGGTGATGGTAACCGGTGTAACCCATCGCATCCGGCGAGTTGCCCACCGCGGCGACCACGGCGGAAGAACCGGGATATTCGCTGATATCGGCGCGAAAGCGCCCACCGCAGAGCGCGCGTTGCCTGAAAAGGTCAAACGTCCCCGAGGCCAGGTTGCGTCCGTGAAGCGCAATGCGGCCAAAGGGCCAGTCAAGGTTTGTCGCCACCTCTTCCCAGCGGCGAATCGGCGTCTCGCCCCCGCAGGCCCGCGTGGTGGAGAAGATGGCGTCCAGCGTCTGGGGGGTAAGCGCCTCAAGGGGGTTGTGACGATGCACCACGACCACCAGCGCGTCCCGGGCAACGCGAAGCTCGAGCGCGGAGTAGCCATAGCGGGTTTCGAACTGCGCGCGTTCCTCCGCGTTCATGGGTCTCGACATGGGCGCCAGACGAGTGGTACCTGCCACCAGTGCCGAAGGGGCAATGGACGACCCGCCGGCCTGCAGCTGTACGTTGATGCCTGGATGGCGCGCCGTCAGCGCCTCGCCCCAGCGCAGCACCAGGCTTGCCATGGTATCGGAGCCGGTGGCCCCCAGCGTGCCGGTGATCGGCGCGGCGGCGAAAACGGCCGGCGCGCTCAGCCAGGACAGTAGCCAGAACATCAAGCAGAGCATCATCCACAGCATGGCCTGCGCGTATTTATTCCCTGGGCGTAACCCGCTACTCTTCAAACGATTCACCTCTTGTGATTAACTGGCGCCCGTTTATGACGGTGCAACTGTTACACCCTTTCTGTTACAACACTAGGTTTACAACAACAAGCCCTTGAAGCGACCCGCCTATGACACCGCTGGAAAATGATCTGGACGACGTACCCGCCCCGCTTGGGCAGCTCACGTTGAAGTTACTGGCTTCCCGCCAAGATACCAATCTTTATGGCGATATTCCCGGCGGCTGGCTGGTGAACCAGATGGACCAGGCCGCCGAGCTTGCCGCTGGCCGTGAAGCCGGTGGGCGCACGGCGACGGTGGCCATCGAGGCGATGGACTTTCTAAGCCCGGTACGGGTGGGGTCGATGGTCAGCGTGTACACCCAGGTGCAGGAGATCGGCCGAAGCTCGATCAAGATCGACGTCGAGGTATGGGTGCGCCCGCCCCACGGGCGCTACCTGGAGGAGCGCCAGAAAGTGACCGAGGCGCGTTTCGTGATGGTCGCCCTTGACGACAACGGGCGTATTCGCGCAGTCCACAGTGAATGATTCCGTCGCACCAACGGAAAAAGGGCGCCCCAGGGCGCCCTTTTTCATGTCGCTACCGCTCAGGCGCCGATGCTGTCGCGACCCTTGAAGTAGGCGTATTCGCCGATATCGCTGAACGGACGCATCAACTGCTGGAAGGCGGCGTAGGATTCGTAGACCCGCCGGGACTCGTCGTCGTTTTCGGTCTGACGCTGAATCACTTCTTTCGATGCCTCGAACAGCGCCTGCATGACGTCGTCCGGGAAGGTACGCAGCTCGACGCCGTGCTCGTCGACCAGGGTTTCCAGCGCCTGGGCGTTGTGGAAGGCGAACTCGGTGAACATGGCCAGGTTCGAGGCCCGGGCGGCTTCGCGAATCACCGCCTGCAGGTCTTCCGGCAGTTCGTTCCAGGCGTCCAGGTTGATGAAGCTCTCGACCAGCGCGCAGGGCTCGTTCCACACCGAGGTGTAGTAGTAGTCGGCGACCTGATGAAGGCCGAACGCCATGTCGTTGTACGGGCCGACCCAGTCCGCGGCGTCGAGCACGCCGGTCTGCAGCGAGGTAAAGATCTCCGAGCCGGGCATGTTCACGGTGCTCACGCCAATGGCGTTCATCGCTTCGCCGGCAAGGCCGGGCAGACGCAGGCGAATGCCCTGCATGTCGGCAAGCGAATTGATCTCTTTCTTGAACCAGCCCGCCATCTGCGGGCCGGTGTTACCCACGGCGAACGGCTTGAGGTTGTGGTTGGCGTACACCTCGTCCCACAGCTCCTGGCCGCCGCCGTGGTAGATCCAGGCGTTCATTTCGGTGGTGGTCATGCCAAACGGCACGGCGGTGAAGAACTGCGAGGCCGCGACCTTGCCGCGCCAGTAGTAGGGCGTGGAGTGACCCATTTCGGCGGTACCCGCGGAGACGGCGTCGAACACTTCAAGCGCCGGCACCAGCTCGCCCGCGCCGTGCACGCGAATACGCATGCGGCCGTTGGAAAGCTCTTCCACCCGGCGGGCGAAGTCGTTGGCGCCGGTGCCCAGCGCCGGGAAGTTCTTCGGCCAGGAGGTGACCATGTCCCAGGTGTAGGTTTCCTGGGCCTGAGCGGTGCCCACGAAAGGGGCAGCGGCGAGACCGGCGGCGCCGAAACCGGCGGTTTTCATGAATTGGCGGCGTTGCATGGCGGGGGTTACTCCAACAAGGTCTGTTTTTTATAGTTGCACATAAGCGCAAGCGTCCGCCGGGAAGTATGCGCTAAACAGGTTTTGTTGGGCAAGCACACCTAAAGCGGGGTGAGCTTGGCAAAACCGAGCACCAGCCACTTGTCCCCTTCGCCTTCGAAACTGACGTGAACCCGAGCCCGCGCCCCCTGGCCTTCGGCGTTGAGAATCATGCCTTCACCGAACACCGGATGACTCACGCGCTGGCCCACGTGGAGTTCCGGAAGCTCCCCGTCGCTCTCGATGGAGGTCTGCGCGTAGTTGGGTCGGCTCGTCGCTGTCACCGGGCGCGAGACATGCCCACGCAGGCGCACCTCTTCGAGCAGGTGCGGGGGCAACTCGCGCAGAAACCGCGACGGCCGGGGGAAGACCTCCTTGCCGTGCAGCCGCCGCGTTTCGGCGTGGGTCAGGTAAAGTTTCTGCATGGCGCGGGTCACGCCCACGTAGCAAAGCCTTCGCTCCTCTTCCAGGCGCCCGGGTTCTTCGACGGACATCTTGTGCGGGAAGAGGCCCTCTTCGACGCCGGCGATGAACACCACCGGAAACTCCAGACCCTTGGCGGAGTGCAGCGTCATCAGCTGTACGCTGTCCTCGAACTCCTCGGCTTCGTGGTCACCGCCGTTGAGCGCGGCCTCGGACAGAAACGCCTCGAGAGCGGTCATGCCTTCGCCGGCCTCCGGCGTCTCGAAGGCGTCGCCCTGGGTGAAGGCCCGCGCCGCGGTGACCAGCTCGCCCAGGTTCTCCACCCGCGCCTGGCCCTTCTCGCCGCGCTCGCTCTTGTGATGCTCGATCAGCCCGGTGTGCTCGATGACGTGATCGATGATCTCGTAAAGCGAGAGCCCTGCGGCGTCGTTGTCGAGCTGCTCGATCAGGTTGGTGAATTTCTGTACGGCGTTACCCGCCCGGCCTTTCAGCGTGCCATCACCGACGGCATCGTGCAGCGCCTGCCAGAGCGAGACGCTCTCCAAACGTGCCCGGTGGCGCAGGATTTCCACGGTGCGCGTGCCGATACCCCGGGTGGGCACGTTGATCACCCGCTCCAGTGAGGCGTCGTCGTCGCGGTTGAGCAAAAGACGCAGGTAGGCCAGGGCGTTCTTGATCTCCAGGCGCTCGTAGAAGCGGTGGCCGCCGTAGATACGGTACGGCATCCCCTGGCGGATCAGCGTCTCCTCGATCAGCCGCGACTGGGCGTTGGAGCGGTAAAGAATCGCCACGTCGCGCCGGTTCACGCCTTCGTCGACACGCTCCTTGATGGTGTCGACGATGTAGCGCGCCTCCTCCAGGTCGTTGAAGCCGGCGTAGACCGAGATCGGCTCGCCTTCCACGCCGTCGGTCCAGAGGTTCTTGCCCATGCGTTCGCTGTTGTGGCTGATCAAGGCGTTGGCCGCATCCAGAATCGCACTGGTGGAGCGGTAGTTCTGCTCCAGGCGCACGGTATGGGTCTGGGGGAACTCGTCCTCGAAGCGGCGGATGTTCTCGATCTTTGCCCCGCGCCAGCCGTATATCGACTGGTCGTCGTCACCGACCGCGGTCATCGGCGTCTGCATGCCGGTCAGAAGCTTCAGCCAGGCGTACTGCAGAGTATTGGTGTCCTGAAACTCGTCCACCAGCACGTGCCCGAAGCGCTCGCGGTAGTGGTTCAAAAGCGCCGGGTTGTCCCGCAAAAGCTCGAGACTTCTAAGCAGGAGTTCGCCGAAATCGACCAGCCCGCCGCGTTCGCAGGTGAACTGATAGCGCTCGTAGAGTTCGACCATCTGGCCGAGATAACCGTCGCCGTCCACATTGACCTGGTGCGCTCGCAACCCCTCTTCCTTGCACCCGGAAATGAAGCCTTGCACCTGGCGTGGCGGGAAGCGCTCGTCGTCGACGTTGTAATCCTTCAAGAGTCGCTTGACCAGCCGGAGCTGATCATCGGAGTCGATGATCTGGAAGTTCTGGGGGAGCCGGGCGTCCTGCCAGTGGGTGCGCAGGAGCCGGTGAGCGATGGAGTGAAACGTGCCCACCCAGACGTGGCGCATGGAGATGCCCAAAAGCGCCTCGAGACGGGTGCGCATCTCCCGGGCGGCTTTATTGGTGAAGGTGACGGCGAGCAGCGCGTAGGGTGAAAGGCCCTCGGCCTGCATCATCCAGGCGATTCGATGCACCAGCACCCGGGTCTTGCCCGAGCCCGCCCCGGCGAGCACCAGTAGATTGCCCTGAGGGGCGCTGACCGCCTCGCGCTGGGCGGGGTTGAGCTGATCGAGAATCGCCGTAACGTCATCCATGGTCGCCGCTGCCGGTTTGCAAATGGGCGGACAGTCTAGCACAGCCCCGGCACTGGACGACCATACAGTAGCCGATCACCCTTCTTCCGGGTAGCGCAAGGTGTTCAGGCTCTTCTTCACCGCCTTGAGCTGCTCGGCAAGCTTCGGCCCGCGGGTCTTGGCAACGCCCACCGCCAGCACGTCGATCAGCACCAGATGCGCAATGCGCGAGCTAAGCGGCGTGTAGATTTCGGTGTCCTCATGCACATCGATATATAGCGGCAGGCTCACCTCGCTTGCCAGCGGCGACTCGCTGGGGCAAAGCCCGATCACCGTGGCGCCGGCTTCCCGGGCCAGGCGAACGCTTGCCACCAGCGCCTTGGTGCGCCCGGTTTGCGAGATCGCCACCACCACGTCACCTTCCTGGAGGGTTACCGCGGACATGTTCTGCATGTGCGGGTCGGCGTAGGCGGACGTGGAAATCTGCAGGCGGAAGAACTTGTGCTGAGCGTCGAACGCCACCGCCCCGGAGGCGCCAAAGCCGTAGAACTCGACCCGGTTGGCCATGGCCAGGGCGTTGACCGCGCGACCGAGGGCGTCGTTGTCCAGCCGGTCGCGCACCGATAAAAGCGTACCCACGGTGGAGTCGAAAATGCTGTGAGAGAACTCCGCCACCGAGTCGCTATCGTTCATCGAGAACTGGGCGAACTGGCTGCCCGAGGCAAGCATCTGCGCCAGCTGCAGCTTGAAATCCTGAAAGCCGTTACAGCCCAGCGCCCGGCAAAAGCGCACCACCGTGGGTTCGCTGACGCCGGCTTCGGTGGCCAGATCCACGATACGCATATGAATCACTTCATCGGGGTTGCGCAGGACAAAGCGGGCGACTTTTTGCTCGGAGCGGCGAAAGTGCTCCATGCGGCGTCTCATTTCATCGAACAGGGCGCGACTCACGGTGAGCTCCTTAAAAAAATTCGGTGTACTGGCGGCGTAGTCAAAAGCGTTGATCACAGTATGCCTGAGCACAGCGGGTTTAGGTCGGTTAACGCTCTAGTGCCTTAGCCCAACAAAACGGGAGCGTTTAAAGGCCGTTTAGATGTTTCTTTCCCGGCGGTCATCATATTGTCAAGCAGGTTATAGTAAGAAATGACGTGCCGCACTGCATCATGTTCAGTCGTCACGGAGGCAGGCGGGCGATCATCTAGTTGATAATCTGGAGGAGCGTCGATCATGAAAAACGTCGAACGAATGACTTCGGTTAAAAGCGAACTGCTCGATATCTTCATGGGAATGGAGGTGGCGGAGCACATCAAACGCCAGCGCAGCGCCGCACAGAGGAGCCTGAAAGCACGCCGGGGCATCGAACTGCATCGGGAGTTTCAGAAACTTTCAAGGGATATCGCCCCCTTGTCAGATGATGAACCATCACCCGACAGCGAGCTGCACTAGAAGCTGCATTGAAGGGAAAAGGGTCTGAACGTCCTGCCCGGAGGCAGGACGAAGGGAATTGACGGCCTACAGGAAGCCGGCAATGAAGACAACGACCACGCCCAGAGGCGCGATATACTTGGCCAGCAGGTTCCAAACGCTGTAGGCGGATTCACCCAGCCCCAGCTCTTTGCGTGCCTCCTCCTGATTCAGGCAGTAGGAGTAGAACAGAATCGCGCCAAGCCCGGTCAACGGCAGCAGGATCTTGCCGGTGAACGTGTCGAGAAGATCGAAGATGTTCAGCTCGAAGAGCTGGATATCGCTCCATACGTTGAACGACAGCAGAGCCGCCACCCCGACGAGCCACACCGCGATGGCGCTTACCAGGGTCGAGGCCAGGCGGCCCAGAGGGGTGCGCTCCTCGAGGGTTTCCACCACCGGCTCGAGCAGCGAGATCGCCGACGTGAGGGCGGCGAAGGTGAGCAGCAAGAAGAACGCCAGGCCCAGCAGGCTGCCGCCGGCCATGTTGCCGAAGGCGATGGGTAGCGTCACGAAAATGAGCCCGGGCCCTTCCGAGGCGTCCAGTCCGTTGGCGAAAACGATGGGGAAGATCGCAAGCCCTGCCAGCAGAGCGATCGCGGTATCCAGAATAATCACCGTACGCGCGGTGCTGATCAGGTCCACATCCTCACCCAGGTAGGAGCCGTAAGCCATCATGATGCCCATGCCCAGCGACAGGGTGAAAAAGGCCTGGCCCATGGCGGCCAGCATGACGCCGCCGTTGAGTGCGCTCCAGTCCGGGCTGAACATGAAGGTGAACGCCTCGCCGAACGCGCCGCTCATTACGCCGTAACCCACCAAAACCACTAAAAGAAGGACCAGGGTAGGCATCAGGGTGCGCGCGGCGGCCTCCAGGCCCTTGGTCACTCCGCGGGCCACGATGCCCACCACCAGTATCATGAACAGACTGTGCCAGATCAAGAGCGCGCCAGGGCTGCCCAGCAGGTTGCTGAACGCCGCGCCGCTGGCGTCGGCATCCTGGCCGCTGAAGGAGCCGGTTATGGAGCCCAGCGTATAGTTGAGCGACCAGCCGCCGATGACGCTGTAAAACGAGAGAATCAAGAACGCCGCCAATACGCCGCTCATGCCCACCACCGCCCACCCGCGGGAGCGGCCGTGGCGTCTGGCAAGCTCTGCCATGGTGTTGATCGGATTTTTCTGGCCGCGCCGGCCGATCATCCACTCCGCCACCAGAATCGGCAGGCCCACCAGCGCGACACACGCCAGATACACCAGTACAAACGCCGCTCCTCCGCTTTCCCCCGTCAGGTAAGAAAAGCGCCAGATATTGCCCAGGCCAACCGCTGAACCAGCGGCCGCCAGCACAAAGCCCATCCGCGATGACCATTGTGCATGTGCCAGTTTTGCCATACATCACCCAAGGTTTTTAACGGTTGTAATACGCTGTTTTAAGCCAACGCCGAGCCCGATAGCGCTCAGGTCAGCGAAAGTATGCGCAATTTATATGAACACAGCAGCCCTTGCCAGCCGTCTATTGGCTCAGCTTAATTAGCAATATGGCATGAAAAGGGTCGGGCTAGAAGAGCAGCGTCTGGGTTTCACCGGGAAAGGCTCCCAGCTCGTCAAGCGGGGTGTGTTCGCGCAGGGCGTTGTAAAGCAGGCGCGCCATCTGGGGCGACTCGCGGTTATCGGCGGTATGCACAAATAAGAAAGGGGTTTTCCCCTGACTTATCCACAGGTCGAGACGAGCTTTCCACGGGATGAAGTAGTGGGTGTTGATAGCTTTGTCAATATGTCCGATAAAGCGAATCACCGGAAATTTTCCCGTGGAAAGCACGTGTAGTGGGAGTTTCGGCTTTTCCTGCTGAGCATGGGCAAGCCCTGGGCAGCTATCGGCAGGTGTCGAGAACACCGGGCGCACATCCAGCATGACCCGATTGGCACAATAAGTTATCAACAGCTGGTTCAACGCTTTTTCCGCCGCTCCCTTGTGGAAAAACTCAGGATGGCGCACTTCGACCGCACAAGGCAGATGTGCGGGCCAGCCTGCCAGCAAGGCCTCCAGACGCGGCAGCTCATCAGGGCCAAAATCCCGCGGCAGTTGAACCATGGTCGGCCCCAGCCGGTCATGCAGCGGCGCAAGTGCCTCCAGAAACGCCCAGGCCTCGTCAGGATGGGCCAGGCGCTGGTCGTGGGTGACGCTTGCCGGCAGCTTGAAGCAAAAACGAAAGTGGGGAGGGGCCTGACGTGCCCAGGCCGTGATCGTTTCCGCCTTGGGCGCACCGCTATAAAAGGTGGTGTTACCTTCCACGCTCGAGAACACGGCTGCATAGTCGCTGAGCAGGTCGGTCTTGGCGTGGCGGGCATACAGGCTGCCCTGCCAATCCTGGTTGGCCCACATGGGAAGGCCTAGGTAGAGGGGGAGGCTCATACGCCGACTAACCTGCTGCATTTATAAAGCGTACTAATGTAGCATGAAGATATTGAAGCGTTGATGAATAACTGACCGCCAGGCCCGATAGACAGACAAGGAAATACGCATGCCGACTAAGCCACGTGTTCTGGTGCTCCATGGCCCCAACCTCAATTTGCTGGGTACCCGGCAGCCGGAAATCTATGGCGCTGAGACGCTGGATGACGTGAACAGTCTGCTGCGTGAAAAGGCGGCGACAGCCGGGTGGGAAATCGTGTGTCAGCAGAGTAATCATGAAGGCGTGCTGATCGATGCCATCCATGATGCAAGACTTGATGGAACCCTGGCGATCATTATCAATCCAGCGGCCTATACGCACACCTCGGTCGCCATTCTGGATGCGCTCAGCGCGTTTGATGGCCGGGTAATCGAAGTGCATATTTCCAACGTGCATAAACGTGAAAGCTTCCGTCATCACTCCTATATTTCGCTGCGCGCGGACGGTGTCATTGCCGGGCTCGGTATACAGGGATACCTGGCGGCACTAGAGGCTATCATCAGGGCTGACAAAAAGTAGATGGCGGTTGAGCTTGCAAGGCATGGAAGATGACTTTGTGGGGCTAATTGATGTTCAGTCTGATTTGAGCGGCCTTTTTCTGCATGATCGGTAAGTAGCGACCCAGTAGCGTGTCCAGATCCACCCTGGCAGCGTTCGTGCTGACGTTGATGGCGCCGATCAGGTGGCCTTTGGCATCAAAGGCAGGCACGGCCAAGGAGCGCAATCCAGGGTCAAGCTCCTGATCAGCGATGGCATATCCTTGCTGCCGCGCGGTAATGATTTGATGCCTCAGCTTGTCTATACCGGTAATGGTCTTTTCCGTATATTTTTCCAGCTTGAGATTGGCCAGATAATGATCCAGTTCAGCGCTATCGAGCTGGGCAAGCAATACACGTCCCAGGGACGTGTGGGCGGCAGGTAACCGGGTGCCTACGGATAGCGTAATGGCCATCAAGCGGTGTTTGGCGGCTGATCGTGCAACGTAAATGACGTCTTCGCCATCGAGCACGCCCAAAGAGGAGGACTCGCCGATTTCCAGGGTGATATCTTCCAGATACTGCTGAATGACACCTCGATAGTTGTTGGCCGACAAGAAGGCGTAGCCCAACTGAAGAACCCTTGGAGCGAGCTCAAAATAGCGTTGCTGTTTACGCACATAGCCCAGGGAGTGCAGTGTCAGCAGAAAGCGCCTCGCTTTTGCTCTATTCATGCCTGTACGTGTGGCCACTTCGCTGAGCGTCATCCGTGGGTGTTCATAATCGAATGCGCGTATGACTTCCAGGCCACTGGCAAGCGCTGTCACAAAGTCCCGGCTTTCAGGGTCGAGGGTATCTTCAAGCATGCTTTCCCTACCTACGTGTATCAATTTCACTAATCAAATAAGGACGATACAACGATTCTATCGGATAATAGTTCGTTATACGAACATCCGTTTCTCAGGTTTTTTCCTTTTTTTGTTTCTAATGAGTAGATAGATGATTAGCAGCTACTACTAAAGTTGTGTTTTGTAGAGACGCTATAAAGCAGTAGTCTGCGTGTGTGTAATGCGAATACATGTACGTATCGCGAACAAATAGCCAGCTAAGCACAGGAAGTTAATACAATGAAAAAACTCATCAGCGCCACATGTATTGCTGCCTGCGGCAGCGCCTTGCTACTTTCTGCCTCCATTTCAGCCGCCAACGCTGCCGATTGGCCCACAGGCGACGTTCGTCTGGTAGTACCCTACGCGCCCGGTGGCACCACGGACGTGCTGTCACGTCGCGTGGCCGATCTGCTTAAAGATGCGCTGGATGCCAATATCATTGTCGAGAACCGCCCGGGTGCAGGTTCGACAGTGGGTACCGGCCGCTTGGCACGCGGCGGTCGTGATGCGGATCATACGCTTTTAATGGCATCGCCTGGTCACACCATCGGCGCCGCCATTTATCCTGATCTTGCTTACGATCCTGTCGAAGATTTCGTTTTCATTCAGAACATGATCGATATACCCAACGTGATGGTGGTGCCCGCCGGCAGCCCTTACAACTCGGTTGTCGAGTTTATCGAAGCCGCGCAGGATCAGAACATGGCGTTCAGCCATAGCGGCGTAGGCAGCTCCATTCATATGTCAGGCGAGTTGTTCAAGACGCTGACCGGTTCCAACATGACTGCCGTGCCTTTTGCGGGAAGCGGCGCTGCCTTGCCTGCTCTGCTGGGCGGCGATGTAGACGTCTCCTTTGAAAATATGCCGACCGTCTATTCGCATATCAAATCCGGCGACTTGCGCGCCCTTGCCGTTACTTCTGCAGAGCGCTCGCCTTACCTCCCCGACGTCCCCACGCTTTCAGAAATCGGTGAGTATAACCTTGACCAGTTCGTCACCACGGCCTGGTTCGGTCTGATCGCCCACAACTCGTTCCCGGAAGAGGGGTATGAGGCCATGCAGAAAGCGTTGGACGAAGTAATGGAGCGTGAAGAGTTCCTGAACTTCGCCGAGCAGCTAGGCGCTCAACCGGGCCAGGTAGAAGGGGAGGAGTTCAAACAGTTTGTTATCGATGATCTGGCCCGCTGGCAGGAAGTGGCCGAGCAGGCCGGTATCAGTCAGTAAGCAGCACTAAAAACGAAGGCGGAGGTTGTCATGACCTTCGCCTTCACTGCTTTCTTTAGCTTGTCCCTTTGGAGAGGCTCCCATGTCATTCTCTGATTACAGTGCCGTGAACAGAATCAAAGATACCCTGGATTTTATTACCGGCAGCATATTGCTGGTGGTTTCGTTAGTGCTGGCGTTATATCTCGTTCCCAACTATATCGGTGAGCCGCCCATCCTGCAGAACCCCATGATGTCACCGCGTTGGCTACCCAATATCGTCAGCTGGCTGATGCTGGCCTTTTCAGTGCTGCTGATTCTTCAAGGGTTGCTGGTCGCCGATAAAAGTGAAAACGATGAACGAAAATTCATCAAGGGCTCCTTGCGTCGTTTCGTCATCATGGTGATTGCCTTTCTGGTTTACGTACTGTTTTTCGAAACATTAGGTGCCATATTGACCGGCATCCTGGCCACCGTGCTTCTCTTTCTGGCACACCCTGTCAGAACCTGGTGGGTCTATGGGTTTGCTGTGGCTTTTCCTGTGGGCGTGACGTTGCTGTTTGCCAATGTGATGAATGTTCCACTTCCGCTAATGCCTTATTGACAACTTCTTGGCGGCGCGCAGCCCGGGTGATATATGGAAAACCTTACCGAAGTACTGCAACTTTTCTTGAGTATCGATAACTTCATTGCCATTGCGCTTGGTGTGGTCATCGGTGTCACCGTAGGATCCATTCCTGGTTTGACGGCCACCATGGCCGTCGCATTGGCCCTGCCTTTTACTTTCTCGATGCAGCCGGTTGCCGCGATTCTTCTGTTGGTGGGGATCTATAAAGGGGGCATGTATGGCGGCTCGATTACCGCTATCCTGATTCGTACGCCGGGTTCCCCCGCCTCTGCCTGCACGCTGCTGGACGGTTATCCCATGGCGCAGCAGGGCAATGCCAAAAAGGCACTTAAAACAGCCCTGTTCTCGTCAGTCATTGCGGACTTCATTTCCAATATCGCCCTGATATTCTTTGCCGCTTATCTCGCCAAGATAGCGCTCAACTTTGGCGCGCCTGAATTCTTCTGGCTGATCTGCTTCTCGCTTACCATCATCATTTCTCTGGCCAGTGGTTCCATGGTAAAGGGCCTGCTGGCGGCGCTGATGGGGATACTGCTGTCACTGGTGGGGCTGGATTCGGTCTTCGGTTCGCAGCGTCTGACCTTTGGCAACTACAACTTGATGGATTCCATTTCGTTCATTCCACTGCTGATCGGTCTGTTTGCCATCCCCGAAATAATCGAGTTCTATAGAAAAAAGGTCGTGCCTCACATCAAGGCAAAAGCCAGCGGTGCAGGCATGACCCTGGCCGAGCTCAAGCGCTCGCTGAAAAGTATCGTTCGCGGCAGCTTGATCGGTGTGATCATCGGCGCCATTCCCGGCACCGGCGCAACGGCGGCAGCCTTTATCTCCTATAGCGATGCTCGCCGCCGTTCTCCCAACAAGGATAATTTTGGCAAGGGGGAAGTCGAGGGGGTCGCAGCCGCCGAGGCAGGTAACAACGGAGTGGCAGGCGCCACGCTGATACCACTGCTTTCGCTGGGGATTCCGGGCGACGTTATCACGGCCATTATTCTGGGTGCGTTCATGGTGCATGGCCTGACTCCTGGCCCCATCATGTTCCAGGAAAACCTTTCGCTCATCTATGCGCTGTTTCTAGGCATCATGTTCAGCTCGCTGATATTGCTGGTGGTGGGTAATGCGGCGATCAAGTATTTCTCGCTGATCGCGGATATTCCCAAGTCGATCCTTTTCCCTATCGTTCTGATGTTCTGCATTTACGGCGCCTATGCGGTCAATAATGCCACGTTCGATATCTGGCTGATGCTGGCTTTTGGCGTGGTGGGCTATCTGTTCAATCGTACGGGTATTCCTGCCGCACCGTTTCTGATCGGTTTTATTCTGGGGCCGATGTTCGAAGATAACCTTCGACGCTCGTTGCTGATCGGCAATGGCGATCTATCGATTTTTGTCCGTGGCCCGATCACCTGGTTCTTCATCGCGATCACGTTTGGTTCGATTGCCTTTGCCGTGTATCGCTTTTTCAAGGACCGCAGCGCAAAACCGGGCCAATCGGCCAATTAACAGGAGAGTTGTATGTCAGGGCCGTTGAAGGGGTTGCGCGTACTCGACTTGAGCCGGGTAATGGCAGGCCCCTGGTGTACGCAGATACTCGCCGACATGGGCGCGGAGGTCATCAAGATAGAGCGGCCACACCTTGGCGACGATACGCGTCACTGGGGGCCGCCCTGGTGGCAGGGTGAGGGCGAGCAGGCGCCTCAGTCGGCCTACTATCTGTCAGCCAACCGGGGCAAGCACTCGGTGACCGTCGATATCGCACGTCCCGAAGGCCAGGCGCTACTGCATGAGCTGGCGGCGCAGTGCGATATCGTCGTGGAGAACTTCAAGACCGGTGGGCTGGTCGACAAGCGGCTCGACTACGCCAGTCTTTCGGCTATCAATCCTGCCATCATCTACTGTTCCGTCACAGGGTTTGGCCAGACCGGCCCCATGGCCACTATGGCAGGCTACGACTACCTGATCCAGGCCCAGGCGGGGCTGATGAGCATTACCGGCGTGCCGGATGGCCTGCCTGGCGCCGGGCCCCAGCGGGTGGGCATGGCCGTGGCCGACCTGACCACGGGAATGAACGCGGCTGTCGCTATTCTGGGCGCCTTGCACCATCGCCACCAGACCGGCGAGGGGCAGCATATCGACATGGCCCTGCTGGATGTACAGGTAAGCTGGCTTGCCAATCAGGCGCTCAACTACTTCTGCAGCGACACGCCCCCTAAGCGCACCGGTGAATATCACCCCAATCTCGTGCCCTATCAGCCTTTTCCAACGGCGGATGGCAAGGTCATTATCGCCATCGGCAATGATGGCCAGTTTCGGCGTTTCTGTGAGGCGGTCGGCATCGCCCCTGTGGCGGACGATCCACGCTTTGTCACCAACCCCCAGCGCGTCAAGAACCGGGAAGTGCTGGTGACGTTGATCAGCGACGTGACTCGTGGTTTCGAGAGCACGGCACTCACCACGCTGCTGCAATCCATCAGCGTTCCCTGCGGACCCATTCAGGATATCGCCCAGGTCTTCGAGGATGAGCAGGTGAAGGCCCGGGGCATGAAGATCGATGTGCCAGGAAAGGCGGGTAGCGTGCCCGGCGTCGCCAACCCCATCAAGTACTCCAAAACGGCCCTGAGCTACGCCAAGGCACCGCCGGCACTTGGCGAAGACACCCGGGACGTACTGACCCGGCTGTTGGGTAAAAGCGACGAAGCCGTTCGCCGCTTGCAGGAAAAGGGCGTGGTCTAGCGGCTCAACCGACGGTGACGCCGCCACATACGAACAGGGTCTGGCCCGTGATGAAGCCACTGCGCTGATCGCAAAAGAAGCTGATGGCGTGGGCGACTTCTTCAGGCTGACCCATGCGCCCCACTGGAACGTTGTCGATAATGCGCCGTGCGCGCTCGGAGTCCGGCGGGTTGTTCTCCCAGAACGCCGTGGTGGCGATCGGGCCCGGGGCGACGCAATTGACGGTAATGCCATCCTGGGCAAGCTCCAGCGCCCAGGTGCGCGCCATGGCCTGCACGGCCCCCTTGGTAGCGCTATACAGCGTTCTTGCCTCCTTGCCCAATACAACGCGGCTGGCGTTGAAGACTATACGCCCGTTACCGCTTTCGCGCAGCTTGGGCAGCAGCGTCTTGGTGCATACCAATGCCGCCCGCACGTTCAGGTGCATCAGGGTATCGAAATCGTCGATATCGGTATCATCGAGCAGCGCGGGCGCCACGATGCCGACGTTGTTGACCAGGCAGGCGACGGGCAGGCCCTCGGTGACTTTCAACAGGAGCTGCTGGGTGGCGGCTACGTCCGAGAGGTCGACCTGATAGGCGTGCTCCTTCAGCGAAGGCGCTTCAGGTTCGACGATGTCGAGCACGATGACGCGGTAGCCATCCTGCTGCAGACGCAGGGCGATTGCCTGGCCGATATTGCGGGCGCCGCCGGTAACGACAGCGAAGGGAGTCGTCATGAGTGCTCCTGGTAGGTAGGTAATGAGGCCGAGACGGGCCGCTCAACTATCATCGTCGCGAATGGACGAGGGGTGGCGGCACAGCGGCCTCACCGTAATGTCCATGTAGGGAAAGAGTGGCAGGTTCGAGAGGAGCTCATGCAGTTCGCTGTTGCTCTCTACATCAAAGATGCTGATGTTGGCGTAGCTGCCGGTGATGCGCCACAGGTGGCGCCACTTGCCCTGAGCCTGAAGGTCCTGGGCATACCGCCGTTCCCGGGCCTTGATCTCGTCTGCCTCGTCGGCGGGCATGTCGTGGGGCAGGTTAACCACCATCTCCACGTGAAATAACATCGCAATTCCTCCGTTTTGCTGGTTTCAAAAGGCGTTATAGGTAGCAGGTGCCGTCCAGATAAGCCTTGCGCCACCGGCAGATGACGACACGCTCGAACAGGTCAGCCTGGCTGAACGGGTCATCGTCGATGAAGGCCTGAGCCGCTTCGCGCGTTTCGCAGTCGAGCAGGTAAAGCCCGCCGGAAGCGGTCGTGCCATCGTCGGAGAGTTTGGCTCCGCAGGCCAGCAGTTGCTCCTTGTGAGCTTCCAGATAGGCCAGGTGCGCATCGCGCGCCTCAAGGCGGCGCTCTTGGTGGTCGGGCTTGTCGAAGGTTTCGATCATGTACGGCATTGTCGTCGATCCTATGGTCGGAATTACGCGCCCAGATAGCCCCAGAGCCATACGGCGCCGGCGAAGATGACGCCCAGGTACATAAGGATCAGTACCATGTAGCCCATCACGTCCCGGAGCTTCAGGCCTGAAATGGCGAGTACCGGAAGTATCCAGAAGGGTTGGACCATATTGGTCCACTGATCTCCGATCTGCACCGCCACTGCCGTTGCCGCGTGAGAGGCGCCAAGCTCGGTGGCGGCCTCGATCATGACCGGCCCCTGTACCGCCCACTGTCCGCCCCCGGAAGGTGCCAAGATATTGATGACACCGCCGCTAATGAATGACCAGATGGGCAGAGTCGTCGCACTCGAGATATCCACGAACAGGTTGGCAAAGCTCACCATCAGCCCCGACCCTACGAGGATACCCATGATGCCTGCATAGAAGGGGTACTGGATGATGATGCCGGATACGATGCGCACGCCGTCGTTCAGGGTCGCAAGATACTGGGCGGGTGATGCAAATAGCAGAATACCCAGAAACACGAAGGTGAAGTTGACCGTGTTGAGGTTAAGCGATCCACCCTCGAGGCTGTAGAGCGCGACGTAGAGCATGCCCAGCAGGCCAATGCCGATGCCGATGAAACGGCTATGATTGAGGCGCTCGGCCAGGGTGGCGCTCTGAGTATCACCAAGTGCTGGCGCAACTGGCTTGTCTACGGTGGCAGGGTCGATCTCGACAATATCCTCAGGGCGTTTGGGATGTAGCCAGGCGTTGAACAGCGGCAGCGTGACGATAATGAGGCCGCTGGTAATCAGCAGCACGGGAGAGAAGATCGTCTCGGAGAGCGGGATCAGCCCCATCTCATCCTGCAGGAAATGCCCCTCGGTCGCGATCAGCAGCGGGACGCTTCCGGAAAGGCCGATACCGTAAAGCGCAAAGCCGGAATATGCCGCCGCGATCACCAGCGGGTAGTGCAGGCCCTTAACCTTGACTGGCAGCTTCTGCGCCACGATACCGCCGATCACGAGCCCAAATCCCCAGTTGAGCCAGCTGCCGATCCCGCCGACAAGGGTGGCAACCACGATGGCAGCAAAAGGTGTTTTGACGCAGCCCGCGATTCGATCAAGAAGACGGTCAACCAGTGGCGTCTTGGCCAGAATGTAGCCTGCCAGCAAAATAACGGTCATCTGCATGCTGAACGCAAGCAACCCCCAGAAGCCGTCTCCCCAAAAGCGGGTGGCGGCAAACACTGATGTACCTTCCACCAGCATGGCGAGCGCGATGGTAAAGGCCGTCAGCAGAATGGCGATGACCAGGGGGTCCGGCATATAACGGCTGACCAGACGAGTAAAGAAGTTGGCCATAGCCTGCATGGCGATTCTCCCTGAGTTGAAGTACGTTAATTGTACGTATAGCGTACTAGTGTTCGCATAGTGGCTGTGATGATTGAGCTTATTGAGCGGGCTAACAATGCGACGTTAGTCGCAGCTTGCCTTGTTAAGGTAGTCATTACGGTTACCTGTGGGCTTTATGGCGCGAGAGCGGCAGTCAGCATTAACGGCTTGGCAAATATTTGAAATGACATTAAAAAAGGGGCAGAAAGCATGACACAACCCATTGAGCGCGTCGTGATCGTGGGTGCCGGCACCATGGGCGTAACGCTTGCCAAGCTAATGCTGGCAAATCAGCTTTCGGTACGCGTAATTGATAACCAGGAGGCTGCCCTTGAAGCGTGTCGCCGTGAAATTGACCAGGCATTCTCCGGTATCACTACGACGATAGGCGGGCTTGAAGTACAGACGCATTGGTCCCAGGAGGGCGAGCACACCGTTGTCATCGAGAGCGTGACGGAAAATCTGGCGATCAAGCGTGCGGTGATCGCCGAAGCCGAGGCGCACTGCGCCGCTGGCACACTGATCGTCACCAATACTTCCGGGCTTTCCATCGATGCGATCGGCCAGGATATGCGTCATCCTGAACGCTTGGCCGGGGCACACTTCTTCAATCCGGCGGATCTGATCCCCGCCGTCGAAGTCATTCCCGGCGCGGCCACTACAGAAGCGGCGATTCACCAGACCTGCGCTTTTCTGACAGGGCTTGGCAAACGCCCTGCCGTGCTCAAGCAGAGCGTTCCGGGGTTTGTGGCCAACCGCATTCAGCATGCCATCATGCGCGAGTGCCTTTCCCTGCTGGAGAAGGGGGTTGTCGATGCCGAGGCGTTGGACGAGATTATCCAGTTCTCTATCGGCGTTCGGCTGGCGCTTAATGGACCGCTGATGCAGCGCGACCTCAACGGACTGGATACGCACCTCAATATCGCCCGCTACCTGTACGAGGATCTCGAGGATACGCATACGCCTTCAAGGCTGCTTGAAGAGTATGTGGCGCAAGGGCGTCTGGGCGCCAAGGCCGGACACGGGTTCTATCCGTGGGATGAGGGCCGCATCAAGCGCCAGGAGGGGCAGGCCCGCGATAGCCTTGAACGCATCATCGCGGTTGCCATGGATCAAAAGAGGAGCTAACCGATGACGAATGCTAAGCCGAGCGCACGCTGGCAGCAGCGCCCCGAGGGGGCCAACTGGGGTGACTTCGGGCCGGACGATCAGTTGGGCAGGGTCAATCTGCTCAAAGCCGAGCAGGTGCTGAAAGGCGCCCGCGAGGTCGTGACGGGGAACGTCTTCAGCCTCTCGCTTCCTCTGGACTTGCCAGGGGGCAATGCGCTCAACCCAAGGCGCTTTCCGCCGCGCCTGGCGCCGACGCGCCTTGGTCGGGACGACTATCTCAACTTCCCGCTGGCCAACCTGCACCCGGGGCTCGTCGACGTCATCAGCGATGACCAGGTGGTATTGTCGCTTCAGTATTCTTCCCAGTGGGACTCCCTGGCCCACGTAGGCGCGCTTTTCGACGCGGATGGCGATGGTTGCGCCGAACGGTGCTATTACAACGGCTATCGCGCCGAAACGGATATCCAGAGCCTGGGTGCCGAAGGAGCTCCGAGTCAATCCCGTGCTCAGCGCCTGGGTGTAGACAACATGGCGATACACGGTATGCAGGGGCGGGGTGTGCTGGTGGACCTGGCCCGTATATACGGTCATGGGCGTACGCTCGTCGGCTATAAAGAGTTGATGCATGCGCTAAAAGAGCTGAATGTCACCATCGAGCAGGGTGATATGCTGGTGTTGCGTACCGGTTTTGCCGAAGCGCTTGTGCAGATGGAAGGGCATCCCGATACCGAAGAACTTGAACAGACCGGTGCTGTGCTGGACGGTACGGATGCAAAGCTGCTGCAATGGATAAGCGACAGCGGCATTGCCGCCATTTGTGCCGATAACTATGCCGTCGAGAATGCAGACAAGGCTGTTGCGTCGCAGGACTGCTGCAAGCTGCCGTTACATCACCACTGTCTTTTCAAGCTGGGTTTGCCCCTTGCAGAGCTCTGGTATCTCAAGCCTTTGGCCGATTGGCTGCATGATCATCAACGCTCGCGCTTTTTGCTGACAGCACCTCCCTTGCGTTTACCCGGTGCTATCGGGTCGCCGGTAACGCCTATTGCCACCGTTTGATATAACCCCATCGGGGCGCTGCTTCTAATACTTTTGTCTTGTGATTGGCACCCTGTGCCGGCGCTCTAATGTTTCAAGTTTAGCTATGTGAGTGTTTTAGTTAACTATTTTTTTAAAGTAAACAAAGGGAGGCCTGGCCTCCCTTTTTTAGTGGTTTGACGTAGCGGTCAGGTCTCTTTATTTTGTTCGTATTGCAAATCAATGTTCGTTTTACGAACAAAATGTATCGTGACGGCAAATAATAGCTAAGAGGCAATCCAATGGCCGAGTTTCTCAGCTTGCATGACGCGGTAGCCCGCTACGTTGAAGACGGCGCTACCGTGGCCATGGAAGGCTTTACCCATCTCATCCCGTTTGCGGCGGGTCACGAAGTGATTCGTCAGCAAAAGCGCGATCTCACCTTGATCCGCATGACCCCGGACATCATTTATGATCAGCTGATCGGCGCAGGCTGCGCCAGGAAAGTGATCTTCTCCTGGGGCGGCAACCCGGGCGTGGGTTCGCTGCATCGCCTGCGTGATGCGGTCGAGAAGGGCTGGCCGCACAAGGTCGAGATTTTAGAGCATAGTCATGCGGCCATGGCCTGCGCGTTCGAAGCGGGTGCGGCGGGGCTGCCGCTGGCGGTGCTGCGCGGCTACGTAGGCAGCGAGCTACCCAGCGTGAATGATCAGATCAAGTTCATCGAGTGCCCGTTCACTGGCGAGCGCCTGGCCGCCGTGCCGTCGGTGCGCCCGGACGTCTCGATCGTGCACGCCCAGCGCGCGGATCGTCAGGGCAACGTACTGGTGGAAGGCATCGTCGGCGTTCAGAAAGAAGCCGTACTGGCGGCCAAGCACAGTATCGTTACGGTCGAAGAGATCGTCGACGATCTCGACACTCACCCCAATGCCTGCGTGATCCCCGGCTGGGCCATCAGCGCCATTGCGGTTGCCGAGAAGGGCGCACTGCCTTCCTACACTCACGGCTATTACGGACGCAGCAACCGCTTCTACAAGGAGTGGGACGCCATTGCCCGTGATCGCGATACGTTTACCCGGTGGCTTGAAGATAATGTCTATAGTGCAGGGGAGAACGCCTGATGAGCCTGGAATACACCTCTTCTGAAATGATGACGGTCACCGCCGCCCGCGCGCTGGAAAATGGCTCGACCTGCTTTGTGGGTATCGGGTTGCCTTCGGAGGCCGCTAACCTGGCGCGACTGACTCACGCTCCTGACGTGGTACTGATCTACGAGTCCGGTACGCTGCAGACCAAGCCCAATGTGCTGCCGCTCTCCATCGGCGATGGCGAGCTGGCTGAAACCGCGCTGACCACCGTCGCGGTGCCGGAGATGTTTCGCTACTGGCTGCAGGGCGGCAAGATCGATGTCGGCTTTCTAGGTACCGCCCAGATCGACAAGTACTGCAATCTCAACACGACCTTGATTGGCGATTACCGCGAGCCGAAAGTGCGCCTGCCCGGTGGTGGCGGGGCGCCGGAAATTGCCACCAATGCAGGTGAGGTATTCATCACGCTGAAGCACTCCAGGCGAGCGTTCGTCGACAAGGTCGATTTCGTCACCACATTGGGCTTTGGCCGGGACGGCAAGGGCCGCGATGGCGTGCCCAACATTGGCAAGGGACCGAGCCGCGTCATTACCGATCTATGCGTGATGAAGCCCGACCCCGAGACCAAGGAACTGGTGGTGGTATCGCTGCATCCAGGCGTGAGCCGGGAGGACGTGCAAGAGGCGACCGGCTGGGAGATCCGTTTTGTCGAGAAGCTGGAGAGTACCCCGGAGCCCAGCGAAAACGAACTGACCATTCTGCGCGAGTTGAAAGAGCGCACCGAACAGGCCCACGCGGGTCAGTAAACGGCCGATCTTTAGGAGAGAATGTGATGAGCAATGTCTATCTATGTCATCCCCGCCGCACGGCGGTAGGCCGCTTTGGCGGCACCCTGGCGGCGGTTCGGCCGGACGATATGGCCGCGACGATCTTCAAGGCCGTACTTGCTGATGCACCGGATCTTGACCCGGCCGCCATCGAGGAAGTCTTCATGGGCTGCGCCAACCAGGCCGGTGAAGACAACCGCAACGTGGCGCGTATGTCGTCGCTTCTGGCAGGCATTCCCACCTCGGTGCCCGGTACCACCCTGAACCGACTGTGCGGCTCGGGCATGGACGCCGTAGGCACCGCGTTTCGTGCCATCAAGGCCGGCGAGATGGAGCTGGCGCTGGCCGGCGGTGTGGAGTCCATGTCCCGCGCCCCGTTTGTGATGGGCAAGGCCGATAGCGCCTTCTCCCGTGGCCAGAAGATCGAGGACACCACCATTGGCTGGCGTTTTATCAATCCGCTGATGAAGAAAGCCTATGGCGTGGACTCCATGCCGGAGACGGCGGAAAACGTCGCCGAGCAGTTCAATATCTCCCGGGAAGACCAGGACGCTTTCGCGCTGCGCTCCCAGCAGAATGCCGCTGCCGCTCAAAAGACCGGACGTTTCGCACGCGAAATCACCGCCATCGAGATTCCCCGTCGTAAGCAGGATCCGCTGGTATTCGATACCGACGAGCATCCCCGGGAAACTTCGCTCGAAAAGCTTGCCAGCCTGCCAACGCCTTTCCGCGAGGGCGGAAGCGTGACCGCCGGCAACGCCTCGGGGGTCAATGACGGCGCGGCCGCCATGCTGGTGGCAAGCGAAGCCGCGGTGCAGCAGCACGGCCTGAAACCGATGGCAAAGATCATCGGTATGGCCACCGCGGGCGTGGAGCCGCGCATCATGGGCTACGGCCCGGTGCCGGCAGTCAAGAAGCTGCTGGAGCGCACCGGTGTCGCCCTCGACGATATCGATCTTTTCGAGTTCAACGAAGCGTTCGCCGCTCAGGCGCTGGCCTGCATGCGCGACCTGGGACTTGAAGACGATGACTCCCGGGTGAATCCCAACGGCGGCGCGATTGCACTCGGCCATCCGCTGGGCATGTCCGGCGCGCGGCTGCTGCTCACCGCCGCCCATGAGCTGCAAGAAAGCGGCAAGCGCTACGCGCTGTGCACCATGTGTGTGGGCGTGGGCCAGGGTATTGCCACACTGATCGAACGCGTTTAACGGAGGTAACATGGCGTTTCATGCCATCAATGGACGCAGCGTGGCCTACCGGCTGCTGGGTGCTGTGACGAATCCGCTTATCGTATTGGCTCACCCGCTGGGCATGAGTCAGGCGGTGTGGGATGACGTCCTCCCGGCACTCTTGCCCCGCTACCGTGTGTTGACCTGGGATCTGCCCGGTCACGGGGCAAGCCAAGCGGCCAGCAGCGAGCGCATTACGCCTGCGGATCTGGCCGCTGAGGCCTTGGCACTGGCAGAGCTTGCGGGTGACGAGCGCTTTCATTTTGTCGGCACCTCCATTGGCGGTGTGATAGGCCAAAAGTTGATAGCCGCGCACAGCGAACGTCTGCTTTCCGCGACGCTTACCAATACCGGTGCGGTCATCGGCAACCCCGAACTCTGGAATACCCGCGCCACGCGGGTGCGCAAAGAGGGACTGGCGGCGATGTCTCAGGAGATCGTGCCGCGCTGGTTTGCGCCCCAGGCCCTTGAAGCGAGCCCCGCATTGAAGGCGGGCTGGTGCGTGCAGATGGGCCGCGGTGACGACGAGTCCTACGCCCAGCTCTGCGAGATGCTGGGCCGCGACACGTTTACCGGGCAGCTGTCCGGCAAGGGTGTCAAGGTGCAGCTGCTCGGCGGCAGCGAGGATCTCGCCACCCCGCCGGAAACGCTGAAAGCGCTGGCAGTTGAGCTTGGTGGTGCGCCGCTCGAGGTGTTCAATGGCGTAGGGCACGTGCCATCGGTCGAGGCACCGAAACCGTTGGTGAACAAACTGTATGAGGTGCTGGCCGCTGATCGCTAGCAGTGGTTCTATAACGACAATGCGCTGATCAAACCTGCATTACCCACGGTTAGAAATAGGGAGCGAGCCGGGCGCGTAGCTGGGTGCGGTAGGCTTCGCCATTGATACGACTATTGGTCAGCATGTTATCCAGAAGCCTTCGGCGTTTCTTGGCGGACGACGGGAGTGCCTTGACGTGGGTGTCGATCCAGATGAGGCGCTTTTGGTCGTCCACCAGCAGGTTATCCAGATGCAGATCGCGATGGTAATAGCCGGCCTTGGCCAGTTCGATCACCTGTGCGCTCAATGTGTCGATAAAGGCTGAACGATGCGCTTCGTCGAGTCCTTCAAAATGGATATTCCCGGTCACGCAGTTATCCACCCGCTCCATCGCATAAAGCGATCCCAGCGGATTCAGGAAGTTGAGTGCCACCCCATAACAGCGAACCGCTACCGTGTTTTGTCCCAGTCTTTCGAGAATGCGGCGGCTGGTGAACTCCTTGTAGGCGTCATACGAGCCGGTCAGGCGCTTTGAAATGATATCGCGCCCCAGCCAGCGCCAGAAATCCTCTTTAGGCGAGTATTTATCACGCACCAGTTTGAAAAGAGTGCTGGTTTGCGCCTGAAAATAGAAGTGGCTGCTGCTTTGACGATCAAGTTCCGGTAGCGGCTCCAAACCCTCCAGACTCAAGGACGGGGCCGCCTGATCACGATGCACCAGGTACCAGCAAGGCTGTTGAGAGAAGCGAAAGCGCTGTAGCTTTTTTAGCATGAAGGAACCTTACGAATAACCTGATGATGCTGGCCTTGGGCAGCGTCGAAGCGTCAACGCTGTTCCACAGTGTCAGTGCGGGCTTCAAAAGGTAGGAAATTCCGAAATCCCGACATAATAGCGTAATAGTTATACTGCTAATATCAAGGATTTTGACCAGCGTTCCGGCGGCTTGGCTGATAGACGTATACGTGGCGCTTATCTTTTTAAACCGCCAGCAACCAAAAGCCCAAGCGCGGCCTGGGCTTTGGATAGAAAACCGGACTAACCTCGCGCTAACACTCGATCGCATTCACCGCCAGCCCCCCCTTGGAGGTCTCCTTGTACTTGTCGAGCATGTCGCGGCCGGTGTCGCGCATGGTGCGGATCACTTTATCCAGCGAGATGAAATGGGTGCCGTCGCCGCGCAGTGCCATCTGGGCGGCGTTGATCGCCTTGACGGTGGCGATGGCGTTGCGCTCGATGCAGGGCACCTGAACAAGCCCGCCCACCGGGTCGCAGGTCAGCCCCAGGTTGTGCTCCAGGCCGATCTCGGCGGCGTGCTCGACCTGCTCCGGGGTGGCGCCCATCACCTCGGCCAGGCCCGCGGCGGCCATGGCGCAGGCGGAGCCGACCTCGCCCTGGCAGCCCACCTCGGCTCCAGAAATCGAGGCATTTTTCTTGCAGAGAATACCGATGGCGCCGGCAGCGAGTAGAAAGTCCACGACGTTGCGCTCGCTTGAGCCCGCCTGGAACTTCATGTAGTAGTGCAGCACCGCCGGGATGATGCCCGCCGCACCGTTAGTGGGGGCGGTCACCATGCGCCCGCCGGCGGCGTTTTCCTCGTTCACGGCCAGCGCGAAGATGTTGACCCACTCCATGGCGGAGAAGGTCGTGGCGATCAGGCAAGGATCCTGTTCGGCGGCCTCCAGGCGTTGGTGTAAAAGCCTGGCGCGGCGTTTGACGTTGAGCCCGCCGGGCAGCACGCCTTCGTGGGTCAGCCCGTTGTCGACGCATTCGCACATCACCTGCCAGATACGCCACAGCTCGTCGCGCACCGCCTGCTCGGGCCGCCAGGTTTTTTCGTTGGCCATCATCAACTGGCTGACGCTCATGTTTTCGCGCTTGCAAAGCGCCAGCAGCTCCTCGGCGGAGTTGAAGTCGAAGGGGATCTCGGCGGTGTCCATGTCTTCGAGCTTGGCGTCGACCTGGCTTTGGTCGACCACGAAGCCGCCGCCCACCGAGTAGTAGGTGTTTTCCAAAAGCGTGCGGCCGTCTTCGGTAAACGCGCAGAGCTTCATGGCGTTGGGGTGGTGGGGCAGGCTTTCCTCGTGAAACACCAGGTCCCGGTCCCACACGAAGGCCACGTCCTGCTGGCGACAAAATGACAGGCGCTGGGTCTCTTTGAGCGCGCTGATGGTCGGGCCGATGATCGCCGGGTCGATCGTGTCCGGGCGCTCGCCAAGCAGGCCCATGATGATGGCGTGGTCGGTGGCGTGGCCGATGCCCGTGGCCGAGAGCGACCCGTAAAGATGTACTTCCAGTCGGCTGACCTGACCGAGCATCTGGCCTTCTTCTACGGCCGTAGCAAACTTGAAGGCCGCCATCATGGGGCCGACCGTGTGCGAGCTGGATGGGCCGACGCCAATCTTGAAAAGATCGAAGACACTGATAGGCATGGGAGACCTCTGAGATAGAAATAAAAGTCGGCCTGGCGGGGCCAAAAGAGGGCACGCGCTTATTATCCTGCGCTGAAAACGCTCTAGGCCCCGTCAAGCGGGCTTTATTATTGTGATGCTACGTCGGGTGCGAGGACGCTTGGCTAGCTGGCGAACACCACCGTGCGGCCGTTGTGTAAAAAGACACGGCGCTCGAGGTGATAGCCAATGGCCCGGGCGAGCGTCAAGCACTCCACATCGCGCCCCTTGGCCACCAGGTCTTCCGGGTAGTGCACGTGGTCGACCGGCTCGACGGCCTGGGCGATGATCGGGCCTTCGTCCAGGTCGTTGTTGATATAATGCGCCGTGGCGCCTACCAGTTTAACGCCTTTTTCGTAGGCCTGGTGGTAGGGCTTGGCCCCCTTGAAGCCCGGCAGTAGCGAATGGTGGATATTGATCGCCCGCCCGTCCAGAAGCTCGCACATCCGTGGTGACAATACTTGCATGTAGCGTGCCAGGATGACCAGCTCCGCGCCGGTTTCCTCGATGATATCGAGAACCTGGGCCTCCTGCTCGGCCTTGGTATCCGGGGTGATCGGCAGGTGATGGTAGGGCAGGTCGTGCCAGCTCGCCAAGGCTTCCAGGTCCGGGTGGTTGGAGATCACTGCCTTGATATCCAGCGGCAGCTGCCCGGTGCGGTAACGGTAGAGCAGGTCGTTCAGGCAGTGGTCCGCCTTGGAGACCAGAATGACCGCCCCGGTGCGCTTGGCCGGCGGCGTCAGCTCGAAGGCCATCTCGAAGGCGTCAGCGCGGGATGTGAAATCCTCCAGGAACGCCTGTTCGTTGAACGGCTCGCGCTCCGGGCGAAACTCCGCGCGAATGAAGAAACGCTCGCCGAGCCGATCATCGAAGGAGCTCAGCTCGGTAATGTAGCAGTGTTGCTCCTTTAAGAAGCGGGTCACGACATCGACCGTCCCCAGAATGCTGGGGCATTGGGCGGTGATAATCCAGGTATCCGTCATTCGGCTCATGGCGCGTCTCATTCATCCACAGTCAGGGGTGGCCGGCGGGGCCGGCCGAAGTGTTTGTTATTGTGTGTCGATCCCGTATTCTTTCGATGCATCGAGCAGCCAGCGGTAGCAGTAGTCGGCAAAGCTTCGCCGGATGACCAGCTCCCACTCGGTGTCAGACGAGCGGCGCAGTACCACGCTCGCCTTGGCGAATACCGTGGTCACGCCCTTGCCCACCGGGAAGGCGCTGGGGTGAACATCGAAGGAGATCGATTTCATCAGCACTTCCCGCGCGTTCGGGCCGCTCAAGGTGAGCAGCGTTTGGCCGCCGCTGACGTTGACGATGCTGAAATGAGCGCCCCCCAGCGCCTGGCGAAGCGCCCGCTCCAGGGCGAACTCTTCGCCGCCGGGCACGATCACCAGCCACTCGTCCGGCGAGATCCACTGAATCGAGCGCTCGCCGCTTTCGTCCTGCGTCATCGTGTTGGGTTTGGCGGGAAGACTCAGCCCCAGCACCTGGCGCACCGCCTCGTCCAGCACGATGGCGCCACCGCGCAGCACCAGATGGCCCATTAGGGCTTTTTCGCGCAGCACCACGCCCGGCGACGCTTGGCGCGCCTCCGGCGTCGCTTGCTGCTGGTAGCTCCAGGCCAGCGGCGACTCGACCGCTGGGTTGCCGTCAGGCACGGTGTTGAACTCCTGCACGTTCGATACGCTCGCGTTAGACATGCTGACGCTCTCCTTTCGGGTCGATGAAGACGGGGCTTACGATTTCGGCCTCGTGCATCGTGCCGTCGGTCATGGGCAGGTAGACGGTCTGGCCCATGCGCTCGCGGCCTTCGACCACCACCGCCAAGGCGAAGCCGTGGCCTAATGAGGGGCTGTAGTAGCTCGAGGTCACGTGGCCTTTCATAGCCATGGGGATGTTTTGGGTGCTGTCGAATACGATCTGCGCGCCCTCTTCGAGTACCACGCTTGGGTCTTTGGGCTTCAGGCCGACGAACTGTTTGCGGTCGCCGCGGATGGTGTCCGGGCGGCTCAGCGCGCGCTTGCCGATCCAGGGGAAGGGTTTGTCGTAGCCGATTGCCCACTGCATGCCCAAATCTTCCGGGGTCACCGAGCCGTCGGTGTCCTGGCCGACGATGATCAGGCCTTTTTCGGCGCGCAGCACGTGCATGGTTTCGGTGCCGTAGGGCGTCAGATCGAACTTCTCGCCGTGCTCGAAGAGCTTTTTCCAGACGTGCAGGGCGTAGTTGGCCTGAACGTTGATCTCGTAAGCAAGCTCCCCGGTAAACGAGATCCGGAACACCCGCGCCGGTACCCCGGCCACGTTGCCTTCCTTCCAGTCCATGAACTTGAACTGCTCTTTATCCAGATCGATATCGGTGACTTCCGCCATCAGCTTGCGCGCGTCCGGCCCGGTCACGGTCATGGTCGCCCAGTGGTCGGTCACCGAGTTGAAGTAGACCTGTAGTTCCGGCCACTCGGTCTGGTGCCAAAGCTCCAGCCACTCCATCACGCCCGCCGCACCGCCGGTGGTGGTGGTCATCAGGAAGTGGTTGTCGCCTAGGCAGCTGGTGGTGCCGTCGTCCATCAGCATGCCGTCTTCTTTACACATCAAGCCGTAACGCACGCGGCCGACGTCGAGCTTGGCCCACTTGTTGGTGTAAACGCGGCCCAGGAATTCGCGGGCGTCCGGGCCCTGAATGTCGATCTTGCCAAGCGTTGAGGCATCTAGAATCCCCACGCCTTCGCGCACCGCCAGGCACTCCCGGGCGACCGCCTCGTGCATGGTCTCCATGCGCTCGTTACCGCCTGCGCGGCGTTTTTTGGGAAAGTACCAGGGGCGCTTCCACTGGCCGACGTCCTCGAACTCGGCGCCGTTTTCCAGATGCCACTCGTGCATCGCAGTGTAGCGTTTCGGGTCGAAAAGCTCGTTGCAGTGGCGGCCCACGATGGCGCCAAAGGTGATCGGCGTGTAGTTGGGGCGGAAAACCGTCGTGCCCACCTCGGGGATCGAGCGGTTCAAACAGCGCGCGGCGATCGCCATGCCGTTGATGTTGCCAAGCTTGCCTTGGTCGGTACCAAAGCCCAGCGCGGTGTAGCGCTTGACGTGCTCGATGGACTCGAAGCCTTCCCGGGTGGCGACTTCGATACCGGCGGCGGTCACGTCGTTTTGCAAATCGACGAACTGCTTGGGCGCGCGCAGCGCGCTCTTCTCGTGGGGGACCTGGTAAAGCGCGCAGGCGACGCCATCGCGACGACCGCGGGTGGCCGGTGCGTCGATCGCCGGGGCGTCTTCAAAGCCGCTTGCCTGGGCCGCTTTTTGACCCGCGCGGATGCCGTCCGTCAGCGTTTCATCGAGGGCGAAGTGGCCGGCTACGCCGCCTGCAGAGATCATGCCCTTGACCTCGCCGGGTACGAAGCCCAGCAGTTCTTCATTCCACTGCGGGCGAGTGCCGGTGTGCGAGGAGAGATGCACGACCGGGCTGTAGCCGCCGGAGCTTGCGATGGTGTCGCACTCAAGATCCTCGGTTTTACCGGTGACCACGAAGCGCTCCAAATCGATGGCGCAAACGCGGGCGCCGGTAACGCGCTGATTGCCGCGCGCCTCGACGACGGAGCTTGCGGTAATCACGCGAATGCCGCTGTCCCGCGCCTGGCGCACCAGGTCGCCGTCCGGATTGGCGCGGGCGTCGACGATGGCGACGACCTCGCGGCCGGCCTCTTTCCAGTCGAGTGCGGCGCGGTAGGCGTGGTCGTTGCTGGTCGAGAGCACCAGTTTCTTACCCGGCACCACGGCGTAGCGGCGAATATAGGTCGACACCGCACCCGCGAGCATGATGCCGGGCAGGTCGTTGTTGGCGAACACCAGCGGGCGCTCGTGGGTGCCGCTCGCCAGTACCACCTGGGTGGCCCGTACGCGGTGCAGCCGCGCCCGGGACTGCCCCGGGAAACCGGCTTCCCGGGCGGTGTCCGCCAGGTGCTCGGTGCGCCGCTCGTGGAGCGTCACGAAGTTGTGGTCGTGGTAGCCGTTAGCGGTCGTGCGGGGCAGTAGCGTGACGTTGTCGAGCCCGGCAAGCTCTTTCACGGTCGCTTCGACCCAGCGCGTGGCGGAAACGCCACCCAGCGTTTCGCGGCTATCCAAAAGCGAGCCGCCCATCTCTTCCTGCTCGTCGCAGAGAATCACCCGGGCGCCGGCGCGGGCGGCGGTCAGTGCCGCACTCAGTCCGGCAGGGCCGGCGCCCACGACCATCACGTCGCAGTGGTGGTGCATGTGATCGTAGATGTCCGGGTCGGACTCGGTCGGCGCCCGGCCAAGGCCCGCGCCCTTGCGGATGTACTTTTCGTAGGTCATCCACATGGAGGCCGGGGCCATGAAGGTCTTGTAGTAAAAGCCTGGCGGCATGAAACCACCGCCCAGGCGGCCGACCCAGCTCATCACGTCGCGCTGGACGTTGGGCCAGCCGTTGGTGCTGCGCGCGACCAGGCCTTTATAGAGCGCTTGTTGGGTGGCGCGTACGTTGGGCACCTGGGTGTCGTCCCGGGCGCCGAGCTGGACCACGGCATTAGGCTCCTCGGCGCCGGCGGCGACGATGCCGCGAGCCCGCGAATACTTGAAGCTGCGGTTGACGATATCCACGCCGTTGGCGAGCAAGGCCGAGGCAAGCGTGTCGCCCTTGAGGCCGTGGTAGCGCTGGCCGTTGAAGGTGAACTCGAGCACCTGGGAGCGATCGACACGACCGCCGGCATCGATACGATTGGTCTGCGTCATGACGAGGTCTCCTCGTTCAGGGCCTTTGTTTCGGGCCGGGCGCCGACGGTTTGCCAGCCGCCATCGGCGGTTTGTACACCCTCTTCCTTGCGTACTTTTTCGGACTCGGCGGTGATGGTCGGCTGCTCGCCCATCGGGTAGGTCTCGAGGATTTCGTAGGTCACCGTGTTGCGGGTGATGTTGAAAAACTTGCGACAGCCCACCGAGTGTACCCACATTTCATGGTGAATACCGCGTGGGTTATCGCGAAAGAACAGATAGTCGCCCCACTCTTCGTCGGTGGTGTTCTCCGGATCAGCAGGGCGCATCAGGTGAGCCTGGCCGCGGGGATGAAACTCCTCCTCCTCGCGGTGCTCCTGGCAGTAGGGGCATAAGATATAAAACATGAAAGCTCTCCTCAGTGCGCAACGCCGGCGGCGCCGTGTTCGTCGATCAACGCGCCGGTATGGAAGCGGTCGATGGAGAAAGGCGCGGCGATCGGGTGCATTTCACCCTTGGCCAGGCTTGCCGCAAACACGTGGCCGGAGCCGGGGGTGGCCTTGAAGCCGCCGGTGCCCCAGCCGCAGTTGAAATAAAGCCCCTTCACCTTCGTTTTCGAAAGAATCGGGCAGGCGTCCGGGCAGGTATCGACGATGCCGCCCCACTGGCGGTTCATGCGCACCCGCGAGAACATCGGAAACATCTCGACGATGGCCTGCAGGGTGTGCTCGATGGTCGGGTAGCTGCCGCGCTGGCCATAGCCCACGTAGCCGTCGATACCCGCGCCGATGACCAAATCGCCCTTGTCGGACTGGCTAACGTAACCGTGTACGTGATTCGACATGGTGACGGTGTTGAGCACCGGCTTGAGCGGCTCGGAAACCAGCGCCTGCAGCGGGTGCGACTCGAGCGGCAGCTTGATGCCCGCCATGTTGGCCAGCACCCCGGAGTTACCCGCCGCCACGCAGCCCACGGTGTTCGCTTCGATATCGCCGCGGCTGGTGTGCACGCCCAGCACCTTGCCGTCGCGAATCTTGAAGCCGGTGACTTCGGTGTTTTGCAGAAGATCCACGCCCAGGGCGTCGGCGGCGCGGGCGTAGCCCCAGGCCACCGCGTCGTGACGGGCAACGCCCGCGCTTTTTTGCCAGGAGGCGCCCATGATCGGATAGCGCGCGCGGTTGGAGATATCCAGCTCCGGCTCGATCTCCTTGATCTGCTGCGGGGTCACCACTTCACTATCCACGCCGTTCAAGCGGTTGGCGTGGACGCGGCGCTGAATGTCGCGCATGTCCTGCAGGGTGTGGCCCAGGTTCAATACCCCGCGCTGGGAGAACATGACGTTGTAGTTCAAATCCTGGGAAAGGCCTTTCCACAAGTCGAGGGAGTGGTTGTAAAGCCGTGCGGCTTCGTCCCACAGGTAGTTGGAGCGCACGATGGTGGTGTTGCGCGCGGTGTTGCCGCCGCCCAGCCAGCCTTTTTCGACCACGGCGACGTTCTTGACGCCGAACTCCTTGGCCAGGTAGTAGGCGGTGGCCAAACCGTGGCCGCCGCCGCCGACGATGATCACGTCATAGCGTTTTTTGGGCTCGGGGTTGCGCCACTGGCGCTCCCAGTTTTCGTGGTGCCCAAACGCATGTTTGACCAGGCCGAAGCCGGAATAACGTTGCATAAATCTCTCCTGAATCGGCGCCGGAAAGCCCGCCGGCGGCGATCGTTAAGCGATGGAAGTGGCGCTTTCGGTGGCCTGCTCGCTCTGGGTTTGCGCCTGGCCGTACACCGGATGGCGGGCGCACAGCTCAGAGACGTTGTCGCGCACCTGGTTCTCCACCTCAGTGGTATCTTTTTGATCGGCAAGCACGTCGAGAATGTCGCAGATCCAGCCGGCCAGGTGTTCGCAGTCGGCTTCATTCATGCCGCGGGTGGTCACCGCCGGGGTGCCAATGCGCAGGCCGGACGTGACGAACGGGCTTTGCGGGTCGTTGGGCACGCTGTTCTTGTTGACCGTGATGTGCGCGCGGCCAAGCGCGGCGTCGGCGTCTTTGCCGGTCACGCCCTGTTTGATCAGCGAGACCAGAAAGAGGTGATCGTCGGTGCCGCCGGAGACGACGTCGAAGCCGCGCTCGACGAACACCCGCGCCATGGCCTGGGCGTTGGTGATGACCTGACGCTGGTAGTTGACGAAGTCCTGGTTCATCGCTTCCTTGAACGCCACGGCCTTGGCGGCGATGACGTGCATGAGCGGGCCGCCCTGCTGGCCCGGGAAGACCGCGCCGTTGAATTTTTTGTTGAGCGCCTCGTCGCCCTCGGCGGAGAGAATCAGGCCACCGCGCGGGCCGCGAAGTGTTTTGTGGGTCGTGGTGGTCACCACGTGGGCGTGGGGCAGGGGGCTTGGGTAGAGGCCCGCGGCGACCAGACCCGCCACGTGGGCCATGTCGACCATCAAATAAGCGCCTACTTCGTCAGCGATGGTGCGAAAACGGCGCCAGTCGACCACGCGGGAATAGGCCGAGAAGCCGGCGATGATCATTTTCGGCTGGTGCTCGCGGGCCAGACGCTCGACTTCTTCATAGTCGATCTCGCCGGTACCCTCGACCAGGCCATACTGGATGGCGTTGTAGTGCTTGCCGGAGAAGTTGGGCGCCGCACCATGGGTCAGGTGGCCGCCGTGGGCCAGGCTCATGCCTAGAATGGTGTCGCCAGGCTTGACCAGCGCCATGAAGACCGCCGCGTTGGCTTGGGCGCCGGAGTGCGGCTGCACATTGGCGTAGTTGGCGCCGAACAGGCTGCAGGCGCGCTCGATGGCGAGTGCTTCGACCTTGTCGACGAACTCGCAGCCGCCGTAGTAGCGCTTGCCCGGGTAGCCTTCGGCGTACTTGTTGGTCAACTGCGTGCCCTGGGCTTCCATCACCACTTGGCTTGTGTAGTTTTCCGAGGCGATCAGCTCGATATGGGCTTCTTGGCGCGACGTTTCTTCAGCGATTGCCGAGGCAAGGGCTGTGTCGTAGTCGGCCAGACGGGCATCAGAAAGAAAATTATTGTGTGACATCGAGTGCTCCAGGCTAGTCGCTCTATTCGGTCTGAGAGTCTGTTAGCGCCGGTATTTTGACTACCGTTTGACGCTATCCTGACGCGATAGTATCGCCGGGCCTCGCCCCCAGGATGCTTGCCGACGTCACCGCGCGGCGTATTTGCGACATTGGCGACAAAATCGTGTTTAGCGCCAAAAGAGGTCGTCCATCTACCGTTCGATGTCGTCTGTGAGTAATTTTCAAACCGGCTAATGGACCATGCTGGAGCAGCAAGCTAATGCTCTTTGGCGGGTTTCTGACAAGCATGGGCTTGTGTCGCCGCGCCAAATACGCCAGTTCCCTTCAAGAATAACGATGCCGCGTGGTCATGGCCGCGCGGCACCTGGAAAAGAGGATGTCCCATGTCCAACAATCGTGGTGTTGTTTATATCGGCGACGGGAAGGTCGACGTACAGGATATCGCCTACCCGAAAATGGAAACCCCCAATGGCAAGCCCATCGATCACGGCGTGATCCTGAAAGTGGTTTCAACGAACATCTGCGGCTCGGACCAGCACATGGTACGCGGGCGCACGACCGCCCCGACCGGCATGGTGCTGGGCCACGAGATCACCGGCGAGGTGATCGAGAAGGGCAAGGGCGTCGAATTCCTGGGCATCGGCGATATCGTCTCGGTGCCGTTCAACGTCGCCTGCGGGCGCTGCCGCACCTGTAAAGAGGGCCATACCGGCCTTTGCTTACACGTCAACGACGACCGCGCCGGCGGCGCCTATGGTTACGTCGACATGGGCGGCTGGGTCGGCGGTCAGGCGCACTACGTCATGGTGCCCTACGCCGACTTCAACCTTTTGAAGTTCCCGGACCGGGACCAGGCCATGAGCCAGATTCGCGACCTGACCATGTTGAGCGACATCCTGCCTACGGGCTTTCACGGCGCTTTAAAAGCCGGCGTTGGCGCGGGCTCCACGGTGTATGTGGCCGGCGCGGGCCCGGTCGGTTTGGCCGCGGCCGCCTCGGCGCGCCTGCTGGGGGCGGCGGTGGTGATGATCGGCGACTTTAACAAGGACCGCCTGGAGCACGCGCGCAAGATGGGCTTCGAGCCGATCGATTTGAACAACCACGACCGCCTGGGCGAAATGATCGCCGCCGTGGTCGGCGAGCCGAGCGTGGACAGCGCCATCGACGCGGTGGGCTTCGAGGCCGTGGGCCACAGCGGCAAGGAGCAGCCCGCGGTGGTGCTCAACCAGATGATGGACATCACCCGCGAAGGCGGCTCTATCGGTATCCCGGGCCTTTACGTGACCGAAGACCCGGGCGCGACGGAAAAAGCCGCGCAAACCGGAAGCCTTAGTCTGCGCTTTGGCCAGGGCTGGGCCAAGGGCCTTTCGTTTCATACCGGCCAGACCCCGGTGGTGCAGTACAACCGCCAACTGATGCAGGCGATTTTGCACGGCCGTTTGAACATCGCCGAGATCGTCAACGCCCAGGTGATCTCGCTTGAGGATGCGCCAGCGGGCTACGAGCAGTTCGATCAGGGCGTGGCCAGCAAGTTCGTGCTCGACCCGCACGGGCTGCTCGGCGTCGCTTAACGCGTCTCGTCGTCTCGTCGTCTCGTCCAACGCCCGCGGCCACTGCCGCGGGCGTTTTTTTATCTTTGGTTCCAGCACGATATGGGCATAAAAAAGCGGATACCACGCGGTGGTACCCGCTTTGCGCCCTTTGAGTTGTGCCCTTTGAGTGCAGCGACTTAGAAATCCACCACCAGGCTGTTCTTGGGCCGACTGCAGCAGCTGAGGATATACCCCTCTTCGATATCCTCCTCGGTGATGCCGCCGTTGTGCTCCATCTCCACGTCGCCGGACTTGAGCTGCACCCGGCAGGTGCCGCAGATCCCCATACCGCACGCCTTGGGAATATGTAGCCCAAGCTTGGCCGCGGCGGCGTGGACCGTCTCGCCAGGCTGGATGCGCACGCTCTTGTTCGACTGGGCGAACTCGACGCTGAGAAGGTCTTCGGGCTCGGCAAGCTCGGCTTCCACTTCCGCCTGCTCGGCAAGCTCCTTGACGTCTTCTTGAACGTCGACCGGCGTGGCGCCAAAAAGCTCTTCGTGGTAGTGGTCCATGTTGAAGTTGTTGGCCCGCAGAATCGCCTTGATGGCGTTCATGTAGGGCACCGGGCCGCAGCAGAAAATCTCCCGCTCGAGAAAATCCGGGGCCATCATTTCGAGCATGGGCTGGGTCAAAAAGCCCCGATAGCCCGCCCAAGCCTCACCGATATCGTCTTTTTTCTCACAGACGATATGCAGTTTGAATTCGGGGATCCGCGAGAACATGTGCACGAGCTCGCGGTGATAGATCACGTCCCTGGGCGCCCGGGCACTATGAATGAACTCGACGTCCACATTGGTGTTGGTGTCGAAGAACCAGCGCGTCATCGACATCAACGGCGTGATGCCCACGCCGCCGGAGAGAAACAGGACCTTGTCGGCGGGGAAGTCGATGGAGTTGAAGTTACCCACCGGCCCGTGGACCACCAGCTCGTCGCCGACTTTCATGTTGGTGTGCAGCCAGTTGGAGACCTGGCCGCCCGGTATCTGCTTGACCGTGATCGAGAAGCTGTAGGGGATCGAGGGCGAACTCGAGATGGTGTAGGAGCGCATCACCGGCTGGTTGTCGATTTCGAGCTCCAGGGTGACGAACTGGCCCGGCTTGAAGAAAAACATGACGGGCTGCTCGGCCATGAAGCAGAACGTGCGCACGTCCGGGGTTTCCTGAATGATCTTGACGCACCGCACGTGGTGGCGGCCATTGGTCCAGGTCTGGGTCGTGACGGGGTTGAAATAGTTCGTTGTCATCGTCGTCTCAATATGGCCGTGCTATCGCGTTGCCTTCACCGGCCCGTCCTTGCACTGCACGGTCCAGCACCATTGCCTGCATTCTGGGTACGCGCTTTCGGGCCAGCTTACCTGTTAGCGACACGTACTTATCTGGCGCCACCTCAAGGGCGTGAGAAATCCGTTTTCGCGTCGTCGGTACGCTACGCAGTGTCGTCGGCAGATAATTGACGTCAAAACCCCTGGACCACAATCCTTTTCATAAGTGGCAAACCACAAGTAGCCATCGCCGCGCGCCCGCACAACGTCAGGTCACGCAACTTAAACAACAAGACAATTACGTTTGGTCAATGACTGTGTCGCCGCCCTCAAGGGGAGGCGGGTTTAAAAGGATATCTGGTATGAACAACACGACGGATTACACCCAGAACGACCCCCTGGCCGCCATGCGTGAGGAGACGGTCGAGATGCTCACGTCTCGGGCGCGCACCTACTCGTTGCCGCAGCCGTTTTATAACGACGCGCGGCTGTTTGCCCTCGACATGCAAGAGATCTTCGAGAAAGAGTGGCTGTTTGCCGGCATGAGCTGCGAGATTCCCGCCAAGGGCAACTTCATGACCCTCGAGATCGGCGACAACCCGGTCGTGATCGTACGCGGCGGCGAAGGCGAGATTCACGCCTTCCATAACGTCTGCCGTCATCGCGGCTCGCGCCTTTGCAGCACCGAAAAAGGCAAGGTCGCCAAGCTGGTCTGCCCCTACCATCAGTGGACCTACGAGCTCGACGGGCGTCTCTTGTTCGCCGGTAGCGAAATGGGCAGCGACTTCGATTTGAATGAGTTCGGCTTGAAGCCGGTGAGCGTACGCACCGCCGGCGGCTTCGTGTTCATCAACTTAAGCGAGAGCCCCTCGTCGATCGACGACTTCCTGGTGACGCTGGAGCACTACCTCGAGCCCTACCAGATGGACAACGTCAAGGTGGCGGTGGAGTCGAGTATCGTCGAGCAGGCGAATTGGAAGCTGGTGCTCGAGAATAACCGCGAGTGCTACCACTGCAACGGCGCTCATCCGGAGCTTTTGAACTCGCTGATGGAGTTCGACGACACCGAAGACCCGCGGGCCACCGATAAGTACAAGGATCTGGTGTCGCGCAAGCAGTCAGATTGGAACGGCGAACAGGTGCCCTGGCAGCTCAAGCGTTTCGGTAGCCGTAACCGGATCACCCGCACGCCGCTGCTGGATGGCGTGGTCTCCATGACCATGGACGGCAAGCCCGCCTGCAGTAAGCTGATGGGCCGGCTGACCAGCCCGGACATGGGCTCGCTGCGTATCCTGCACCTGCCCAACTCCTGGAACCATTTCATGGGGGATCACTCGATCGTGTTTCGCGTGCTGCCCCTGGGCCCGCAGCAGACCCTGGTGACCACCAAGTGGCTGGTACACAAGGACGCGGTCGAAGGCGTGGATTATGATCCGGAGAACATGCGCCGGGTGTGGGACGCCACCAACGACCAGGACCGCCGGCTTGCCGAAGAGAACCAGCGGGGCATCAACTCGAAGGCCTATCAGCCCGGCCCGTACTCGGAAACCTATGAGTTCGGCGTGATCGATTTCGTCAACTGGTACGCCGAGCGCATGCTGGAGAACCTGAACGGCGAGGGCGTTTCACTCACGCTTGCCAAGGCCCAGGGCTAGCCGCCCGCCTTTTGGCCTACCTACCGGCGCTCCCGCTTAGCGGGGCGCCGGTTTTTCGTTTCTATCCCTTCAAGATCCCTTCGGGCAGGTGCTGGCGACTGGCCTACTCGATAAAGGCCAGATGACGTTCGATCGCCTCGCGAACCTCGGGCAGCACGATATCCTGCCGATCTTTTAGCGCTTCGATGAAGGCGGGCAACCCATCGACGGGCTGCTGGCGGTGGGCGCTGGACGCGCGCCGGGCGCAGGTGTCCGGGTCGGCATCCTGGGGGAGCGCGATCCCCAGCGTCTCGAGCCGCGCACGAAAGTCATCACCATCGATCAGTTCGACAATCATCATGGCTGCATCCTCTTATCAATGGGTCGCGAAAAGCGAGGCTAAAGCGCTCAGTGTACGCAAAGTCGCTTTGTCCGTGCGCGATGGACAGCGTCTTTGGCTACGTCGAGGTCGGTTTTGGGTAACCGGGTTTCGGGATCCGGCTCAAGGCTTTATAAGCTGTGGCCGGTACAGGCGTTCCCCACACAACAAGGGGTGAAAAGGGATGTCGCTTGCCACAGAGCTGCCTTTCTCGCAGGTGCATTGGCGTATGTCGTAATTCCGGCAGCCGCTGGCGTTAATAGCTAAGAGTACGCTTATAAAGCGCTGCATCATGCTGTAAAGCGTCTTGAAAGCGCTTGGCAACCCCGCTTAACAACATCAATAACCTTACGGCTGCGCTTATGATTTACACCATCGCGATACTGTTGAGCCTGGTCGGCTACTTTGTGATCGGGCATCTGGCCGGCCGGCGCGTCAAGGGCCTGGACGACTACCTGGTGGCTGGGCGCAACGCACCGACCTTTTTCATTCTGGGCACCCTGGTGGCAAGCTACCTAAGCACCAGCGCCTTTCTGGGGGAAACCGGTTTCGCCTACCAGGGCTATCCTTTCGTCATGCTGATCTTTGCCGCGGTGAGCACCTCGGGCTGCTTGCTGGGCGCGCTGGTGTTTGGCCGCTACCTGCGCAGAAGCGAGGCGAATACCGTGCCGGAATTTTTCGGCAAGCGCTTCGCCTCGCGCCGGGTGCAAATCATTGCCGGGCTCACCACGATCATCGGCCTGGGCGCCTACCTTTTGGGCGTGATGCAGGGCGCGGGCATCATGTTCGCCGAGCTGACCGGTATGCCTTACTGGGTGGGCCTGGTACTGGTGTGGGCGACCTACACCGGCTTCATTCTCTACTCCGGCTCCCCCGGGGTCATGCTCACCGACACGATCATGTTCGTGATCTTTTCGCTGGCAGCAATAGGCGGATCGATCTACGTGATTCAGGATCTGGGCGGCTTCAGCGGCGTGATCGAAGGGCTGCTGACCCAAACCGACAAGCCCGATATCGCGCTGTGGCACGGCGTGCTGGAAGGCCCGAACGCTACCTTCTCCACCCCCGGCGAGGCGCTGGTTTGGGGTTTGACGCTGGGGCTTGTGTGGGCGGCGGTGCTCGCGGCGAGCCCCTGGCAGTCGAGTCGCTACCTGATGGCGCGCAACGAGCACGTGGTGATGCGCTCGGCCATGCTGACCGCGGTGGCACTCGCCGTTTTCTACGCGCTGATGATGGTGACCGGGGCGGCGATCAACCTGTACGACCCGGGCCTCGACCCGGAGCGTTCCATGATTTGGGTGGCGCTCAACATCCTGCCGACCTGGCTTGGCATCGTGATTTTGACCGGCGTGTTCGCCGCCGGGCTTTCGTCGTGTTCGACCTTTCTGTCGATCATCGGCTTTAGCATCTCCAACGACATTCTTGCCGCCTCGAAAGACGAGGCCTCGGCGATGCGTAAAAGCCGTTTGGCGGTGCTGGCTGCAGGGCTGGTCGCGCTGGTGCTGGCGCTTTTTCAGCCGCCGGCGGTCATGGCCGTGGTGTGGTTTGCCGCGACGCTGTTCGCCTCGTCCTGGGGGCCGGTGGCGCTTTTGAGCATCTGGAGCAAGCGCATCACCGCCGCCGGTGCGGGCTGGGGGCTGGCGGTCGGTTTTGCCGGCAACGTGGCCATTTCGTTGATGGTACAGGCCGAGTGGCTGAGCCTGCCGGTGTATCTGCACCCGGTGCTATTGAGCACGCTGATGGCGCTGGTGGCCATTGGGCTTGCCTCCAAGGCCACGCGCGTCAGCCAGGCCGAGCATACCTACCGCGCGTTTCTGCACGACGTCGATACCCAGGCCGTTAGTGGCTGGGTGCCGGGCACCCGCTGGATCGCGCTTTGCACCATGCTCTGCGGCGTGGCGATCGGGGTCTTTTTGTGGCAGCAGTACGCGGTGACGCTGGACGGTTTTGCCGAGCCGTTCGGCGTCGCCCCCAGCGCGGTGCAGGGCGCTTACGGGCTGGCTATTGGCTGCGGCGCCATGTTATTGATGGCCGGCGGCGTCGGCTTCTGGCTGGTGCGCCCGCGCTCGCCAGCCCCCTCATCGGGCTAGCGCGGCGAGCCGCTAAAACCAAAGGACGTCCGCTTACCGCCCAACCGCCCGCCTTCATGGCGGGCGGTTGGTTTTTTTTAACCGACCCGGAGCTAAAACAATGCAGCCAAGTGCTTATCAACGTGGCCTGGTCATCGTGGTGCTGGGCGTGGTGTGTCTCAGTTTCGACGGTTTGCTGATCCGGCTGGCCAGTACCGATGGCTTTACGATCGTGTTCTGGCGCGGTTTTCTGATGTTCGCCGTGCTGGGGCTTTTTTGCCTTTCCGGTAAGCGCCTTGCCACGCTGCGCGCAAACCCGCTCGCGGCGCTCGCCTCGGCCATTTTGCTGGGGCTGATTTCGCTGCTCTTCGTACTGGCGGTAATGAACGCTAACGTCGCCAACGTGGTGGTCATTCTAAGCTCGGCGCCGCTGTTTGCCGCGATTCTGTCACGGGTGTTTCTGGGCGAGCGTGTTGCACTGCGCACCCTGGTCGCTATTGCGCTCTGTATGGCCGGCATGGGTCTGGTGTTCATGGGTGAGGGCGCCCAGGGCATGCTTCTGGGCAATCTTTATGCGCTCGCCGCCGCTGCCGCGGTGGGGGGCAATCTCACGCTTTTACGTCGCTTTCCGGATCTTGACCGGATCGCGTTGATTGCCGGCGGCGGGGTTCTCTCCACGGCGATCGCGCTGCCCTTGGCCGCGCCGCTGGCGCTGAACTCTTCGCAGTTTGGCGTGCTGGCGCTGATGGGGCTGATCCAAATGCCGCTGGCCACCGTGCTGATCAACAGCGCCACGCGCTACTTGCCCTCCACCGAAGTAGCACTTTTCTATCTGGTGGAAACCGCGCTGGGCACGCTCTGGGTGTGGTGGCTGCTGGGTGAGGAGCCCACCGCCTCGACGCTGGCCGGCGGGGTGGTGGTCATTACCGTGCTGGTGCTGCACTCCTGGATTGGCCTGCGCCAAGAGCACCAGCGGCTGAGGTTGCATCCGGGGGTTGCCGTAAAATAAGCCCCTCGAATCGCTGTTCAACGAACGCGGTTTGAATATCACGGCGGACTCATCCGAGGCGCCTGTCGGCGCCATCGCCCGATGAATCGGGCTCCTACGAAACCCCGTGGCCATTCGTGCAGTGTGATTCACCTCCCGTAGGAGCAGGCTTTAGCCAGCGATGCGGCGCAACGCGTCGCTGGGGTGGGCGGTGTCACGGCGGCCTCATCCGGGGCGCCTGTCGGCGCCATCGCCCGATGAATCGGGCTCCTACGAAACCCCGTGGCCATTCGTGCAGTGTGATCCATCTTCCGTAGGAGCAGGCTTTAGCCAGCGACGCGGCGCAACGCGTCGCTGGGGTGGGCGGTTCGTGTTGGATGGGCGCGGGTGCGTGACTAGCGCAGCACGCCTTCCTCCTTGAGCAGCTTGAAGATCGCCTCGGCGCCCTGTTCCGGGGTGACATCGCTGAGCGTTTGCCCGCCGCCGCCATCGGCCTTGGCCGCCGCGGCTTTGAAGCGGTCCCGCGCCGAGGAGGATTTGACGATCTTGAGACGTTTGGGGCGTTTGCGGGCCGGGTAGAATTGCCAGCCGGCAAGGGGTTCGTCGAGCACGCTTTGCGCCTCGCTCGGGGCCAGCTCCCCCCGTTTGGCCGGGCCGAAAGCGCTTTGGCGCGCGGCGGGGGCACTGCTGTCCACGGTGGCAATCGCCGGCAGGCGAATACGCAGGCGCCGGCGCTTGCCCCGGGGCAGGGCTTGAAGCACCACCGCCGTGCCCTGTTCGACTTTCTCTACCGCCGCAAGGCTTGTGATGATCGGCCAGCCCAGCGCCTCGGCCAGCAGGTACGGCAGTACCCCGGAGGCCTCGCCGGTTTCGGCGCGGCTGCCGGTCAGAATCAGCTGCGGCGCGTTTTCGCGAAGCGCCTCACTCAGCGCCGGTACCACGTCGGCGTTGGGCGCCTGCTCGATCAGGTTGACGCTCTCGATCCTCATGCCTAGATAGCCGCGCAGCGCCTCTTCGTGCTCGCCGGCGTGTTGGCCGGCGTGGAGAAGCTCGATGGAGGCCCCTTTAAGCGACAGCGCCATTTCTACCGCCCGGGCGTCCTGGTCGGCGCGTCGGGCGCGGGCGGTCAGCGGGTGGCGGCCGATCGAAACCAGCACGGCCACGTGCAGCCCGGCGTTTTGATGAGCGGGTGAAGTGCTTTGTGACGCGGGGGAAGGGTTAGGCGGCATCGCGGTTCTCCTGTTGTTCCAGGCGGTGCTGCTCGACCCGTGCGACCAGCGCGGCCAGCACGGCGCTGGCATCGCCAATGATGGTGAGATCGGCGCGCTTGGCCATATCGCAGCCCTCGTCCAGATTGACGGCGACCACTTTTTCGCAGCTTTGAATCCCCTGCAGGTGCTGAATGGCGCCGGAAATGCCGATCGCCACGTAGACCCGGGCCGAGACCCAGGTGCCGGTGGCGCCCACCTGGCGGTCCCGCGCCATGTAGCCGTCGTCCACCGCCACCCTTGATGCGCCCTTGGTCGCACCCAGCACCTCGGCGGCGTGGTGATAACCCTCCCAGTCCTTGACGCCGTTACCCGCCGAGAGAATGAACTCGGCTTCCGCCAGCGAGACACTCGCCGGGTCCACCGCCACTTCGCCGAGATCCTCGATACGGCCGAGCACATCGGGAAGCGGCTGGTTCAGTTCGAGGGCTTGGGCGGCGTGGCGGGTGTCGCTGACCGGGTCGGCGCACTCGGCCAGCGCCAGTACGATCCGGGGCAGGGCGCGGTGAATATCGTGGCGCCCGGCGCCGGCGCGCGCGGTGGCCCGCCAGCCGGAGGGGCTTTCATCATTGGCTTCGACCTGCCACACCTGGGCCGCCGGGCGTTCACCCAGCCGCGCGGCCAGGCGGCGGCCAAGTTCGCCGCCGCCGATGGTGGAGTCGGGCAGCAGCCAAAAGCGCGGCGCCAGCTCGCGCTCGACGCTTTGCAGCACCGCCACCTTGAGCTCCGGCAGGTAGCCGGAGAAGCGCTCGCCCTCAAGGTGCATCAGCCGGTCGATACCGGCGTCACCAAAGGCGCTCTCCTTGTGCTCACCAAACACGATAGCCACCACCGCGCCGGGTTGGTCCGGGTCGGCATCGGCCAGCTGGCGCGCCAGGCCCAGCAGGTCGCGATCATGTGCCGACAGCCGTCCGCCGGCCATATCCGGCACCACGGCAACCATAAACGCCGGGGTGTCGATGGTGACGGACTTGCGCGTGTCCTTTGCCTCGGCGCTGTGCGCCGGGGCCTGGGCCGCTTGTTGTGCGCCGCTTCGGTCGATACGGCGAACGCCGTTGGGGCCGATGAAGCCGACCGCGCGAGGATCGCGGCGCATCACGCCGTTAGGGCCCATCCACTCGGTGGCTTTGGTTCCACCGCCAAGCTCGGCCAGCACCGTCAAATGTTGTGGGTGCAGGCGGTTTCGGGCGATCCACTCCTTGCGAGGATCGCGGCGCAGAATGTCGCTCATGAGGTTTCCTCCAGCGCCGGGGCGGGCGCGGCCTTGGCCGGTGCCGCTTTGTCGGCGGGTGCATCGATGATCAGCGCATCGGCCACCAGCTCGGCGATATCCTTGATCCCCGCGCGGGGCTCGACCACGCCTTCGAGCATCGCGGTACACTGCGGGCAGCCGACGGCGACGAGATCCGCGCCGGTTTCGCGGACGTCTTCCATGCGCATGTCGGGGATACGCTGTTTGCCGGGAATGTCGGTGATCGGCGCGCCGCCGCCGCCGCCGCAGCAGCGCGAACGGTAGCCGGAGCGGGCCATTTCTTGCACCTCGATGCCCAGCGCCTTGAGCACGTCCCGCGGTGCTTCATACTCGCCGTTGTAGCGGCCCAGATAACACGGGTCGTGGTAGGTCACGCTGCCGCCTTTCCACGCTTTGAAAGTGAGCTTGTTCGCACTGACCAATTCGCTTATGAAGGTGCTGTGGTGCTGGACGTGGTAGTGGGCGGGGGCATCGGACGTACCCAGCTCCCCGTACTCGTTTTTGAGCACGTGGAAGCTGTGCGGGTCGCAGGTGACGATGCGGTTAAAGCGGTAGCGGCTCATGGTCTGTATGTTGCGGCGGGCCAGGGTCTGGAAGGTCGCTTCGTCGCCCAGGCGCCGCGCCACGTCGCCGCTGTCGCGCTCTTCATTACCCAGCACCGCGAAGTCGACGTTGGCTGCCCGCAGTACGCTGATGAAGGCGCGCAGGGTGCGCTGGTTGCGCATATCGAACACGCCGTCGCCCAACCACAAGAGCACGTCGGCCTCGCCCTTGTCCGCCATCAGCGGCAGGTTCAAGTCCGCCGCCCAGTAAAGGCGTGAGTCCGGATCGAAGCCGCCTGGGTTGTCCGTGGCGATCAGGTTATCCAGCACCTCGGCGCCCTTGTTGGGCGTGTTGCCGTGCTCAAGCGTTAGGAAGCGGCGCATATCGACGATGGCGTCGACGTGCTCGATCATCATCGGGCACTCTTCCACGCAGGCGCGACACGTGGTGCAGGACCAGAGCGTCTCGGCGTCGACCAGCGCGGTGCCTTCGCGGGCGACGATCGGACCAAAGGGGTCACCGGTGTGTTCGCCGACCGGCTTGCCGGGGTAGGGCGAACCGTAATAGTGGCCGTCACTGCCGCCGGCCATACCGACGACCATATCCTGAATCAGCTTTTTGGGGTTGAGCGGCTGGCCGGCGGCAAAGGCCGGGCAGGCGGCTTCGCAGCGCCCACACTGTACGCAGGCGTCAAAGCCTAAAAGCTGGTTCCAGGTAAAGTCTTCAGGCTTTTCGACGCCAAGTTTGGCGTGGTCATCACCCAGGTGCAGCGCCTTCAGGCCGGTGGAGCGGTGCTCACCGCCAGTGCGATCAGAGAAGCGCTCGGGGCGGCGGTGAAACGCCAGGTGCAGTGCACCCGCGAAGGCGTGCTTCATCGGCCCGCCCCAGGTCATGCCGAAGAACATCTCGCCCAGCCCCCAGACGATGACTGCCGCCAGCGCGAGCGCGGCGATCCAGCCCAGCCCTTCCTGGAAAACGCCTTCCGGCAAAATACCGGCGGTGGGCAGCGTGACCACGAACATGCCCACCGAGAACGCCATCAGGCTTTTCGGCAGGCGCATCCAGGGCCCCTTGGAGAGCCTTGATGGCGGGGGGCTTCGCCGCTTGGCGACCAGGATACTGCCCAGGAACATGCTAGTGGTGGCGGCCAGCAGCACCCAGGCGAGAATCGCGCTGTCCAGACCAAAGCCGTGGACGATGATCGCCAGAAGTGCGGCGAGCACGAAGCCGCCGGCGGTGGCCACGTGGGTGTGGGAGATGTACTTGTCCCGCTCGACGACGTGGTGCAGGTCGACCAGGTAGCGCCTGGGTACCTGCATCAGCCCCTTGAGAACGGGCACGGAGGAGGGCCGGCCCTGGCGCCACAGGCGGGCGCGGCGAACCGCCCCCACAATGGCCAACGCCAGCGCGGAAAACAGCAGAATCGGCAAAAGGGTATCGAGCATGGCGTCTCTCCTCTCAGAGACACCGTAAGGTCTGCGGCCCGGAGCATGCGCCCCGGACCGTTCAGCTTACAGCGTTATTGTGTCAGAAGTCCTTGCAAAGGCGCAGCGCATCGTAGATGGCCGCATGCGTGTTGCGTGGCGCGGTGCAGTCCCCCAGGCGGAATAGGGCAAAGCCGTCGCCGCTCTGTGAGAGGCAGGGTTGGGGCTCGATCGCGTAGAGCGCTTCGATATCGGTCTGGCCCTTGTTGCGCGACTGCGCCTTGAGCGCGTAGTAGAGCGCCTCGTCCGGGCGCACGCCGTTTTCGACCACGACCTGGTCGACCACGCGCTCCTCCATGGCCCCGGTGTACTCGTTTTCGAGCACCGCGACCAGGGAGTCGCCTTCGCGGTACACCTTATGCAGGGCGAGATCCGAGGTCATGATGACTTCTTTCTCGTACAGGCTCCGGTAGTAGGTGGGGAAGGTGGTGCCGCCCACCGCCGCGCCGGGTTTGATATCGTCGGTGACGATCTCGACCCTTGAGCCCTTGTCGGCCAGGTAGTCCGCCGCCGAAACGCCGGAAAACTCGCAGATGGTGTCGAAAATCAGCACGTTCTTGCCCGGTTCGACGTCGCCGTTGAGGATCGCCCAGGTGCTGACCACCAAACTCTGCTCAGTGTCCTCGTCATAGCCCCACTCGGGCACCTGGGAGAGAAACGGCTGGCCGCCGGTGGCCAGAATCACTACGTCCGGACGCAGATCATGAATGGTCGCTTCATCGGCCCTGGTGGCCAGGCGCTGGTCGACCTGAAGCCGGTTGAGTTCGAGCTGGTACCAGCGGGTGATACCGGCGATCTGGTCGCGCTGGGGCGCTTTGGAGGCGATGGTGATCTGCCCGCCGATCTGGTCCTTGGCCTCGAACAGCGTCACGTCGTGCCCTCGCTCGGCGCAGACCCGGGCGGCTTCCATACCGCCGGGGCCGCCGCCCACGACGACGACTTTGCGCTTGATGCCCTCGGTTTTCTCGATGATGTGCGGCAAACCCATGTACTCCCGCGCGGTGGCGGCGTTCTGGATACACAGCACGTCGAGGCCCTGGTACTGGCGGTCGATGCAGTAGTTGGCGCCCACGCACTGCTTGATCTGATCCACCTGATCGTTCTTGATCTTGGCGATGATGTGCGGGTCGGCGATGTGCGCGCGGGTCATGCCGACCATGTCGACGTAGCCGCCCTCCAGAATGCGTTGGGCCTGGTTGGGGTCCTTGATGTTCTGGGCGTGAATGACCGGCACATTGACCACTTCCTTGATGCCCGCGGCCAGGTGTAGAAAAGGCTCCGGCGGGTAGGACATGTTGGGAATGACGTTGGCCAGGGTGTTGTGGGTATCGCAGCCCGAACCCACTACGCCGAAGAAATCGACCTTGCCGGTGGCGTCGAAATAGGCGGCGATGCGCTTCATCTCTTCGTGGTCAAGGCCGTCCGGGTGGAACTCGTCGCCGGTGATGCGCATCCCCACCACGAAGTCGTCGCCGACCTCGGCGCGCACCGCCTTGAGCACTTCCATGCCGAAACGCATGCGGTTTTCAAACGTGCCGCCCCACTCGTCGGTACGCTTGTTGACCCGCGGGCTCCAGAACTGGTCCATCAGGTGCTGGTGCACCGCAGACAGCTCGACGCCGTCGAGGCCGCCTTCCTTCGCCCGGCGCGCGGCCTGGGCGAAGTCGCCGATGATCCGCCAGATCTCCTCTTCCTCGATGGTCTTGCAGGTCGAGCGGTGGACCGGCTCGCGAATACCCGAAGGCGAGACCAACGTCGACCAGTCAAAGCCGTCCCAGCGCGAGCGGCGGCCCATGTGGGTAATCTGAATCATGATCTTGCCGCCGTGCTTGTGGACGGCGTCCGCCAGATTCTGAAAGTGCGGGATGATGCGATCGGTGGACAGATTCACCGAGCTCCACCAGCCCTGGGGGCTGTCGATGGAAACGATCGATGAGCCGCCGCAGATACAAAGCCCGCAGCCCCCCTTGGCCTTCTCTTCGTAGTATTTGACGTAGCGATCCGTGGTCATGCCGCCGTCGGTGGCGTGCACCTCGGCGTGGGCGGTGCTGACCACGCGGTTACGAATCGTCTGGCTGCCGATCTGGATCGGTTTGAATAGTGCATCGAATGCCATGGGAGTAACCTCAGCTCAAGGGCGTTACGACAAACAGACCGTGCTCGCAGCCATCTTCGGCGCCGCTTTGGGTCTGCTCGGCCACCGTGCGCGTCTCACTCCCCCGCGCGGCCAGAATCTGGTCCATGGCGCCGGCGAACCAGCCGGTGAACATGTACTCGATCTTACGATTCACCTTGCCCATCTGATACACGAAGGCGCTGTGCTCCAGGCGTACCCGCGCGGTGCCCGCGTCCAGGTCTATTTCCTCGGTGATGAAAAGCCCCCAGCCGCGCTGGGAAAGCCGCTTCATGTAGTGCTCGAAAACGGCCTCGCCTTCGAGCCCGTGAAGCTCGGCCTCTTTTTCGCACCAGTGCCAGGCACTCTTGTAGCCGGCGTGATAGAGAATCTCGGCATACTTTTCCGCGCCCAGGGCTTCTTCGACCGCCATGTGGTTATTAACGAAGAAGTGGCGCGGCACGTACAGCATCGGCAGGGCGTCGGTCGTCCAGATACCGGTTTCGCTGTCGACGTCGATCGGGAGTTCGGGAGCTGTCTTGGTCACGGTGGTCATCCTTAAAACTTGTACTTGTTCAAACAAGAGAGGGTCATCGGGGCGGCGCTTTTTTGAATCGACTCGCCCCGTTTTCGATCGTTACTCGCCCCACACATCTTTCAACGTGCGCACCCAGTTCTCGCCCATGATCTTTCTGACCTGGGACTCGCTTAAGCCCCGCTTTAAAAGCGCTTCGGTCAGGTTGGGGAACTCGCCGATGGTGCGAATACCTTCCGGGTTGATGATCTTGCCGAAGTTGGTCAGACGCCGCGCATAGCCCTTGTCGTGGGTCAGCCACTCGAAGAAGTTTTGGTCGTGGCCCTGGGTGAAGTCGGTGCCGATGCCGATGGCGTCTTCGCCAACGATGTTCATGATGTACTCGATCGCTTCGCAGTAGTCGTCGATGGTCGAGTTGATACCGTTCTTGAGGAACGGGGCGAACATGGTCACGCCGACAAAGCCGCCGTGGTCGGCAATGAACTTGAGCTCTTCGTCGGACTTGTTGCGCGGGTGCTCTTTAAGGCCCGAAGGCAGGCAGTGGGAGTAGCACACCGGCTGCTTGGACTCGAGAATGACTTCCTGGGAGGTTTTGGCGCCCACGTGGGAGAGATCGCACAGCATACCGACGCGGTTCATCTCCGCGACGATCTCGCGACCGAAGCCCGAGAGCCCGCCGTCGCGCTCGTAGCAGCCGGTGCCCACCAGGTTCTGGGTGTTGTAGCACATCTGCACGATGCCCACGCCGAGCTGCTTGAAGACCTCCACGTAGCCGATCTGGTCTTCAAAGGCGTGGGCGTTCTGGAACCCGTAAATGATGCCCGTTTTGCCCTCTTCCTTGGCGCGGGTGATATCCGCAGTGGTGCGCACCGGGCGGACCAGGTCGCTGCACTCTTCCATCAGCTTGTTGGAGGCGACGATGTTGTCCACCGTGGCCTTGAAGCCCTCCCAAACCGAGACGGTGCAGTTGGCTGCCGTCAGGCCACCGCGGCGCATGTCTTCCAGAAGCTCCCGGTTCCATTTGGCGATGATTAAACCGTCGATGACGATGGCGTCTTGGTGTAATTCAGCAGGGTTCATAACGAGGCTCCAGGGTTGTCCATGAAGGGGAGCATAGCGCTGCCCTGGGCCTGCTCTGCTCCTGGAAACGACGACGGAAATTCCAAAAGCGTCATCCTGGGCAATGCGCGTGGCAAAGCCCTCGGCTTCGCGTTAAAAAGCACCAAGACACTGGTAAGGGGCGGTATAAAAAAAGAGCTGCCCGTGGGGCAGCTCTTGGGCAGTGCTTACGGCAAGTGGCCGGGCGCGCTAGTAATTCACCAGCGGTACGCTTGCAAAGGTCGGCTCGCCCTGGGCGTAGGCCAGCGCCAGCAGGGCGCTCGAGGCGGGTTCGCCGCCGGCTGGCTCGACGCCCCAGGGCTGGATTATCGGCGCGGCCTTGATCTGGGGCGACTGCGAGCCTAGGCGCTCGTCACGCGGGGGAATGCCGAAGCACTCGCGGTAGCACTTGGAGAAGTGCGGCGTGGAGACGAAACCACACACCGAGGCGATCTCGATGATCGAAAGCGACGTCTGCTTCAACAGCTGGCGCGCGCGTACCAATCTGAGCTTCAGGTAGTAGCGCGAGGGCGAGCAGTGCAGGTAGCGCTGGAAAAGCCGCTCGAGCTGGCGCCGGGACACGTCCACGTAGGTGGCAAGCTCGTTAAGCTCTAAAGGCTCTTCGAGGTTGGACTCCATCAGCGCCACGATATCCAAAAGCTTGGGCTGGGTGGTGCCCAGCACGTGCTTCAAGGGGACGCGCTGCTGGTCCTGTTCGTTGCGCATGTGCTCGTAGATGAACATCTCCGAAATACCCGCCGACAGCGCTTTGCCGTGGTCCTGGGCAATCAGGTTGAGCATCATGTCCAAAGGAGCGGTGCCGCCGGAGGCGGTAAAGCGGTCCCGGTCGATGGAAAAAAGCTTGGTGGTCAGCACGATCTTCGGGAACGCTTCCTGCACCGAGGCCAAACACTCCCAGTGAATGCTGGTTTCGTAGTGATCCAGAAGCCCCGCCTTGGCCAGCGCCCAACTGCCGGTACAGATGGCGCCCAGGTGCTTCAACTGGCGCGACTGGGCCTGCAGCCAGTGAATGTGCTCGCGGCTGACGCTGTGCTGGGGCGCCACTCCGCCGCAAACGATCACCCAATCGAGTGAAAGCGGCGCCTGCATGGCGGCATCCGGGGTCACGTTGAGCCCGTCGCTGGCGCGTACCGACGCACCGTCCTGGGTGAGCGTATACCAGCGGTAAAGCTCCCGGCCGGCCAGCTGATTGGCCATGCGCAGGGGTTCAATGGCAGACGCCAGGGAAATCAGGGTGAAATTATCCAGCAGCAGAAAACCCAGGGTTTGCGGTGCGCTGGGGCGGCTCTCGGGAGCGCCGTATGTTACTTGATCGGATGTCATGGTCTTTACCTCTATCACCTAAACGTCTTGGGTTTTTTATTGTTTTTCTGGTATGTCGCTGGCGTGTTGTTTTAATCCATGAACGAGCTTTATCGCGTCCTGCCTGCATAGTGGCATGGATGACACTTATACTGACAAAGCAATCTTGAAAGAGGTGCGCGGCTTGTCGCAAATAGAATGGCCAAGGTCGCCTGTAAAACCCTCCAATGAGGTTTTCTCGCATTAACCAATAAAACGCAACGTTTTCTGAACACCCGGCGTCGCTTTTTATAAGTGATTGAAGTAGCGGGTTTTATGATTAAAACGTTATATGCTAATAAACTTTCTAAACGAGGAGTGCTGAAATGTCGGGGTTTTTCAAGGAGTTTCGCGAGTTTGCCGTTAAGGGAAACGTCATCGATATGGCGGTGGGTATTATCATCGGCGGCGCTTTTACGCTCATCGTCCAGCGTCTGGTGGCGGATATCATGAATCCGATCATTGGCCTTCTGGTAGGCGGCATCGATTTTTCGAACATCTTCATCGTGCTGAGTGAAGGTGCGGTGGAGGGGCCTTACCTGACGCTGGCGGCGGCCCAAGCGGCGGGGGCGGTCACGCTCAATATCGGCCTTTTCCTGAACGCGGTCATCAGTTTCACTATCGTGGCCTTCGTGGTTTTCATGCTGGTACGCATGATCAATCGTCTGAAGCGTGAAGAGGTGGACGAACCCAAGAGTCCGGTCGAGAAGTCCTGCCCCTACTGTTTCATGACCGTGCCTATCAAGGCCACCCGCTGCGGTCACTGCACGTCCGCCCTCAAGGTCACGCAGGAAGCGGGCACGCCGCCTGTCTCTTGAGCCCGTCCTGTCGTAGGGGAACAGGGTCTGAAAGACACTTCTCTATACTAAAGTTGTAGATTCGCTCGAAACGCCCGGCACCCGCCGGGCGTATACGTTTTTAGAGCCGATTCGGACTGGGTGTTTACACATTCCTTTAATGCTTACTAAGCTAATTAGCAGTGTATGTACTAGTCTGTACGTCCATAATTAAAAGAAGTCTTATAAACGCTTCGCTTATAAAGCTAAAGCGCTTGAAGGCCTCGTCACGCCATGGCCCGTCGACGCAAAGAAGAGGAGAACCCGTGAGCCTTAGAGACGCATCACGCCGGCGCTTTATGAAAGGCGCCTTGACCAGCATCCCTGCGGTCACCATCGGCAGCGGCGTTTCGCTGACTGCCCCCGCCGATGAACCCCCCGAGCAGCTAAGCGACTATCAACCGGTCTTTTTCAACTCAGGCGAGTGGGATTTCATCCTCGCCGCCTGCGACCGGCTGATTCCCGGCGACGGCCCGGGGCCCGGCGCGCTCGAGACCAACGTGCCGATTTTCATCGATCGTCAGATGGAAGGTCGCTTCGGCCACGCCGCAGACTGGTACATGAAAGGCCCGTTTCCTGATGACGTGCCCGAACTCTTCGGCCATCAGACACCGCTGGCCCCGCGGGACATGTACCGTGAGGGAATCGCGACGGTGAACGAGTATGCCCAGCGCCGGCACGGCCAGGCGTTCGCCGCTCTCGACGACGAGGCGCGCGACGAGGTGCTCACGGCACTTTCCCAGGGGGACATCGAGATGGAGAACATGCGGGGCAGCTACTTCTTCGAGATGCTGTTGCAAAACACCAAAGAGGGGTACTTCGCCGACCCGATCCATGGCGGCAACAAGCATATGGCGGCCTGGAAGTTCATCGGGTTTCCCGGCGCCCGCGGGTCGTATCGTGAGTGGGTGGATCAGCACAATGTCGAATATCCGTTAGGGCCGGTCAGCCTCAACGGCGAGAGGGGATAAGCATGGCAAGGACACAACCACCCGTTGACGTCGTACTGGTCGGCTTTGGCTGGACCAGTTCGATCATGGGTATGGAACTGACAGAAGAAGGGTTGAACGTACTGGCGCTGGAACGTGGCGAAGACCGCGACACGGTGCCGGATTTTGCCTATCCGAAAATGGCCGACGAGCTTACCTACGGGGTACGTTACAAGCTGATGCAGCGCCCGGCGAAAAGCACGCTGACCGTGCGTCATGACGTGGGCGACATGGCGGTCCCCTACCGCAGCCTGGGGTCGTTTCTTCCCGGCGATGGCGTGGGCGGGGCGGGGGTTCACTGGAACGGCCATAACTGGCGTCCCCAGCCCGAGGAGCTGCGCCTTAAAAGCTATGTCGAAGAGAACTGGGGCGCGGATATCATCCCGGACGAGATGACCATTCAGGACTTCGGGGTCAGCTACGACGAGCTTGAGCCGTTTTTCGATTTCTTCGAGAAGGTTGCCGGTATTTCCGGCAAGGCGGGTAATCTGAATGGCGAGATCCAGGAAGGGGGCAACCCGTTCGAGGGCTGGCGTTCGAGCGAGTATCCGATGCCGCCGCTTCCCCGCACCTACAACGACGTGCTCTTCGCCGACGTGGCGCGAAGTCACGGCTATCACCCCTTTCCGCTGCCCGCCGCCAACGCCTCTGAAGCTTACACCAACCCTTATGGCATGCAGCTGGGCCCGTGTAACTTCTGCGGCTTCTGCGAGCGCTATGGGTGTCTGAACTACTCCAAATCATCGCCGCAAACCTGCGTGCTGGATGCGCTCAAGCGCCGGGATAACTTCTCTTATCGAACCAACAGCGAAGTGCTGCGGGTGGAGCTGGATAGCGATGGTCAGCGCGCCACCGGGGTGACCTATATCGACGGTGAGGGCAATGAAGTCTTCCAGCCGGCGGATCTGGTGATCCTGGGTGCTTACTCGCTGCACAATGTGCACCTGATGCTGTTGTCGGGAATCGGTACGCCGTATGACCCGGAAAGCGGCGAAGGGGTGGTGGGCAAGAACTACGCCTACCAGATGAACGGCAGCTCCTTGCTCTATTTTCGTGACAAGGAGTTCAATCCCTTCATCGGTGCCGGCGCCAACGGCGAGATCATCAATGATTTCGGCGTCGAGCAGATCGACTTCGGCCAGGAAGGCTTTATCGGCGGCTCCTACATCAACGCCGCCATGACCAACGGTCAGCCGATCCGCAACATGCAGCTGCGCTCGGGGTCGCCGAGCTGGGGTGTGGGATGGAAAGAGGCGGTGCAGGAATCTTACGGCCATACCATGACCATCGGTTCTCACGGCAGTAACATGGCCTACCGCGACTGCTATCTGGATCTCGACCCCAACTACACCGATGATCACGGCCGGCCCTTGATGCGCATGACGTTCGACTGGAAGGACAATGATGTGCGCATGACCCAGTTCATGAAGCAGAAGATCGAGACACTTTCAAAAGCCCTGGGACCGGATGATTACCGGCTGTCGTTCAAGGACTTTGATTCACGCTACGACGTCCGCCCCTACCAGACTACCCACAACGTGGGCGGGGCGATCATGGGGACCGACCCCTCTACCAGCGCCCTGAACCGCTACCTGCAGAGCTGGGATGTGCACAACGTGTTCGTGATGGGGGCAAGTGCCTTCCCGCAGAACATCCAGTACAACCCCACGGGGCTCGTGGGCGCGCTGACCTACTGGTCGGCGAAAGCCATTCGCGAGCAGTACCTGCCCAACCCCGGCCCACTAGTGCAAGCCTAAGGAGAGCGACCATGACGACCTACTTGAAATGGCGCCAGGGGCTTGCCGGTGTTGGCCTTTTGAGCATGGTGACGCCGGGGCTGGCGTTTGACGATGCCGAGATCACCCGGGGGGAATACCTCTCCCGGGCCGGCGATTGCGTGGCCTGCCACACCGCGCCGGACGGCGAGACGTTCGCCGGGGGCCTGGCGGTGGATAGCCCCTTTGGCGATATCTTCTCGACCAACATCACCCCGGACCCGGAAACCGGCATCGGCAATTACAGCCGTGACGAGTTCGCCGCCGCGCTCAGAGAAGGCGTGCGCGGCGATGGCAAGAAGCTCTACCCGGCCATGCCGTATCCGTCCTACTCGCTGATTACCGACGAGGACATCGACGCCCTCTACGCCTACTTCATGGAAGGGGTGGAGCCGGTGAACAGCGAGCCGCCGCAAACGGATTTGAGCTTTCCGTTCAACCAACGCTGGGGGATCGGGCTCTGGAACTGGCTGTTTACCTCGGACGAGCCCTTCACGCCGGATCCGGAGCGCAGCGATGAACTTAACCGCGGCGCCTATCTGGTCCAGGGGTTGGGTCACTGCGGTAGTTGTCACACTGAACGGGGGCTGTTCTTCCAGGAGAAGGCGCTTTCCGATGGCGATGATGCCTATCTCAGCGGCGAAACGCTGGAGGGATGGTATGCCCCTAGCCTGCGCGGTGATGGTGAAGACGGCAACGCCCTGGCCCGCTGGAGCCAGCAGGATATCGTCGATTACCTGGCCACCGGCCGTAACGACCACAGCGCCGTGGCTGGCGAGATGACCCCGGTGGTGGACCACAGCACCTCACGTCTGGAAGAGCGTGATCTTCACGCCATTGCCAGCTACTTGAAGTCGCTTTCAAGCCCGGATAGCGAGCGTTCGCTGGAACAGCGCCGTCAGGCGGGCCACGAGACCGAGACACGGCTTACCGCCGCCGACGTGGAAGACGATCTTGGCGCGCGGCTTTACCTGGATAACTGCAACGCCTGCCATTTCTCCAACGGCCAAGGCGCGCCGCAGGTCTTTCCATCGCTTGCGGGAAGCTCCATGGTCAACGCCGAGGATCCTACCGGGCTTATCCGGGTAATTCTCTCCGGCGCTCGACTACCGTCCACCGAACAGCGCCCGGCGCGGCTGGCCATGCCGGATTTCGCCTGGCGTCTGTCGGATGACGAGGTGGCCGACGTTGCCAACTTCGTGCGCACCGCCTGGGGGAACGAGGCGGGCGATGTCAGCGCCGGTCAGGTGAGTGACGTGCGCGACGAGCTGCCCGAGGATCGCATCACCAGCGCGCCGGTGATCGACGACTGATTCCGTGGCGCGGGCCAAAAAAAGGGTGCCCCATGGGCACCCTTCTCGACTCGATACCCCACTTGACCGTGGGGTTTTTCATGCTTAGCCCTGCGAGGGAACGTCAGTGGTGGCGTTGAGCGTCTGTTCGCCGGTAGCGCCGTTTTTAGCCTGGAGCTGGCTTAAAGACGTATCGTTGTGAAGCACATTTGAAGCGCTGGAGTCAGCGTGAGAAATCGGCTGACCGGTCGAGCTGTTCTTGGCGATCAGCTGGTCCAGCGAAGCGTTGCGGCCTTCGGTTTGGTGAACGGCATCTGATTCGGGCTGGCCGATGGCGTTCAGCTCGGCAGAACCGCGCTCGGCAAAGGCAGCGCCAGAGACAAGGGCAAGTGCGATGGCGGCAGTAGCAGTCAGTTTTTTCATGGTGGCGTACCTCAAAGTATCGATCGGGTAATTGTGCGGTTCTGATCGCTTCATGCGCTTCAGAATATGCACTCATAGTAGTGTCGGAAAAATAGAATAAAAAGCGCTTAAAATCGACTAGACCGTTCGATTAATTTGATTTTAAAGGGATGGAGAATGCTTTCCAGGAGTGGCAAAGAAGTGACATGGAGATGGCATGAGGGAGGAGGCTTCAGCGTAGGGGGCAGGCAAGGCAGGGGTATCGACCAAAAAAAGGGGTGCCCTACGGGCACCCCTTTTGATCTTGCATGAATTTAACGGCTTGGTTTATTCGCTTGACGCCGCTTTTTATCCCCTTTCTGTGGGCCATCACTGTCGCTCGAGTCGCTTGGCTGGGGCAGGGAAGGCAGCGATTGAGCCATCATTTCCACGCTGTGGCGATAATAAAGCTGGCTCTTGTTGTGCTCGCCAAGGCTTGCATAAAGCCTTGCAAGCTCGGCACACACCTCGCCGCTCGGGCGCTGGCGCTGGCTGGCTTCGAAGTACTCGAGCGCTTTTTCCCACTGACCGGTGCGCAGCGAAAGGCGTCCACAGGCCAGCAGCAGCTCCGGGTCGTTGGGGCGCTCTTGCAGCCACTTCTCCGCCTTGGCGAGCTGACGGGCCGCATCGACCCCCAGCAGGCCGTAGCGCTTCACCAGACGAGCATCCCAATGATGATCCAGAGATTGGCTGAGCAGCCGCTCGGCAATCGTCTCCTCATTGGCGTTGAGCAGCGCATCGGTATACAGCACGATCATTTCGGTGTTGCCGCGCAGGTAGTCCGGCATGTCCGCCCACAGCCCACGCACCCGTTCGATATTGGCCGGGTTGCCGGCCTCGAACACGATCAGCTCACGGTAGGCCTTGAACTCGAGCTGTTCACGCTCTTGCTGGGTAATGAGCTTTCGGGCGGCCAGGCGCGGCACCAGATGACGCAGCCCTTCCCAGTCGTTGACACCCAGATAGACCTGCTTGAGCAGCTTGAGCACCTGCGGATGGTCGGGCAGTTTCTGATCCAGCCGGTTGAGAATCGCCAGGGCCTCCTCGGGTTGCTGGCGGTCGATCATCAGCTGCGCCTGCATCAGGCCCACGGCGGTATCCGCACCATCGGTCGAAAGCTGGGCTTGGTTGAGGTGCTCCTGGGAGCGCTCGTGGTGGCCCTGATAATGCGCGGCCAGTGCCGCAGAAAGATAGTTCACCATGGGAGTACTGGAGTCGTCCGCTGCGCCCGCCAGAGTGCGCTCGGCCTTTTTCCAGCGGCCTTCGGTGAGCGCCACCAGCCCGCGCACCGTGCGCTTCATGGCGCGGCGGTTGCGGGCGCGGGTGTTCCAGGTGCGAAACCGGCCCACCGGGCGAATGATGCCGGTCAAAAGGCGCAGGGCGAAGTGCAGCAAGATGAACGCGCCCAGCAAGAGCACCAGGCCGAACCAGAACGAGGTCTGCACGGACGTATCGCCCACGCGAATCAGCCAGTAGCCGGGCACCGACATCATCAGGTGGCCGAACAGAGCGCCGACGGCCAGTCCTGCCACGATCAGCAGTAGAAGTTTTCTCATTCGTCACCTCCGCCCTGGCGACGCGATTCAAAACGGTTGTCGATAAAGCGGGTCATCGCCTGCTGGGAACCACTGATATCAGGAAGTTCGGGTTCGATCTCGTTTTGCTTGAGCTCCTGCAGGCGCTCGATGACGCTTTGGGTCTCTTCGCGCTCGACGTCATAGTAGCTGTCGAGCAAGGTCAGTGCCTTATCGATACTGGCCTCGAACAGAGGCTGCTCCTCCTTGAGAAGCGCAAGCTGCGCCTGCTCGAGAATCAGGCGCAGGCTCTGACGCAGGTAGGATTCCTGCTCCGGGGTAATCAGTGCTTCCAGCGCTTCATCGTGATGGCGCACCACGACCAGGTCGCGAAGTTCGGCGCCAAAGCGCGCCAGCTGACGCTCGAACGAGCCGCTGGGGGGCTGTTCGATCCCTGAGTTGACCGCACGTTCTTCGATTTCCTGAGAGAGGCGCAGCCCGGCCACACGCTCCTGCTGGGCGTTGAGCGCAAGATAGATACCGGTGCGGTCCACGCGCGGCACGGCGTCCAGCGCGGCCAGTTCACTGGCGATTTCACGACGCACCGGCGTCAGGGCCGGGTTGTCGGCATCCACCAGACGAGCGTCGGCAGTACGCAGCAGCGCCGCGGCACCGTCGACGTCGCCTTCCAGCTGCAGGCGCTGGTTGGCCAGACGCAGCAGATAGGCCGCCTCGGCGTGCAGCCAGTCGCGTTCATCGCTGTCCTGGGCCTGGGAAAGCTGGTCGAGCACCTCCGCCACGGTTTCCTCGACGCTTGCCTGAACGTTTTCAAGCTCGCCTCGAAGCTCGCTGACGGTGCTTTCCAGCGTCTCGCTGCGCTCGCTTTCGCCGCTTTCAAGGCGTGACTCCAGCTCCGTCAGGCTTTGCTGAGTGGCGCTGTCCTGAGTTTGCCGGGCAAGCTCATCGATGCGTGTCTGTTGGCTGTCCAGGCGCTGCCAAAGCTGCCACGCGACAAGGCCGAGTGCCAGCGCAAGAATCAGTACCAGCACGATGGCGATCTTGCCGCCTCCGCCTCCGCCGCTTGATCCGCCATGGGCGCTTGACTTGCCTCTGTCATTTGCCTTGCCATTGCCGTTTGCTCCACCTCTGTCGTTTGACCCGCCGCTGCGGCTTGAAGAGGGGGGCGTGGTGGGCGACGTCGTAGCGCTTGAGGCGTCGGGCTTGCCAGATGATGCCTTGGTACCGGTCGGTGATGTCGCAGCGGGCGCCGATGCGGCAGGTGTTTTATCGGTCACGGTGGACGTGCTGGGCGTGCCTTGTGACGTGGCGTTTGGGCCTGACGCCTCTTGAGCGTTGGCACCGCCTTTGTTGTTGCGCCTGCGCGAGCGACTGTTCTTGGCAGCATAGGCGTCAGAGGCGCTCTTGCCATCGGTCGGCGTCGCTTTTGCATTGGGTGCATCGTCGACCGCGGGCGTCTTGCTCGTCGCCGGCCGGTCTTGAGAGGCATCGGTGGGCGTCTTGTCGGCGCCTTCCTGATCGAGTGGTTGTTTGCTCATCTGTCGCTAGCCCTTGTAAGTTCTTTGATCGACATCGGCACCCCGGGGGTTGCAGGATTCGTTCAGCGCCGCAGTCAGTGCGGCCGGCGATGCGCCCGACGCCACCTTGAGGTCGGAAAACCCCAGCTTGCCGGCCAACGCGGCTAAACGGTGACTGGAAACAATCAGTGGCTGGTTCAACGCTGCCTGATGACACCATTTTGCCAGATATTCAAGCAACTCGCCGCTGGTCACCATCAATGCATGAAAACTGCCACTCGTCAGGCGCCTTTGCAAATCGGCACTGGGTGGCCGGTATGCTCGCCGATAGACCGCCACTCGGGTCAAGGCGCCGCCACGTTCGGTGAGTGTATCGGCCAGCAGGGTACGGCCCCCTTCACCGGCCACCAGCAGCACGCGCTGATGGGTCAGATGCTTGAGCGAGGGCAGGGATAAAAGCGCTTCGCTGGTATCCTCGCCCGCCCGGGGCGGGGGGACGTGAACGCGTACCCCCAGCTCATCGAACAGCACGCCGGCCGTCCCCTGTCCCAGACTGTAAAAATCGATGCCCACCGGCAATTGCGGCCAGTAGCGATCGACCGCCTGGCTCAGGCAGCGAGCCGCAAAGGGGCTTGCCACCACTATCTTATGGTACTGATCGAGATCGAGCCATACGCTTGTCAGCGCCGGGTCTTCGTCCAGCGCTTGAAGCGTCATTACCTCAAGGGATTCAACAAGAACCCCCTGGGCGCGCAACGTCTCTGCCAGCGCCTCGCCGCGCTCGCCGGGCCGACAGATCAGTACCGGCTGACTCATGGGCTGTACGGTCTCATACGCTGTCTTCGTCCTGCTCAAACGTTGTTGCCGTATACCTCGGCGAGGATATCCCCCGCCCCCTGATCCAGCAGATCCTCGGCGACGCGAATGCCCAGCGCCTCGGGCTCATGTATCGAGCCGCGGCCCTCGGCACGCAGTACTTCGGTACCTTCGGGGTTGCCTACCAGACCGCGCAGCCAGATGGTTTCGTTGGCTTTATCCAGCACCGCGTGTCCGGCAATGGGCACCTGACAGCCGCCTTCGAGGCGGGTGTTCATGGCGCGCTCGGCGCGTACCCGGGTGGCGGTATCGGCGTCATCCAGCGGCGTAAGCAGGCTGATCAAGTCCGGGTCGTGCAGCCGGCACTCGATGCCCAGCGCCCCTTGTCCGCAGGCCGGCAGACAGATCTCCGGCGGCAGCTCCTGAGCGATGCGCGCATCGAGTCCCAGGCGCTGGAGCCCGGAAGTGGCGAGGATGATGGCGTCAAACTCGTCGTCGTCGAGCTTCGCCAACCGGGTCTGCACATTGCCGCGCAGATTGAGTATCTCGAGATCCGGGCGTGCCTCGCGCATCTGCAGACCACGGCGCAGGCTGGCGGTGCCGATCCGTGCCCCTTCGGGCAACTCGTCAACGCTTTTGTAACGATTGGAAACGAACGCATCGGTCGGTTCCGCGCCCTCGAGAATCACCGAAAGGCCCAGCCCTTCGGGAAAATGCATGGGCACATCCTTCATCGAATGCACGGCGATGTCGGCGCGGCCATCGAGCATGGCTTCTTCAAGCTCTTTGACGAAAAGAGCTTTTCCGCCGATTTTAGACAGGGGAGTGTCGAGAATCTTGTCCCCCTTGGTCGAGAGGGCGACCAGCTCGACTTCTAAACCGCTATGTGCCGCCATCAGTCGTTCCCGGACGTGCTCAGCTTGCCACATGGCCAATTGGCTTTTACGCGTGGCGATGCGTAGTTTGGTGATGGATGACACGTTATTCTCCCTTTGCCGCTGACACGGCGCGTCGAACTATGATAATTCTCATCATAAAGCACCCGGTCACGCAGTAAAAATAACCAGCCACAATTGGCTAACGTATAATACGGACGACATGCTCAGGTAACGCCCTATGCCCCCTGCTGATCTTCAAGGTGAGCTAGATCAATTTTTCCTGCTGTCGCAGGACATGTTCTGCTGCATCGATTTTGCAGGGACGCTTTTGAATGTTAACCCTACCTTTGGAAACCTGCTGGGATATTCTGCCACAGAGCTGATCGGCCGGCCTTGCGGTGTGATTATCGATCGGCAGGATTATGCGGTGATCGAAAGAGCGCTTGCGCGCATACATCAGGGTGAATTGATCGATGCCTTCGACGTTCGCGCGCGCAGCCAGTCCGGGGAACTCAAGTGGCTGGAGGTGAGCGCCTCCGCCGATGCCGACGTCATCTACGTGATCGCCCGGGACATTACCCGACGCAAGGTTTCCGAGCAGCAGCTGACGCTTCTGGAGCGCAGCGTGGAGTCCAGTACCAACGGGGTGGTGATCGTTGATGCCCGGGCGCCGGATCTGCCCATGGTGTACGTCAACAAGGCCTTCGAGCAAATTACCGGCTACGCGCGCGATGCGGTGATGGGGCGCAACTGTCGTTTCCTGCAGGGCGAGAAGACCGATGCAGCCACGCTCAAGCAGCTGCGCCGGGGTATCAGGGAGCAGCGCGATGTGCACGTGATGCTGCGCAACTACCGCCGCGACGGCACGCTTTTCTGGAATGATCTTTATATTTCCCCGGTACGCGACGACCAGGGGCTGGTGACGCACTTCATCGGCGTGCAAAACGACGTCACCGCCCAGCGCGAGTACCAGGCGCAGCTGCGTCACAATGCCCACCACGACGCCCTGACCGGGTTGCCCAACCGTCAGCTGCTTCATCAGCGCCTGTCTCAGGGCTGCGTGATGGCCAAGCGCTACCAGCGTTATCTGGCGGTGCTGTTCATCGATCTGGACGACTTCAAGCCCATCAACGACTCCCTGGGGCACGACGCCGGCGATTTCATCCTGATCAGCGTGGCGCGGCGTCTGGAAGAGGAACTGCGTCCCTGGGATACCGTGGCTCGCATCGGTGGCGACGAGTTTGTCGTCCTTTTGCCGGATCTGGCGCACGAGCAGGACGTGATGCAGGTCGTGGAGCGTCTGCTGGCTCGCATCGCCGCGCCGTACTGGTATCACGACAACGAGCTTCACCTTACCGCCAGTATCGGTATCGGTACCGACGACGGCAGCCTCGCCAAGCCCCGCACGCTGATTCAGCAGGCGGACCTTGCGATGTACAAGGCCAAGCGCCGCGGACGCAATACCTATCAGTGGTACACCGATGAGCTCAACCGCAAGGTGACCGAGCGGGTCAATCTTCGCCACGCGCTGCAAAAGGCCATCGAACAGGAGCAGTTCGAACTTCACTACCAGCCCCAGATCGATAGCGTTACTGGTCGGGTGGTGGGGGTCGAGGCCCTGATCCGCTGGCAACATCCAACCCAGGGCATCATTTCTCCCGACGAGTTCATCAGTCTGTCCGAGGAGACCGGCCAGATCATTCCCATCAGCGAGTGGGTGTTGAACCGCGCCTGCCGGGATGCGGTATATCTCAACGACAGCGCGCATGGCCCGATCACCATGGCCGTCAATGTCTCCCCGATGCAGTTTCAGCGCCCGGGGTTTGTCGCCTCGATCGAAAAAGTGCTGGAACAGAGCGGCCTGGCCCCGACACTTCTGGAAATCGAGATTACCGAAGGCGTACTCATGGACAGTGCCGAGCACGCCATTGGTGCCATCAACGGGTTGCGCGAACTGGGCGTTCACATTGCGCTGGACGATTTCGGCACCGGCTTTTCAAGCTTGAGCTATCTCAAGCGCCTGCCCATCAACAAGCTCAAGATCGATCGTTCGTTCATTCGAGATGTGACCAGTGACGAGAACGACGCCGCCATTGTCGAAGGGGTCATCACCATGGCGTCGAAACTGGGGCTTACGGTACTGATCGAAGGTGTGGAAACCGCCGAGCAGTTTCGTTATCTGCGCGAAAGGCATCCCACCTACCTGCAGGGCTACTACTTCGCCCGGCCGATTCCGCTGGATGAGCTCACCGCGTACCTGGACCGTCTTGATCGCCATACCGTCTTGCTGGATCAACCGGGTGCTTGAAACGCACGCGCAAACCCCGTGCCGCGAACAGGGTCGACTCTGGTACACTCGTCGACAACGACTCCCCTGATTTTGTCACTTTCGTTTTGTCAGCAGGAACCCTCGATGACCCAAGCTACGAATCAATCCTGGGGCGGACGCTTCAGCGAGCCCACCGACGCCTTTGTTGCCCGCTTTACCTCCTCCGTGAACTTCGATCAGCGCCTGGCCCCCCAGGACATTCAGGGCTCGATCGCCCACGCCACCATGCTCAGCAGAGTCGGCGTCTTGAGCAGTGAAGAGTGCGACGCCATCGTCAACGGGCTGACCGAGATTCGGGGCGAGATCGAGCGCAATGAATTCGAGTGGTCGGTGCCGCTTGAAGACGTGCACATGAACATCGAGGCGCGCTTGACCCAAAAGATCGGCATTACCGGCAAGAAGCTGCACACCGGGCGCTCGCGCAACGATCAGGTGGCGACCGACATCCGCCTGTTCATGCGCGACGCCATCGACATGATCGACGCCGAGCTCACCCGCCTGCGCGACGGCATGATCGAGCTTGCCGAGGGTGAGGCCGACACCATCATGCCCGGTTTCACCCACCTGCAGACCGCTCAGCCGGTGACGTTTGGTCACCACCTGCTGGCCTGGCAGGAGATGCTCACCCGCGATCACGAGCGCCTGTTGGATACCCGCAAGCGCGTCAACGTGCTGCCGCTGGGGGCGGCGGCGCTGGCCGGCACCACTTACCCGATCGATCGTCACGTCACCGCCGAACTTCTGGGCTTTTCACGCCCGGCGGAAAATTCGCTGGACGCCGTGTCGGATCGCGACTTTGCCATCGAATTCACAAGCTTCGCCAGCATCCTCTTGATGCACCTGTCGCGCATGAGCGAGGAGCTCGTGCTCTGGACCAGTGCTCAGTTCGACTTCATCGACTTGCCGGATCGTTTCTGCACCGGCTCATCGATCATGCCGCAGAAGAAGAATCCGGACGTGCCGGAGCTTGTTCGCGGCAAGACCGGGCGCGTCTATGGTCACCTGATGGGCCTTCTGACGCTGATGAAATCCCAGCCGCTGGCTTACAACAAGGACAACCAGGAAGACAAGGAGCCCTTGTTCGACGCTGTGGACACGGTGCTGGACTGCCTGAAGGCCTTCGCCGACATGGTGCCTGCCATCGAGCCGAAAAAGGCGAGCATGTATGAGGCGGCGCGGCGCGGCTTCTCCACGGCGACGGATCTTGCCGATTATCTGGTACGCAAGGGCGTGGCGTTTCGCGATGCCCACGAGATCGTCGGCCAGTCGGTGGCGTTTGGCCTGAAAGAGAAAAAGGATCTTTCCGAGATGAGCCTGGATGAGCTCAAGGTCTTCTCCGACATCATCGAGGAGGACGTGTTCGAGGTGCTGACCCTGGAAGGCTCGGTGGCGGCGCGTAATCATATCGGCGGCACCGCCCCGGATCAGGTGCGCGCTGCCGCCAGCCGTGCCCGTGAGGCGCTGAAAGCGCAGCGGGAGTCGGTATGAGAGCATGTCTGCTGATCATGGCCATGGCCTTGTTGATGGCCGGTTGCGGGCAGAAGGGCCCGCTTTATCTGCCCGATGAATCAAGCCGGAACGCGGCTAGCCAGCAGGAGGGGTAATGGATCATTTCAACTACCGCGACGGTGTGCTGTTCGCCGAAGAGGTGGCGCTGACACGTATCGCTGACGAGGTGGGCACGCCTTGCTACGTCTACTCCCGAGCCACACTGGAGCGTCACTTTCGCGCCTATACCGAAGCCCTGGGCGGCCATTCTCACCTGATCTGCTATGCGGTGAAGGCCAACTCCAACCTGGCGGTGCTGGGGCTTCTGGCGCGCCTTGGCGCGGGTTTCGATATCGTCTCCGTGGGCGAGCTCGAGCGGGTGCTCAAGGCCGGCGGCGACCCGGCCAAGGTGGTCTTCTCCGGTGTGGCCAAGCGTAGTGATGAAATGGCCCGGGCGCTCGAGGTGGGCATCAAGTGCTTCAACGTGGAGTCCGCGCCGGAACTCGAGCGCCTGAATCAGGTGGCCGGAGAGCTGAATACGGTGGCGCCGGTCTCGCTTCGCGTCAATCCGGACGTGGACGCTGGCACCCACCCGTATATCTCCACCGGGCTCAAGGACAACAAGTTCGGCATTGCGGTGAGTGATGCGCTTGAGGTCTACGAGCTCGCCGCGCGCCTGCCGCACCTCAGGGTGGTCGGGCTCGATTGTCATATCGGCTCGCAGCTCACCGAGACCGCGCCATTTCTGGACGCCCTGGAGCGGCTTCTGGTGCTCATGGAACGGCTTCGCGAGCGCGGCATCGAGATCGAGCACCTGGATCTTGGCGGCGGGCTGGGTGTGCCCTACCGTGATGAGACCCCGCCCCAGCCCTTCGATTACGCCAGCAAGCTTCTCGACCGGCTGTCGCGCTGGGAAGGCGGCGAGAACCTGACATTATTGTTCGAACCCGGACGCTCCATCGCTGCCAATGCCGGGGTGATGCTGACCCGGGTGGAGTTTCTGAAGCCCGGCGAGACCAAGAACTTCGCTATCGTCGACGCCGCCATGAACGACTTGATCCGCCCGGCGCTTTACCAGGCGTGGCAGGCGATCATCCCGGTGGATACCCGCGGTTCCCGGCCCAAAGCAGTGTATGACGTCGTCGGCCCCGTCTGCGAAACCGGCGATTTTCTGGGCAAGGAGCGCGAACTGGCGCTTGTCGAAGGCGACCTGTTGGCGGTGCGCTCGGCCGGCGCCTACGGTTTCGTCATGGCGTCCAACTACAATAGTCGCCCCCGGCCCGCCGAAGTGATGGTGGACGGCGGTGGCTTTCACGTCGTCCGCGCCCGGGAAACGCTGGAAAGTCTGTGGGCCGGTGAGACGTTACTGCCAACCGAGGCGTCTTGATGCTTCTTCATTTCACCAAAATGCACGGCCTGGGCAACGACTTCATGGTGATCGATCTGGTCACCCAGCGGGCCCGGCTGACCGATGAGCTGATTGCGCGCCTGGCCGACCGACGCTTCGGCATCGGTTTCGACCAGCTGCTGGTGGTCGAACCACCTCGCGATCCGGACATGGATTTTCGCTATCGCATCTTCAATGCCGACGGCAGCGAAGTGGAAAACTGCGGCAACGGCGCGCGCTGCTTTGCGCGCTTCGTGCGTGAACAGCGCCTGACCCACAAGCACGAGATTCGGGTGGAAACCGCCGGCGGGCCGCTCACGCTTCACGTTCAGCAGGATAACCTGGTGCGGGTAGATATGGGGCGGCCGCGTTTTGACCCGGCAGCACTGCCCTTTGAGGCGACACAAGACGTTCCGCTTCACGCGATCGAGGTGGCCGGGGAGACGCTCGGGATCGGGGCCGTCTCCATGGGCAACCCCCACGCGGTACTCACGGTGGAGAGCGTAGAGCATGCCCCGGTTGAACGTCTGGGCCCTCTGCTGGAGGCCCATCCGCGTTTCGCCCGGCGGGTGAACGTCGGCTTCATGCAGGTGGTATCGGAAGGCGAGATTCGCCTGCGCGTCTTCGAGCGCGGCAGCGGTGAGACGCTGGCCTGCGGGACCGGGGCCTGTGCGGCGGTGGCCAGCGGTATTCGCCAGGGGCTCTTGAAAAGCCCGGTGACGGTACACCTGCCTGGCGGAACGCTGCTCATCGAGTGGCCCGACATGGACGGGTCGCTTGTCATGGTCGGTCCGGCCACCCGCGTGTTCGATGGCCGCGTGACGCTCAACTAACCCAAGGAGAATGGTGATGTCGCAAGCCCCAGAGCCGCGCAAGACGCTCGACCCGGATCAGGTCGCGTTTTGGCTGGCCCGTCACCCGGACTTTTTTGTCGGCCGGGAAGGCTTACTGCAGCAGCTCAAGGTGCCCCACCCCTATATCGACGGGGCCGTCTCGCTTCTGGAGCGGCTGGTACTGGACCTTCGCCAACGCGCAGACAACGCCGAGGGCCGCCTTGAGCATCTGCTGGAGACCGCCCGGCACAATGAGGCGCAGTACCGGCGCCTGCGCGAAACGCTGCTGGCGCTGACGGAGGCCGAGGATCGCGACGCCCTGGCCCAGGCGCTGGCCATCCAGCTCAGCGAGCGTTTCGATACCCCGGCCATGGCGCTTTGGTGTCCGTCCTCGTTGAGCGACGACGAGCCCGCGCTTCCCCAGCCACCGCGCCATGTGCTGGACCAGCGCGCGTCCACGCGCCTGACCGCGCTGCTGGATGGCCGCACCAGCCGTTGCGTCAAGCTGAGCGTGAGCGACTGGAAGTGCTTGCTGCCCCATACCAAGGCGCCGCGCAAGGCGGGCTCCTGCGCCATCTCGCGGCTGTCGGCGGGCGAGCCCATGGGCTATCTGCTGCTGGCAAGCCCGGATGCCGAGTGCTACCGGGCAAGCATGGATACGCTGTTCACCGAGTACCTGGGCGATATCGTTGCACGGCTTCTACAGCGTCTGGGCCAACATGGCTAGCCCGGCGCTGGTCGATGCCATCGACGCCTATCTGGCCAAGCTTGCAAGCTATGCAAGCCCGGCAACGGTAGCGGGCTACCGGCAGGACCTGACGGCCTTCGCCCGGTTTGCCGAACAGCGCGAGGTGATTTGGGTTCAGGGCATCGATACGCCGCTGGCACGCGCTTTTCTGGGCGCAGAGCGAAGCCGCGGGCTTGCGCCACGAAGCCTGGCTCGCCGCCGCGCGGCGCTTTCCCGCTTTGCCGATGCCCTGGTAAGCCAGGGGGAACTTGCGGACAACCCGGTCAAGCTTTTGCGCACGCCAAGACAGCCCAGCCACCTTCCCAGGCCGCTGGACGTGGATACGCTCGCGCAGTTTCTGGATACTCCCCATGACGGCTCGCCCATGGCCCTTCGCGACCAGGCAATGCTGGAGCTTTTCTACTCGAGCGGGCTGCGTCTGGCCGAGCTTGCCGCCCTTGATACACACAACCTGAATGCTCAGTTCGTGCGCGTACTGGGCAAGGGGGGCAAGCCCCGCCAAGTACCGGTAGGCAGGCGCGCCCGCACCGCGCTGGCCCAGTGGCTTGACTCTCGAAATGCCTGGGCATCGCAGGACGAAAAGGCGCTGTTTGTCGGCCGGCGCGGCAAGCGTCTGGGCCACCGCGCCATTCAAAAGCGCCTGGCGCAGCTTTCTATCGAGCGCAGCCTGCCCGAGCACTTGCACCCGCACCGGCTGCGCCACTCCTTTGCCAGCCACCTGCTGGAGTCGAGCCAGGATCTGCGCGCGGTGCAGGAGCTTTTGGGTCACGCCAACCTGGCCACCACCCAGGTCTACACCCGTCTTGACTGGCAGCATCTGGCCCAGAGCTACGACGCCGCCCACCCCCGTGCCAAACGCCGCCCCCGGAGCGAGCCATGACCGAACCAAGAGCCGAACCAAGAGCCGAGCTAAAAGCCATCACCTTCGATCTCGACGATACGCTTTGGGATAATCACGGCGTGATGCTGAAAACCGAGCAGGGCCACTACCATTGGCTGTTGAGCGCGCTGGCCGAGTGGCAGCGCGCGCGCGGCGAAGCGCCGCTTGCGATCGACTTCGAAGAAGGTCTGGCGGATTACCTGACAAGGCGTCAGGCACTTGCAAAAGCGACCCCCAAGCGCCGGGGCGACTTCACCTGGCTGCGCCTTCGCGCCCTCGAGGCGCAGTTGGAGGCGGCGGGGCTTACGCGCAGTAGCGCCATTTTGTGGGCGGCGGCGGCGATGAACGAGTTCCACCGCCTGCGCGTGCAGGTGACGCCGCACCCGGAAGCCACCGAGCTACTCGAGACGCTGGGCCAGCGCTTTCACCTGGCGGCGATCACCAACGGCAATATTCACCTCAAGCGCCAGCCCCTGGCCGCCTACTTTCCCATCGCCGTGGCGGCCGGGGAGCTTTTTGCGCCCAAGCCCGACCCCCATGCGTTCGTCACCGTGCTCGAACAAATGAACGTCGACCCACAAAACGCCATGCACGTCGGCGACTCCTGGGAAGAAGACGTGCTGCCCGCCAGCCGCTTGGGGATGCACGCGGTGTGGATCGCCGCCGAGAGCAACCAGGCGCTGCCCAGCCGTGTTTACCGGCTGAGCCATGTCAAGGAGCTGCCCGCGCTGATCGAACGGCTGGAGAACGCGGCGGGCTGAATTATTGGACTGAGTGATTGGACTTGGTTATCGGACTGAGTTATTCGGGCTCCGGGGCGTCGAGCCAACGATCCAGGATCTGGCAAAGCTGTGGGACACCGTCGCGCTTGAGCGAGGAGAACAGCTGTACCGATACCAGGTCCTCCCACTCTACAAGGCGCGAGCGTACCTTCTGCAGCGCCGCGCTCGCCGGGCCCTTTTTAAGCTTGTCGGCCTTGGTGAGCAGAATATGCACCGGCAGCCCGCGCTGGTCGGCCACATCGAGCAGGGTCAGGTCGAATTCGGTAAGCGGATGGCGCACGTCCATCAACAGCACCACGCCCTTCAAGCTGAAGCGTGCCATCAAGTACTCGGACAGGTGGCGCTGCCACTCGAGCTTGACCTTCTCGGGCACCTTGGCATAGCCGTAGCCCGGCAGATCCACCATGCGCGTGGCGGGGTTGTTCATCAGGCTGAAAAAGTTGATGAGCTGCGTGCGCCCGGGCGTACGCGAGGTGCGCGCCAGCGCCTTTTGCTGGGTCAGCGCGTTGATCGCGCTCGATTTGCCCGCGTTCGAGCGCCCGGCGAAGGCGACTTCGGCGCCGGTATCGTCCGGGCACAGACCCAGGTGCGGGGCGCTGATCATGAACTGGGCGGTGGCGTAGTTGAGTCGCGGGCTTTCGCGATCTTGAGTCGACATGGAAAAGATCCTGAATGCTTGAGTCACACATCAAGGCTACCCTAAGCAATAAATCCTGGACCACGTAGCGTGAAAGCATCCGGTTTGGCGGCGGCCGTTTAAGCCACGCACGGGATTCGTTACACTTGGCCAGACGTTACGCAGGCTCAGGCAGGTAGGCTTGCTGAAAACGCTAGTGTAACACCGCAAGGCGGTAAAAAAGCCGACAAGTGCGCCTTTGCGATTGATCTTCACACCCCGCGCCGTATAGTGCCTGCCCGCCCGCGCGTTTCATGCGTCATTGCTCAGGCCAGGTACCGGACGCGGGAGGGGCGGGGGTCTGAATAGATCCTTAGCATGGGAACCGGTTAAACATCCTGACAGTCATAAGCGTCGTTCATTCTTGGAGAATTTTCATAATGCTTAAAGTATTCGTTGCGGCCCTGGCCGGCCTTACTCTTTCCGCCGCCGTCAGTGCTCAGGAGCCGGTGGAAGGTCAGGATTACACACTGCTTGAAAACCCGGTATCCACGGTGGCCGGTGATGATCAGGTCGAAGTCACCGAAGTGTTCTGGTTTGGCTGCCCGCACTGCTACCGTCTGCAGGAGCCGGTCAACGAATGGTACGAGACCCTCGATGATGACGTAGCGCTCGTCAAGATGCCGGCGACCATGGGAGGCAACTGGAATACCCATGCCACCGCTTTCTATGCCGCGCAGTCGCTGGGTATCGAAGAAGAACTCCACAAGGATTTCTTCGACGCCATTCACCAGGATGGCCAGTCGTTGACCGACGAAGACGATATTGCCGCGTTTTTTGCCAATTACGGTGTCAGTGAGGAAGAGGCCAGAAAGGCGCTGAACTCCTTTCCGGTACGCAGCGAAACCAACAAGGCGAACAGCCGCATGCGCGAAATGCGCCTGATGGGCGTGCCGGCCCTGATCGTGGATGGCCGCTATGTCATTACCCCCAGCACGGCGGGTAGCCTGGATAACATGCCGGTGATCGCCGAGGCGCTGATCGAACGTGTGCGTAGCGAGCGCGACGAGTAACCGTGCAGGATCCAATGACCAGCCAGGCCCGGCGCGCCGATGGCTCGGTGCTGGAAAACGGCACGTTGAGACTGCTGACCTTCAATCTGCAGGTCGGCATTCAGACCTCGGCGTATCACCACTACCTCACCCGTAGCTGGCAACACTTTCTACCCCATCCGCGTCGCGTCAAGCGCCTGGATGTCATGGGCGGCGTACTCGGGCAGTTCGACGTGGTGGGGCTTCAGGAGGTGGACGGCGGCAGTTTCCGTTCCAGCCGCATCAACCAGGTGGAGTACCTGGCCGCTCAGGCCGGGTTCCCCCATCATTTCCAGCAGCTCAATCGTAATCTGGGCCGCATTGCTCAGCACAGCAACGGCCTGCTCTCGAAGCTTGCCCCCAGCCGTATTGAGGAGCACCGGCTACCCGGCACGCTGCCGGGACGCGGAGCAATTCATGTACGCTTTGGCAATGGCCCGGATGCGCTGCATATCTTCGTGGCACACCTGGCGCTGAGCCACCGTGGCCGGGTACGTCAGCTCAACTATCTAAGCGATATCATCGCCCCGCTTCGCCACGTGGTGGTAATGGGCGATCTGAACTGCACCCCCGAGCAGCTTCACGCCCACGAGCGCTTCAGCGCCTCGCTGCCGCTGCATCCGGTCAAGCCGCTTTTAAGCTATCCCTCCTGGCAGCCCCGGCGGGCGCTGGATCATATCCTGCTCTCGCAGACCCTGGAGGCTGCCGAAGTCAGCGTGCTGGATCATCTCTTCTCGGATCATTTGCCGGTGGCGGTGGACCTGCCGCTGCCTGCTGCCTGCTTGAAAGCGCTTGAAAGCGCACGACCCGAAGCTTAACTAGGGTTTTGCGTGGGTGCTATCGCATCCATCGAGCGATAACGGGTCGAGAAAAGACCGCTTTGCGGATGAATTGCGCGCTCCAGGGGATGACGTAAAGGCTAGAATCAGCGATGATTCCGAGCCGTTTCACGAACGCAGGACACCTTCAATGCGTGCAAAATCTCATGAGCCACGCCTGTTGCGCTGGCTTGATGGCCTGACAGAAGGCCTCGGGCGAGCCGTCGCCTGGCTTGTGATCATCATGATGCTGGTGCAGTTCGCCGTCGTGGTGCTGCGCTACCTGATGGGTATCAACAGCATCGTCATGCAAGAGTCGGTCATGTACATGCACGCCGCGGTCTTCATGCTGGGCGCGGCCTGGACCCTCAAGCACGATGGCCATGTGCGTGTGGATATCTTCTACCGCAGGCTCTCGAGCCGCGCGCGGGCCTGGGTCGATCTGCTGGGTACGCTCTTGCTGCTCATTCCCGTGACGCTGTTTATCGCCATTGGCAGCTTTCACTATGTCATGACCAGCTGGGCCATCATGGAGCGTTCGCCCAACGGCGGTATCCCGGCGGTCTATCTGCTCAAGACCCTGATTCTGGTCATGGTCGCGCTTTTACTGCTGCAAGCTGTGGCGCAACTGATTCGCCAAACGCTGATCATCCGCGGAGCGCTTCCCAATCCCACCCATGAGCATGAGGAGATCGTCTAGTGGCCGTCATACTGGACTTCATGCCGCTGGTGCTCTTCGCCGCCGTGTGCGGCGTGCTGATGCTGGGTTACCCGGTGGCGCTGTCGCTTGCCGGCACCGCGCTCGCCTTTGCCGGTATCGGCCTGGCGCTTCAATCCATGGGTGTGACCGTGCCGTTCGAGGCGCGCATGATGGGCGCGATGCCCAACCGGCTCTACGGCATCATGACCAATGCCACGCTCCTGGCGGTGCCGCTTTTCATCCTGATGGGCGTGCTGCTGGAAAAATCCCGGGTGGCGGAGACGCTTTTAGATGCCATGGCGATGCTCTTTGGCTCGCTGCGCGGGGGGCTGGGGCTTTCGGTAGTCATCGTGGGCATGCTGCTGGCCGCCTCGACGGGTATCGTCGGCGCCACGGTGGTCACCATGGGGCTCTTGTCGCTGCCCACCATGCTCAAGCGCGGCTACTCGCCGGCGCTGGCCACCGGCACCATTTGCGCCACGGGCACGCTAGGCCAGATCATTCCGCCTTCGATCGCCCTGGTGCTGCTGGGTGACGTGCTTTCCAATGCCTACCAGCAGGCTCAGCTGTCCATGGGCGTATGGAGCCCCAAGACGCTCTCGATCGGCGATCTTTTCATCGGCGCGCTGGTGCCGGGGCTCATTCTGGTCGTCGCCTACATCATGTATCTGCTGGTGATAGCCTGGTTAAAGCCGACCCTGGCGCCCGCCGTGGACCGGGCGGCGCTCAAGGCTGAGCTTGGCCATCAAGGCTCGATCTGGCCGCTGCTACTGAAGGGGCTGGTGCCGCCGGTGCTTTTGATCGTGGCGGTGCTGGGCTCGATACTGGGCGGTTTTGCCACGCCCACCGAGGCCTCCGCCGTGGGGGCTTTCGGCGCTCTGATGCTCGCGGCAGCGAATCGGCGGCTGAGCTTTACCATGCTCAAGGAGGCGCTCTACTCGACCGCCCAGGTCACCAGCATGGTGTTTCTGATCCTGATCGGTGCCGCGCTTTTCTCACTGGTGTTTCGCGCCTACGGCGGTGAGGAGCTGGTAACCGAGCTTTTCGAGTCGATGCCCGGCGGTGTGGTCGGGGCAACGATCATCGTGATGCTGGTGATTTTCCTGCTCGGGTTCATTCTCGATTTCATCGAGATCACCTTCGTGGTGGTGCCGATCGTCGGGCCGGTACTGCTGGCCATGGGTGTCGATCCTATCTGGCTGGGTATCATGATTGCCGTGAACCTGCAGACCTCGTTTCTGACCCCGCCGTTCGGCTTCGCGCTTTTCTACCTGCGGGGCGTCACGCCACCCAGCGTTCCGACGTCGGCCATCTATAAAGGGGTAGTTCCCTTTATTCTGCTGCAACTGGGCATGTTACTGGCATTGGCGCTGTTTCCCGGGATTGCCACCTGGCTTCCGTCCATCATGTAAGAGGTGATTATGGCCGACATTGCCAAGGTATTGACCATTGCCGGTTCGGACCCCTCGGGTGGCGCCGGGCTGCAAGGGGATCTCAAGACGTTTTCGGCGCTGGGCGTCTATGCGACCAACGTGATCACCGCCGTGATCGCGCAAAATACCTGCGGCGTCGCCCGGGTGGAGCCGGTCTCGCCGGACATGATCCGGGCGCAGCTCGAGAACCTGCTGGAGGACGTCGAGATCGATGCGGTGAAAATCGGCATGGTCGCAAGCCGCGAGGTCGCCGAGGTCATTGCCGAGGTACTGCGTCGCCATCGCCCGCGCTGGATCGTGCTCGACCCGGTGATGGTCGCGAAGAGCGGCGATATCCTGGTCGATGACGAAGGCATTCGCGCAGTACGCGACGTGCTGGTGCCCCTGGCCCACGTGATCACGCCGAACCTGCCCGAGGCCGCCGTGCTGCTGGATACCTCAACGCCAGGAACGCCGGATGAGATGGAGGCGATGCTGCCCGGACTGGCCCGACTGGGTGCGCCTTTCGTGGTGCTCAAGGGCGGCCACTTGACCGGTGAAACCTGCCCGGATCTACTGGCCACACCGTCTGAACATACCTGGCTTCCCGCCTCGCGCATCGCCACCGAGAACCTTCACGGGACCGGCTGTGCGCTCTCCTCGGCGATTACCGCCTGTCTGGCGAAGCTGCCCATGGATGCCCCAAAAAGCGCCCCGGTCGAGGCGATCAGAGAGGCCAAGCAGTGGCTTCACGCCGCACTCGAGGCCAGCGAGCGCTTGCACGTCGGCCACGGGCGTGGGCCGGTTCATCATTTTCATCATTGGTGGTGACATGAAGGCCTTGATTCAGCGCGTTAAAAACGCCGATGTCAGCGTCGAGGGTGAAACCGTCGGCGCCATCGAGCAGGGGCTCTTGGCACTGGTGGGGGTGGAGCCCGGCGATAGCGAAACGGACGCGGACAAGCTCTTGCATAAGCTGCTTCACTACCGCGTCTTCAGCGACGCCGCGGGCAAGATGAACGATAACCTGCAGCAGGCCGGAGGCGGGTTGCTGCTCGTTTCCCAGTTCACGCTGGCCGCCGATACCCGCAAGGGGCTTCGTCCCGGCTTTTCAAGTGCCGCTGCCCCTGCCGAGGGCGAGCGGCTTTTCGACTATCTGGTGGCTCAGGCCAGGGCGGCCTGGCCGACTGTCGAAACCGGCCGGTTCGGCGCCGATATGCAGGTGGCGCTCATCAACGACGGGCCGGTGACCTTCATGCTCGAAAGCCGTTAGCGCGACTCGCTTTCGAGTATTTCGGCCTCCATCGCCTCCAGGTGTTCTTCGGCGGCGAGCCACTGCTGCTCGGCGTTCTCCACCTGCTCCTTGCACCTCGCCTGTTCGGCCAGTGCCTCGGTCAACGCGGCCTTGCGCGCCGGGTCGGTGTAGAGTGCCGAGTCGGCCAGGGTCGCTTCCACCTTTTCCAGCGCTTGCTGGGCACTCTCCATCGCTTTCTCCGCCTGGTCGCGGGCCTTTTTCTGGGGGCGCAGCTTTTCACGCAGTTCAGCCGCGGCCTTGCGCGAGGCTTTACGATCCAGGGCTTGCGACTGCGCCTGGCGTTCGTTTTTCTCCTGGCGCTCCTCCCGGCGGTTCTCTTCCAGGCGTGCTTTCAGCCAGGCTCGGTAGTCGTCCAGATCGCCATCGAAGGGTTCGACCCGATGATCCGCCACGCGCCAGAACTCGTCCACCGTCGCACGCAGAAGATGACGGTCGTGGGAGACCAGAATCACCGTGCCCTCGAAGGCTGACAGCGCCTGAGTAAGCGCTTCGCGCATCTCCAGATCCAGATGGTTGGTGGGCTCGTCGAGCAGCAGCAGGTTGGGCTTTTGCCAGGCGACCAGCGCCAGCGCCAGACGGGCCTTTTCGCCGCCGGAGAACGTGGCCACGTTGCCAAAGGCGTCGTCACCCTTGAAGCCGAACCCGCCCAGGAAGTTGCGGATCTCCTGGTCGCTGGCCGTAGGGGAAAGACGCTGCACGTGGACGAACGGCGTGGTGCTGACATCCAGCCCTTCCAGCTGATGCTGGGCGAAGTAGCCGATCGCCAGGTGCTCGCCGGGGACGCGTTTGCCGGTGAGCAGTTCAAGCTCGCCGGTCAGCGACTTGATCAGCGTCGATTTACCCGCGCCGTTAGGGCCCAGCAGGCCGATTCGGCTGCCGGGCAGCAAGGTGATGTTCACCTTGTCGAGCTGCACGGTCTCACCGGCGTCTGTCTGGTAGCCGAGCCGGGCCTCGTCCAGCACCAGCAGCGGGTGGGAGGTCTTGTCGGCGGCGGGCAGAGTGAAGTGAAACGGGGAATCCACATGGGCCACGGCAATCTCTTCCATGCGCTCGAGCATCTTTACCCGGCTCTGGGCCTGGCGGGCCTTGGTCGCCTTGGCCTTGAAGCGGGTAACAAAACGCTCGATTTCTTCGCGCCGGGCCTGCTGCTTGGCGGCTTCGGCCTGCTGAAGGGCGAGCTTTTCCGCCCGAGTGCGCTCGAAGCGCGAGTAGTTGCCCCGGTAAATCTCTACACTTTGATGATGCATGTGCACGATGTGGTCGCACACCGCGTCCAGAAAGTCCCGGTCGTGAGAAATCAGCAAAAGCGTGCCCGGATAGCGCGTCAGCCAGGTTTCGAGCCACAACAGCGCGTCTAGATCCAGGTGGTTGGTGGGCTCGTCGAGCAGCAGTACGTCGGAGGGCATGAAGAGCGTACGCGCCAGGTTCACCCGCATACGCCAGCCGCCGGAAAAGCTGGACAAAGGCTGGGTCAGGTTCGCCTGAAGAAAACCCAGACCTACCAGCAGCTGGGCGGCGCGGGATTCAGCGGTGTAGCCATCCAGCGTCTCGATCAGCCCGTGCAGCTCGGCCTCGCGGTGGGCATCCTGGGTCTGCTGGGCGCTGTAAAGATCCGCTTGCGCCTGGCGCAAGGCGATGTCGCCATCGAGCACGTAGTCGATGATCGGACGATCAAGGGCGTCCACTTCCTGAGCCATATGGGCCATGCGCTGGCCGCCACTCATTTCGATATCGCCCTGATCCGGGCCAAGCTCGCCAAGCAGCAACTTGAAAAGGCTCGATTTACCGGCACCGTTGGCGCCGATAATGCCGGCCTTGACCCCATTGTGCAGCGTCAGGTCGGCGTTATTGAGCAGCGTTTGCGTACCCCGTTGCAGGGCGACTTGGCGCAGTGCGATCATGCTTTCTCCCGAATGAGGCTAACGTAATGCTCGATTCTAACCGATTGCAGCGCTTGCAGCAGGCACCGCTTTGGGATTTCGCCTGCGAGATCTACGCGATCAAGGACGTGGAACAGGCGTGTCTGATCCTGCAGGACAACGCCGCGGTTGACGTGTGCGAGCTACTCTTTCACGGCTGGCTTTTCCACCACGGTCTGAAGGCCTGCAGAATGGCGCTGAGAGAGGAACGCGCCCGGCGCGAGCGCTGGCAGCAAGATGTAACGCAAACGCTTCGCGCACTGCGCCGCTGTCTGAAATCTCAGGCCGCACAAAGTGCCTCGATCCACCAGCTGCGCGAGACGATCAAGCGCGCCGAGCTGCAGGCTGAAAAAGAAAATCTGAGCGCCTGGCAGGCATTTGCCCTGGGGTCGGATAACGTCTGTTCGGCGCTTGATGATCAGGCAGGCAGCAGGGCAGACAACCTGCAGGAGGTGGCTGTCTGGCTGCAATCAAGGCTCTCTTCCCGCGCAGGTGAACCGTGCGCTCGTGAACAGGGGCAGGCCCTGTCGGGTCACGATTCAAGCGTTGAAACCGCCTGGCGCACGATTGCCCTTCACCTTGACCCCATCAAGTCGGCGCGCTAGCCTCAAACTAAGCTATTTTTGAATAACGCGTGGTTTTTGGGTTAACCGTGCCTGCTTTCAAACATAGCGGGTAGGGCATCACCTCCAGCGCCAGCCGTTATTTAAAAATGGATTTTTGCGCATTCTCATGATGCGTTTACCACTTCAAGGGGAACATCGCATGAAGGCTAACAAGGCTTTATCAACGCGCTCGGTCACGACCAGACTTCTTACCTCGGCAAGTGTTGGTGCACTGCTGTTCGGCTTGAGCGCCACGGCTCAGGCGGATAACTGGCGCTACGCGCACGAAGAGTACGAAGGCGATGTTCAGGATGTCTTCGCGATAGCGTTCAAGGAGTATATCGAGGATAACTCCGAGCATACCGTTCAGGTGTACCGCTTTGGCGAGCTGGGCGAATCCGACGACATCATGGAGCAGACCCAGAACGGCATCCTGCAGTTCGTCAACCAGTCTCCCGGCTTCACCGGCGCGCTGATTCCCGAAGCACAGATTTTCTTCATTCCGTATCTCCTTCCTACCGATGAACAGACCGTTCTGACCTTCTTCGACGAGAGCGAAGCGATCAACCGCATTTTCCCCGAGCTCTACGCCGAGCAGGGTCTCGAGCTTTTGCAGATGTATCCGGAAGGTGAGATGGTCATCACCACCGATGAGCCGATCAGCTCACCGGAAGACATGCAAAACAAGAAAATTCGCACCATGACCAACCCGCTGCTTTCCGAAACCTACAGTGCCTTCGGTGCCACGCCGACGCCACTGCCCTGGGGCGAGGTTTATGGTGGCCTGCAGACCGGCATTCTGGATGGCCAGGAAAACCCGATCTTCTGGATCGAGTCCGGTGGTTTATACGAGGTTTCTCCGCACCTGACCTTTACCGGCCACGGCTGGTTCACCACGGCAATGATGGCCAACCAGGACTTCTATGACGGCCTCTCGGAAGAAGATCAGGAGCTGGTTCAGGAAGCGACCGAGGCGGCTTACGAGCACACCATGGAGCACATCCAGGGGCTTGCCGACGAATCACTCGAGAAGATTCAGGCAGCCTCCGATGCGGTCACCGTGACGCGCCTGAACGACGAGCAGATCGAAGCGTTCCGCGAGCGCGCGCCTCAGGTCGAAGAAGCCTTCCTTGAAATGACCGGTGAACGTGGTGCCGAACTGCTTGAACAGTTCAAGGCTGATCTTGACAACGTTGCCGACCAGTAAGCATGGGCCTTCACGATGCCAGTGATGCCTGATCGGTCAAGAGGTGCCGATACTTTGCTGGTGTGTTGCAAGATACCGTAGCGTAACGCAGGGGCAGCCACGGCTGCCCCTTTTTCGTGATCGACCAACTCCTTGGTCGGTCACTCGAAGTTCGGTGTCTACGTCTTTCTTCGCCCATTTGCACGAAGCGGTCCTGCCCGGGTTTTACAGGGTAGGCCGTCAACAGGAGAAAACCCATGACTGAAGATGACGCTGAGGCTAACTATCGCTCGGGGCTGCCCGGGGTATTGGGGATGGTCGACACCGCAATTAGCAAAATCGAGTCAGTGATACTGGCATTGGGGGTTTTGCTAATGGCGTTGAACACGGTCACCAACGTGATTGCCCGGTTCGTATTCGGTAACAGCATCATGTTCTCGGGCGAGTTGAACCGAATTCTCATCATCATGATCACCTTTGCCGGTATTGGTTATGCCGCTCGCCACGGGCGCCATATCCGCATGTCGGCGATCTACGATGTCTTGCCGAAAGGCGGGCGCCGGGCGCTGATGATCGTCATTTCGCTGTTCACCTCTCTGGTGATGTTCTTTCTGCTCTACTACTCCGTGATCTATATCCTCGATCTGTATGGCAAGGGCCGGGTGCTGCCGTCGCTCAGTCTGCCGGTATGGATAATCTATATATGGGTTCCCATGGGCTTCTTGATTACCGGTCTTCAGTACCTGCTGACGGCGATCAAGAATTTCACCAGCCACGATGTCTATCTCTCCACCGGGGTGGCAGACGGCTATGAAGACACAGAAGTCTAACCAAGGGCATCGTACGCTTAGGGGAACACTATGACGACGATAATGGTAGTAACCATGATTGCCCTGCTGTTGCTGGGCTTTCCAATGATGATTCCGCTGATTACCGCCGCGATCATCGGCTTTTACATGATGTTCAACGGCTTTGGCCAGATGGATACGCTGATTCAGCAGATGATGGCCGGCATTCGACCCGCCTCGCTCATCGCCGTGCCCATGTTCATTCTGGCCGCCGATATCATGACCCGGGGCCAGTCGGCCAACCGACTGATCGAGATGGTGATGTCGTTCATCGGCCATATCAAGGGCGGGCTTGCGGTGAGTACCGCCGCCTCGTGCACGCTGTTTGGCGCAGTGTCCGGCTCCACTCAGGCAACGGTGGTCGCGGTCGGCTCGCCGCTTCGCCCCAGGATGCTCAAGGCGGGCTACTCGGACTCCTTCACCCTGGCGCTGATCATCAACGCAAGCGATATCGCCTTTTTGATACCGCCCAGTATCGGCATGATCATCTACGGGGTGATTTCCGGTACCTCCATCGGTGAACTCTTCATCGCGGGTATCGGTCCGGGGCTCTTGATTCTTTTCATGTTCTCGGCCTATTGCATCCTTTATGCCATCATCAAGGACGTGCCCACCGAGCCGCGCTCGAGCTGGAAATCGCGGGCGGTCGCCGTGCAGAAGGCGCTCTGGCCCCTGGGGTTTCCGGTCATCATTGTGGGCGGTATCTACGGGGGCGTATTCAGCCCGACCGAGGCGGCCGCAGCCTGCGTGCTTTACGCGGTGCTTTTGGAGTTCGCGGTGTTTCGCTCGCTTAAAATGAGCGATATCTACACGATCGCCAAATCCACCGGCCTGATTACTGCCGTGGTCTTCATTCTGGTCGCTGTGGGTAACGGATTTTCCTGGATTATCTCGTTCGCTCAGATCCCTCAGGCGATTCTTGAAACCATGGGCGTCAACGAGGCCGGCCCCACGGGTGTGCTGATCGCCATCTGTATCTCGTTTTTCGTCGCCTGCATGTTCGTTGACCCGATCGTGGTGATTCTGGTGCTTACCCCGATCTTCGCCCCGGCGGTCGCCGCTACCGGCCTGGACCCGGTACTGGTAGGCATCCTGATCACCCTGCAGGTGGCGATTGGCTCCGCCACGCCGCCGTTTGGCTGCGATATATTCACCGCCATTGCGATCTTCAAGCGCCCGTACTGGGATGTCATCAAAGGCACGCCGCCGTTCATATTCATTCTGATACTGGCGGCGGCCCTTTTGATCATGTTCCCCCAGATTGCGCTGTTCCTGCGTGATGTGGCCTTTAGGTAAGCAAGGAGCCCCTTTTCATCGTATCCTGGCCGGTGAATGGCGCCGAGGGCAGCAGCGGCGATAAAATTCATGGCCGGGCAGCGTCTTTTGAAAGCTCAGGGGGCAACACAGTGTCCTACACTGCAGGTAGGGCTCTAAACCTCTGGGCTGAAACGTGGTCTCAAGCGTATCGCTTCAGCGAACGCTTGAACGAAAAGCTTGGATACAGCACTCACTAGTTGGCGCGCGGCGTCTTTGATGAAGGTTTTAAAATGAAAGCAATGGTCTCGACAACGTTCAAAACGGCGGCGCTTACAGGGCTTCTACTGGTGGCCCCCTTTGCCGCCGCCGAGCCGGAAACCGACGAGCAGCGCCTGGCCTACAGCCTAGGGGTAACGTTGGGTGAAAGCATGCAGGCGGATATCGAGGATCTGGATATCGATACCTTCACCGACGGCATGCGCGATGTGTTCGAAGGCAACGATCTGGCCCTCACCGAAGAAGAGATGATGGAAACCCTGATCGCCTTCCAGCAGCGCTCCATGCAGGAGCGCGAAGAGCAGGCGGCTGAAATCGCTCAGATGAACCAGGAAGAGGGTGAGGCTTATCTGGCCGAGAACGCCGAACGCGAGGGCGTGGAAGTGACCGAGTCCGGTCTTCAGTATGAAGTACTGGAGTCCGGTGACGGCGAATCCCCCGGTCCTGAAAACACCGTCGAGGTGAACTACGAAGGCATGCTGCTCGACGGCACCGTGTTCGACAGCTCCTATGAGCGTGGCGAGTCGGTCACCTTCCAGGTCAATCAGGTCATCGAAGGGTGGCAGGAAGCGCTTCAGATGATGAGCGTCGGCGACAGCTGGATGATCTACATTCCTTCCGAACTTGCCTATGGCGAGAACGGCCAAGGCCCCATCGGTCCCAACGAGATGCTTACCTTCCGCGTTGAACTGCTGGGTATCGAGTAAGCATGGCCTTGCGCCTGTCCTGCACACTGCGCCGCCTCGGGGCGGCGCTTTTGATGCTTGAAGGCGCAGCCGTCTATGCACAGGTACCGGCGCCGCTGCCAGCGCTTGAGGCGTCGAAGGCAAGCGTGGTGGGGGTGTCATCCGGCGGCTATATGGCAGCCCAGCTTGGTGTGGCCTGGCCCGAGCGCTTTAGCGGTCTGGGGCTCGTGGGCACCGGCCCCTGGGGCTGCTCTCGCGGGGCGCTGAGCCTGGCCTTGAACCAGTGCATGGACATTGATCGTGGCCTGCCCTCGCTTGAGGCACTCGAGGAGCGTCTGACGCGTTACCAGGCGCAGTCACTGGTGGGCGATGCAAACGCACTGGGTGCGCTTCGCGTGTTTATCAGTCACGGCGATGAGGATGACAGCGTCGCCCCCGAACTTGGTGCCCTGCTGGCCCGGCAGTGGCGAGGCTGGGCGGGGGAGGACGCGGTTAGCTTCGTGCCTCGCTCCCGAACCGGCCACGGGTGGCCCATACGGTTGCCGGATGATGAAAGCGTTGGCGCCTACGCGCTAGGTGGATGTCGTCAAGGCGGGGGCAGCTTTGTGCTCGCCTGCGATGACGACATGGCCGCCGACATGCTCGATTGGCTCTATCCTGAACGCGCCGAGGCTTCTTCCAAGGGCAGCCTGGTCGCTTTCGATCAGTCCGAGTTTGCCGCCAAAGGCCTGGCCGAGACCGGGTATGTCTTCATTCCCGAGCGGTGCCAGGGGCAGCAGTGTCCGGTTACCCTGGCGCTGCACGGTTGTCAGATGAACGTGGAAGCCATCGATGATGTCTTCGTACGCCATAGCGGTCTGAACCGCTGGGCGGCCGAACACGGCCAGATCGTCCTTTATCCGCAGGCCGAGAGAAGCCTGGCCAATCCCCAGGGATGCTGGGACTGGTGGGGATTTGCAGAAAGCACCTGGCAGCTCAATCCGCTGCATGACACCCGGGAAGGGGTTCAGGTGAAGGCCCTGATGGCCATGCTCGACCGGCTTGAACGGCCCGCCGAGTAGCGCCTGTCGGCTCATCGATCAGCTCTCCCGGCGTGCCAGTTCCCGGTCAAGTGCCGATACCAATGCGGCGGGCGTCGGTGAATAGAGCACCTGGTCAAGAATCTCCCCGTCGCGATTGACAAGAAACAGCACCGCACTGTGATCCACGGTGTAGCCCATTCTCGAGTCCGGCGCCTCGTGGCGCTGCCACACCACGCCGTAGCGTTCGGCCACGTCCTCGAGTTCCCGTGGCGAGCCCACCAGACCGATGAACTCGCTGCCGAACGCCTCCATGTATTCCCGCATTCGCGCCAGGGTATCGCGCTCCAGGTCCACGGTAATCATCACCGGCACCACGCGCTGGCGCTGCTCGTCATCCAGCTGGCCCAAGGCCTGCCGCTTGACGGCCAGAGTGATCGGGCAGACGTCCGGGCAGTAGGTGTAGCCAAAGGACACCACGGCCACCTGATCATCTTCGAGCTGCGAAAGCGAGAAGGCGCCGTCGGTGGAGGCCATGGCGATCGGCCCGCCCCGGGCAGCCCCGTCGTCTTCATTCGCTCCCCAGATAAAAAATGCCAAGGCGACGAGGGCGATCAAAAGCCCCAGCAGCGCGCCTATCGACAGTGGTGAGCGCTTTTTTAACAATGTTTGCATCGACTAACTCCGGGTAACCTCAAAATCGAACCAGCTGCCGATCTTGCCATCGGGGGTGTTGAGTATGACACGTGCGCGCCAGGGCATCGTGGCCTGCGTGCACATCCCCACCTGGCCGTGACCGTTGAAATGCCCCGGGGCGGTGGCCAGCAGGTTGAAGCGGTGAAGCCCCATCTCCATGTCCCGGCCAACGAACTCGACACTTGCCTGGCTTGCCTTCAACCCCTCCACCTTTACTTCCAAGGGCAAGACGGTGAGCGCATCGATACGCCCTTTTACATCCACGGCAAAAAGCAGCTTGCCTTCGCCAAGCGAAGCAGTACAGGTGCCGGTATGCAGATGACAGTCAGGGTCCGGCGCAAACCAGGTGATGGTGTCCTCGCCGCGAAGCCAGCTGTTCAAGCCGTACCCCAGGCTTGCCATCAGGGCGACGGCGGTGATCAGAATGAGGAGGTTTAATATCGGAAAACCGATAAAGTATCCCGAAGGGGCTGGTTTGTTCATGGCAAGATAGTCGCGACACGGACCAGGCGGTGAAAGGGTAATCGCATGGTAGCAGTAAACGCACCCGCGACGGGCGGCCATGATGTCGCACATACGCAGGGGGCCGCCGCAAGATGTTAACGGCTTTCGCATGAACTGACGCATGAACCGGCGCAAGCGCTTTTACCACAACAAGGAGCATCAATGGACAGTATCACCGGGGCACTGGGGCCGCTTTTTGTACTCATCCTGCTGGGGGCGGCCATTGGCTACAAGCGCTGGCCGAGCAGCGAGTTCTGGGGGCAGATGGAAAAGCTCATCTATTTCGTGCTCTTCCCCGCCATGCTGGTGGTCACCCTTGCCACGGCGGATGTCAGCCAGGTGCCGGTAGGGCGCCTGGCCGGCGTGCTCCTGGGCGCGATTGCCATTCTCTCGGTGCTGCTTTGGCGCCTGCGCACCTGGCTGTCGCTGCCCTCACCGGCGTTCACCTCCATCTTTCAAGGGGCGATTCGTTTCAACACTTACGTGGGGGTGGCGGGGGCCGGCGCGCTGCACGGCGCGTCAGGGGTAACCACGGCGGCAGTGGCGGTGGCGGTCATGGTGCCGGTGGTGAATATTCTCTGCGTGGCAAGTTTCATCAAGGCGGGTACGCTTGGCGCGTCGAGCTTTCGCGCCAGTGCCCTGGCGCTGATCAAGAACCCGCTCATTCTGGCGTGTCTGGCCGGGATCTTCTTGAATCAGAGCGGGCTCGGCCTGCCGGGATGGAGCCAGGACGCCGCAGAGCTTCTGGGTCGCGCGGCGCTGCCGCTGGGGCTGGTGGCGGTCGGGGTGGCGCTTCGTCCGGCGGCCCTTTTGCGCCTGGACCGGGGCACCGTCACGACCAATGTCGCCAAGCTCGTGTTGATGCCGATCATCGTGCTGTTTCTGGCCTGGGCGCTGAGTCTGGATGCGCTCAGCCGGGATGTGGCGCTCTTGTTCGCCGCGCTCCCCACGGCGACCTCGGCTTACATTCTCGCCCGACAGCTCGGCGGCGACTCTGAGCTCATGGCGGCGATCATCACCGGGCAGACACTTCTGGCCATGCTGACGCTGCCGCTATGGCTCCAGCTGGCCAGTGGGTAAAAATAAATAAAAAGTATTCGCATTTGTATTGACGCATTAAATGAGAATGATTACATTGTACTTGCTGGCGTTTGATGAGACGTCACAACCAGGGTAGCGACTCTTTCTGTCATGGTTTCTCCCTCTCATTGCTAGTCACGGTCTTTTGCCACTCCTCTGGAGTGGCTTTCTTTTTTTGGCCCTTCGAATCGTTATCTCAGGCATGCCGTGGCCTCAACCCCCTGCCGATGATGCAAGCTGCTCGCGCTAAAGTGTTTAGACTGAGGCGGTCACTCATTGTCATTCATTCCAGGCTCTCGCGATCATGGCCCACAAGAAACCCCACCTGCCGACCAAAATCTGCCCCGTCTGTCAGCGCCCCTTCACCTGGCGCAAGAAGTGGGCGCGGGATTGGGACAACGTCGTTTACTGCTCGCAGCGGTGTCGGCGTTCGGGCGTTTGATACGCCGTCACACGCCGTGGCGTAGGTTCCCTGCTTTCAAGGTTCATCACACCTCAGGCCACGCCTGACGAGTGTTTTTCCATTTGCCCACTATCCAATTTCGTTTCTTTCGAAATCGCTCTTCACGCTTTTATCACCTGTCTATCAAGTGCTTGCACCGTGGCCTTGGGTCAAGAGGCGCCCGCGCGACGGTGGCGAAAAGCTTTATTGATTGACGTTGTAAAATGATCGTTTTACATTGAGGCCATGGTTTCATTCAGAGGAGACGCGAAATGGATATCATGGGCAAGCTCATCAAAGCCTCGGAAGGACTGTTCGATCGGCACGGCTTTACCGCCACCGGGATGGATAAACTCACCCAGGGCGCGGGTATCTCGAGTCGTACGCTCTATAAACACGCGGGTAGCAAGAACGCGCTGATCGCCCGTGTCCTTGGTGAACGCGACAAGCGGTTTGTCCGTCGGCTGGAGGTCGATAGCATCGATGCGCTGTTCAAGGCGCTGGAGGATTGGGTGCGGGTCGAGGGCGCGCGCGGCTGTCTTTTCCTGCGTGCCTATGGTGAAACCGGCGGCGATACGCCGGAGATCGCCGAGGCCGTGTTGGCCCATAAAGCGCGCGTGGCGGAAAAGATCGCCGATCTGATCGCTCTGGAAACCGGCCAGGCGGATCAGGCGACGTTGGTCGAGCAGATGATCGTGCTTTTCGAAGGCGCGACGGCCGCCGCCATCTATCGCGGCGAGCAAGCGGTGGTGGCGGCGCGGGCTGCGGCGGCTACCCTACTCGCAAGTAGCCGATCATGAGCCCGGCACTGATTCTCGGCACCTGCGGCTTTGGCCTGATTGCGGTGTGTTACGGGTTTGCGCGCTTCGCCTTCGGTCTTTTTCTACCGCAGATCGATGCCGAGCTTGCGCTTTCCTCCAGCGTCAGCGGGTTCATCTCCGGCGGCTCCTTTCTTGGCTACTGTATCGCCATCGTGGCCTCGGCTTACTTGACCGAGCGCCTGGGACCTCGCCTGGTCGCCATCGGCGCGGCCTTGGTGGCGGGGCTTGGCATGGCGGGTATCGTCATGGCGACCTCGGCCTGGTGGCTGGCCGGGGCGGTGATGCTGGCGGGCTCGAGCACCGGGCTTGCCTCGCCGCCCATGGCGGAGGCGGTCGGCAGGGTTGTGGCACCCAAACGCCAAGGCTTGACCAATACCGTGATCAACGCAGGGACAGGGGCGGGCGTGGTGCTGTCGGGCGCCATTGCGCTCTGGATGGAGGACTGGCGCTTGGCGTTCGCGGGCTTTGCCGCCACCGCCTTCGTGCTCTCACTAGCGGTGGCATTCAGCGTGCCCGGTGGCAAGGGCGAGCAGGTTGCGAAAGCGGGGCTGCCTTCGCTCAACCGGCTGCTGGTCCGCTTGATCGTGGCCGCGTTCTTGATGGGGGCGGCGAGTACGGCCGTGTGGTCGTTTGGCGGCACGCTTTTGGCGCTGCGTCTTGACTGGGGCAGTACCGGAAGCGGGCTTTTGTGGATCGCGATTGGCGCCGCCGGTATGGCGGGTGCCTTTGCAGGGTCGCTGATCACGCGCTTCGGTATCAATCCGGTGCATTGGGTCTTTCTGGGCGCCCAGGCGTTGGGAACGCTCATGGTGGGGATGGTCGACACGACGCCGGCCATCGCGCTCATCGGTGGGCTGCTTTTCGGGATGGCGTACATCATGTTGACCGGGGTCTATCTGGTATGGGGCATCAACGCCTTGCCCGAGCGCCCAGCCATGGGTCTGATGATCGGTTTTCTGACCATCGCGGTTGGCCAAACGGCGGGCGCGCCGGTGTTCGGGCTGATGATGGATCAGCTAAGCGCTACCGCCGCCGTGGTGACCTTCGCAGGCCTTACGTTGGCCGCGGCCTGGGCGCGCAGCTAACGCTCGGGCCGCGACAGCCCTGGGGGCTTACTTGGCTTTCCGGTAAATCAGATCCCACACGCCGTGGCCGAGCTTCTCGCCGCGGGCCTCGAACTTGGTGAGCGGGCGAAAGCCGGGGCGGGGCACGAAGGGCGCGGTGTCACTTTCAGCGGTGTTGGCGTAGCCGGGTGCGGCTTCCATGACCTCGGCCATCCACTCGGCGTAGGCTTCCCAGTCCGTCGCCATATGAAAAAAGCCGTCCGGCTCCAGGCGGGTGCGAATCAGCGCCACAAACGCGGGCTGCACGATGCGCCGCTTGTGATGCTTTTTCTTCGGCCAGGGGTCGGGGAAGAACAGCTGCACGGTGTTGATCGAGGCTTCCGGCAGGCACTCTTCCAGCACCTTCAAGGCGTCTTCACGGTAGACCCGCAGATTGGTGAGACCCAGCTTTTCCGCCTCGTCGAGCAGCTTGCCAACGCCTGGGGCGTGCACTTCGATACCGATGAAGTCGGTTTCGGGATGGGTTTTGGCCTGCTCGATGAGCGAGTTACCCATGCCAAAGCCGATCTCGACCACGCGCGGCGCTTTGCGGCCGAACAGCGCATCGAGATCCTGTAGGCCGTCGGCGAGGGTGAGGCCCAGGCGGGGCCAGACGTCGTCGAGCCCGCGGGTTTGCGCCGGGGTCATGCGCCCGGCGCGAATCACGTAGCTTTTGATACCGCGCCGGTGAAGCGGAGCGTCCTGGCTTTCGGGGCCGGTAGCGCCATTTTCAGGCGAAGGTGCGTTGTCGTCGTTCATGATGTCTCGGCAGGGTCTCTCTAAGGGGCGTTAAATCAGCCGTTGATGCGGCCGGCAAACGGGGTCGACGGGTCGGCGCTTTGGCGCCGCGGCATGCGTCCGGATAAAAACGCATCGCGGCCGGCCTGAACGGCAAGCTTCATGGCCCGGGCCATGCGCAACGGGTCGCGGGCACCGGCGATAGCGGAGTTGAGCAGCACGCCGTCGCAGCCAAGCTCCATGGCCTGAGCGGCTTCCGAGGCGGTGCCGATACCGGCATCCACCAGCACGGGTACATTGGCCTGTTCGATGATCAGGCGAATGTTGTAGGGGTTTTGAATGCCGTGGCCGGAGCCGATCAGCGAGCCCAGCGGCATGATCGCGCAGCAGCCAAGCGCTTCGAGCTCGCGGGCGACGATGGGGTCGTCGCTGGTGTAGACCATGACGTCGAAGCCGTCGTCGATCAGCGTTTTGGCCGCGCTGAGTGTTTCCACCACGTTGGGGTAGAGCGTGGTCTCGTCGCCCAACACCTCGAGCTTGACCAGGTTGTGGCCGTCCAGCAATTCGCGGGCCAGCCGGCAGGTGCGCACCGCGTCTTTCGCGGTGTAGCAGCCTGCGGTGTTGGGCAGCAGGGTGTAGCGGCTGGGCGGGATCACGTCCAAAAGATTCGGCGCGTCGGCGTCCTGGCCCAGGTTGGTGCGGCGCACGGCAAAGGTGACGATGTCGGCGCCGCTTTGGGCCACGGCTTCGCCGGTCTCGGTCATGTCCTTGTACTTGCCGGTGCCCACCAAAAGGCGCGAGCCGAAGGTGCGACCGGCAACGGAAAACGGCGTATCGTGTAGTGCTGTCATAAAAAAATCCTCAAGCGCGAGCAAGGCCTGGCTAGCCGCCGCCGATGGCGTGCACCACTTCGATCTGGTCACCTTCGTGCAGCGCGGTGGCGCCAAGCTGGCTTTTGGGAACGATCTGTTCGTTGATCTCGACGGCGATGCGCCGCTCGGTCAGGCCCAGCTGGGCGACAAGATCCGCCGCCGTCAGCCCCTGGTTGATGGCGTAAGGTTCGCCGTTGAGCCTAAGCTCTATTGACGCATTAGGGGTAGACATATTTGATGAGTATCCCTTGATAAGGCAAGCAACCTCTATTGTAACGGTTTCAGGCCTCTCAAGGTATGTCACATAGGATATGAAAGTGGTCACAAAGGCCATCTTCCTATCACGGTTCAAGGAGTCTTACGTGCAACAAGCCGATAAAGGATGGTGGTGTTGGGTGGCGATCTCCGGGGCGCTGATGGTTGCACTCGGCGCCTACGCTGCTCATGGGTTGGCCGCGTGGGCCAGCGCCGATATGGTGAGCGCGGTGGAAACCGGAGTGCGCTACCAGGCGTGGCACACCCTGGCCATGCTGGCGGTACTGGTCTGGCGAAGTCAGCGTCCCCGGGCGGGCCAGCGGCTGGTGCTCTCGCTCTGGCTGCTGGGTACGCTGGCCTTTTCCGGCTCGCTCTACGCCATGGCGCTGGCGGGGCTGAACCTGGGTATCGTTACGCCCCTGGGCGGCATTGCCCTGATGGGTGGCTGGCTTGCGCTGTTGCTGGTGGTGCTGATCGCCCGGCCCTAACCCGGTGTGCTCCGCCAAGATGAGCGTCAAGAGATATCGGACGGCCGGTCGATATCCCTCAGCACCCCGGGATCGTCGACCGGGTAAGCCCGGTGGTGGTCGGCGTTGGCCTTGAGTACCGCCCTGGCGCCTTCGCCGCTTTCAAGTCGTGCAAGCGCTGGCCAGAAGGCGCGGCCAAAGATCACCGGGTGGCCGGGCGTGCCATCGACGCTGGGCGATACGATCGTCTCTGGCGTGGCGTGCTGCTTGAGCGCGATCAACGTGGCGGGTTGAAGGTAGGGCATATCCCCCAGCAGTACGGCAGCGGCGTGGGTATCGGCCAGGCTGGGGTCTTGGATGAGCGCAGCAAACGCCTCGCCGATACTCGCACCCAGGCCCTTGTGGGCATTTGTGACGCGTATCAGTTCGTGCTCGTCAAGATCGTCCAACGCATCCTCTGTGCGCACCACCACTTTCAGCATGGAAAATGCGCCTCGAGCGTTGGCGATACTCGAGGCCAGCAGCAGATCTCCATCGCCCAGGCGAGCCAGACGTTTATCCGCCGCGCCGAAGCGGCGCGAATAGCCCGCGGCCATCACCAGCGCGATTACCGGCTCAGAGTTCATCGAGGCGCTTGTCGTGCTGCACGCGTACGATATCCGCCATCACCGCCAGGGCGATTTCGGCGGGGGTCTTGCTGCCAAGCGAAAGCCCGATGGGCATGTGAATGCGCGCAAGCTCGGCCTCGTTCAAGCCCCCGGAGCGCGCCAGCCGCTCGGCGCGCGCCTTCGAGGTGCGCTGTGACCCCATCACGCCGATGTAGAAGGCGTCGGTGCGCACGGCTTCCATCATGGCCAGGTCGTCGATGCGCGGGTCGTGGGTCAGCGCCACCACGGCGGTGGCGCCGTGGCACGTATCTTGCGAAATATACGACGAGGGCAGCACGGTCTTTACAAGAGCGCCGGGCACGTTGAAACCAGCGCAGGCGCGCTCATCCGGATCGCAGACAATCACTTCATAGCCCAGCGTCACGGCAAAGGCCGCACACGGCATGGTGATCGGCGAAATACCGGCGATCACCAGGCGATGAGCGGGCGATACGCGCATGTGAATGGTGCTTTCGTGGCGCTCCACGCGCGGGCCGGTCGGGGGGGCGGGGCGAAACGCGCGCGCCCCGCTTTCGGTGTCTATCTCACGCATCAACGGCTCACGGCCCTTGAGCGCGTTCAAGATCATGCCTAGATGCTCACGGGTCTCGTGTGTCGGTGCCAGCCGTTCCACGAGCACATCCAGCACGCCGCCACAAGGCAGTGCCACGTTTGGGGCGTCGCTGTCCGCGGTGTCCCCGTAGCGGGTGATCGTCACGGTCTGTGCGAAGGCACCGTTTTCGAGCCTGTCGAGAAAATTCTCTTCCACACAGCCACCGGAGAGCGAGCCCACATGCTCGCCGCGCGGGTTCACGACCAGCCAAGAGCCCGGCGCCCGGGGCGAGGAGCCAAAGGTTTCAAGCACTGTGCAAAGCCAGATCGTCTCGCCTTGTTCGCACCAGGTGAGCGCCTGCTCGATGACCTTCAGGTCTAGGTGTTGCATGGGGTAACGCCTTCCTTGTTCAGCGACCTGCAGGCCGGGCCGGTGTCTTTGTGCAGTCTAGCGTAGACCAATTGTGTGCTTTAACAGGGGTTATCAGAAGAATTGGGCTGATGGCTTCAATTGTGACTATGCTTAATCCGTCATGACCGTGACCAGGCATAGCAACGAAAAAATTAAAGGCAATTCAAATGACCTCAACGACGACGTTCGAGAAGTCTCACGGCAGCGCTGGGACGCGCTCAGCAGTTGCCCTGACGATCAATGGCCAGCGCCACGAGCTGGAGCTTGATAATCGCACCACGCTGCTGGATGCTCTGCGCGAGCATCTAAAATTCACCGGTTCCAAAAAAGGCTGCGATATCGGCCAGTGCGGCGCATGTACGGTGTATATCAACGGCAAGCGGGTGAATGCCTGCCTGACCCTTGCCGTCATGCACCAGGATGATGAGATCACCACCATCGAAGGGGTGGGCGATGTCGAGCACATGGACCCCATGCAGCAGGCGTTCATCGAGCACGACGCCTTCCAGTGCGGCTACTGTACGCCGGGTCAGATCTGTTCGGCGAACGCGGTGCTCGAGGAGATCCGTGCCGGCATTCCCAGCCACGTGACTCAAGAACTGACCGGGCCCATCGAGATCAGCGATGAAGAGATCCGCGAGCGCATGTCCGGCAATCTGTGCCGCTGCGGCGCCTACGCCAACATCCTGAAAGCCATCAACCAGGTAGCCAAGGAGCGTTCATGAAAGCCTTTTCCTATGAGCGCATCGATGATGCCGCCCAGGCGGCGGCGCGCGCCTTTGAAGTGCCGGGCGCCAAGTTCATTGCCGGCGGCACCAACCTGCTCGATCTGATGAAGCACGAGATCGAAGTACCGACGCATCTGATCGATATCACCCAGACCGGCCTTGAGGATATTACCGAGACCGACGAGGGTGGTGTGCGTATCGGGGCGCTGGTGAGCAACACCGCGCTGGCCGCCAATGAGCGCATCCGGCGCAACTACCCGGTACTTAGCCGGGCACTTTTCTCCGGCGCCTCGGGCCAGCTTCGCAACAAGGCCTCGACCAGCGGCAATCTGCTCCAGCGTACCCGCTGCCCCTACTTCTACGATACGGCGATGCCCTGCAACAAGCGCGAGCCCGGCGCTGGCTGTGCCGCGCTCGACGAGGGCGCCGACACCCGCCAGCTGGGTGTGATCGGTATCTCCGATTACTGTATCGCCACGCATCCCTCGGATATGGCGGTCGCCCTTCGTGTGCTGGACGCCGAGGTGGAAACCATCGACCCCCAGGGACAGACGCGCCGGCTCACCCTGGACGAGTTCTACAAGCTTCCCGGTGACACCCCGGAAGTGGAGAACGCCCTTGAGCCGGGGGAAATCATCACCAGCGTGGTACTGCCTGCCCCGATCGGCGGGCGCCAGCAATACTACAAGGTACGCGATCGCGCCTCTTACGCCTTTGCGCTGGTCTCGGTGGCACTGATTGAAACCGATGACGGCAAGGGCCGTGTGGCGCTGGGCGGCGTGGCCTCCCAGCCCTGGCGGCGTGATGAAGCCGATGCCGAGCTTGGCAATGGCGCCAAGGCAGTAATGGCGAAGCTTCTGGACGGTGCGCGCCCCACCGATGAAAACGCCTACAAGCTGACGCTTGCCGAACGTACGCTGGCCGCCTTGCTGGCAAAGGAGTGATGTATGGATTTTAATCAATCAGCCGACGAGAACCTCTTCGATCACGCCCGGATCATCGGCAAGCCCCATACCCGGATCGACGGCGCGTTGAAAGTCACCGGCACGGCACCCTATGCCTACGAGCGCCATGACGTGGCAAAGAACCCGCTGGTGGGTTACCCGCTGGGATCGAGCATCGCCAAGGGGCGCATTACCCGCATGGACGCCACGGCGGCACGTAACGCCGAAGGCGTGGCGGCCGTGATCACTGCGCTGGATATCGATGAGCTGCCGCGGGCCGAAAGCAACGTCGCCAAGCTGTTCGGCGGCGATATGGTCGAGCACTACCACCAGGCGATCGCGGTCGTCATCGCCGATACCCTGGAGCAGGCCCGAGCGGCCACCTCGCTCATCGAGGTGGAGTACGAGGAAATACCGGGTGAGTTCGATCTGGATGATGCCTGGAAGCGGTTGCAGGACAGAGACGTGGTTTCGCATGTGGGCGATGTGGACGCGGCGTTTGAGCGCGCGGAGGTCACGCTCGACGAGATCTATCACACCGCCTCGCAAAGCCACGCCATGATGGAGCCTCACGCGACCATCGCGGACTGGTGCGATGGCAAGAACATGACGCTCTGGACCTCGAATCAGATGATCGAGTGGACCCACCAGGCGCTGGCCACCACCTTCGAGATGGATCCGGAGAACATCCGTCTGGAGAGCCCCTACATCGGCGGCGGCTTCGGCGGCAAGCTGTGGCTGCGTGCCGATGCCGTGCTCGCCGCCCTTGGCTCAAGAGAGACCGGCCGTCCGGTCAAGGTGGCGCTGCCACGCTCGTTCATCTTCAATAACGCCACCCACCGCTCCGGTACCGTGCAGCGAATGCGTATCGCCGCCGGCAAGGATGGGCGCATCACTGCGTTCGATCATGCGGCAATCTCACACACCTTGCCCGGCGGCAGCGGTGAAGACGCGGTCAATCAGACGCGCTGCTTCTATGCCGGTAAAAACCGCCGCACCGCGCACCATGCCATCGACATGAACCTGCCGGAATCCGCCGACATGCGCGCCCCGGGCGAGGCCACCGGCCTGGCGGTGCTGGAAATCGCCATGGACGAAATGGCCGAAAAGCTCCAGATGGACCCGGTGGAGTTCCGGATTCTCAACGACACCCAGGTCAACCCGGAAGAGCCCGAGAAACGCTATAGCGACCGCCATTTCGTGGAGTGTTTACGCAAGGGCGCCGAGGCGTTCGGCTGGGCCTCGCGCAACACCACCCCCGGCGGGCAGCGTGAAGGCCAGTGGCTGATCGGGCACGGCATGGCCGGCGCCTATCGCGGCGCGCCCACCCTGGATTCCGGCGCGCGGATACGCCTGAGCGAAGGCCGTTTGATCGTCGAGACCGACATGACCGATATCGGCACCGGCTCCTACACCATCATTGCTCAGACCGCTGCGGAAACCATGGGTCTCGAGATGGACGATGTGGAAGTGCGTCTGGGCAATAGCGCCTACCCCACGGCCTCGGGCTCCGGCGGCCAGATGGGTGCGGCCAGTGCCACCGCTGGGGTTTATGCGGCGTGTCTGGCGCTACAAGGCGAGATCAACAAGCGCCTGGGCGTCGCGTCGGCGCGCTTCGAGAACGGCCAGGTGATCACCGATGATAAAAGCGTTGCCCTTCGCGATGTAGCCCAGGGCGAAGAGATCGTCGGCGAAGACACGCTGCACTTTGGCGATTTCAAGGATGACCTGGAGATCGGCACCTTCGCGGCGCATTTCGTAGAAGTGGCGGTACACGCCTACACCGGTGAAACGCGCCTTCGTCGCATGCTCTCGGTGTGCGATGCTGGGCGTATTCTCAACCCAATTACCGCGCGCAGCCAGGTACTGGGCGGCATGACCATGTCCATCGGTGCGGCGCTGACCGAAAGCCTGACCGTGGATACCACGCGGGGCTTTTTCGCCAATCACGATTTCGCCGGTTACGAGATCGCAGTCCACGCCGACATTCCCGACCAGGACGTGATCTTTCTGGACACCGTCGATGGCGCATCCGCCCCTCTCAAGGGTAAGGGGGTCGGTGAGCTGGGTATCTGCGGCGGCGCGGCGGCGGTGGCGAATGCCATGTACAACGCCACCGGCATACGCCTTCGCGACTACCCGCTGACACTGGACCGGATGATCGATCAACTGCCCGCCGTCTCTTAAGTCTCCTTGAGCGGCAGCGCGTAGCTGGCGGTGACATGCGCCACCGGGCGTGTGTCATCGCTGGTCGAAAAGACCTGCACTTCCCCCACGCCCATGCGCCGGCCAAGCTTGATCAGCCGGGCATGGGCGATCACGTCGTGCTCGCCGGATGCGGCGCGCAGAAAATGGCAGTTGAAGTCGCTGGTCACCGCCATCGGTTCTGGGCCGATCTGGCCCAGAATCGCCACGTAAAGCGCGACATCGGCAAAGCCCATCAGTGTCGGCCCGCTCACCCGAGGCCCGGGTCGCAGATGCTCGTAACCAATCGTTAGGCGCATCGTCGCACACATCTCGCCCACGCTTTCTACCCGGCCCATGCGCTGAGGGAACACCTCGTCCAGAAACTGCTCGATTCGCTCGACATTCATGACAGTCATTGTTGTTGTATCCGCTCTTTTGATTAAAGGGATTTTTTAAAGATGCCACAAAAAAGCCCCGAGCACTTGCCCGGGGCTTTTACTGGTCGCTTTCTACTGCTCAGGCCGTATTACTTCGCCTTGTGCACCTGGCGCCACTCGTGAAGCAGCGGTTCGGTGTAACCGGAGGGCTGTTCACGGCCTTTAAAGATCAGGTCAGACGCCGCCTTGAAGGCGGTGGAATCGTCGAAGTTGGCGCTCATGGCGGTGTAGCTTGGGTCTCCCGCATTCTGCTCGTCGACCACCTTGGCCATGCGCTCGAGCGTCTCTTTCACGCGGGCCTCATCGACGACGCCATGATGCAGCCAGTTGGCAATGTGCTGGCTGGAGATACGCAGCGTCGCCCGGTCTTCCATCAGGCCGACGTTGTGAATATCCGGCACCTTGGAGCAGCCCACGCCGTGCTCGACCCAGCGCACCACGTAGCCCAGGATGCCCTGGCAGTTGTTATCCAGCTCCTGCTGCTTTTCGTCATCGGACCAGTTGGCGTCTTCCGCCACCGGTACGCTGAGCAGGTCATCCAGCAGGTCCGTCTCGCCCTGGCTTTCCATCTCGCGCTGAACGTCTGCCACTTTCACCTGATGGTAGTGCAGCGCGTGCAGCGTGGCGGCGGTGGGCGAGGGCACCCAGGCGGTGTTGGCGCCGGCTTTCGGGTGACCGATCTTCTGCTCGAGCATGTTGTGCATCAGATCCGGCATGGCCCACATGCCCTTGCCGATCTGGGCGCGGCCGCGCAGGCCGCAGGCAAGGCCTACCTGGACGTTGTTCTTTTCATACGCAGTAATCCACTTGGCGGCTTTCATATCGCCCTTGCGCACCATGGGGCCCGCTTCCATGACGGTATGCATCTCGTCACCGGTGCGGTCCAGAAAGCCGGTGTTGATGAAGACGACACGGGAGGTCGCCTCGGCAATGCACGCTTTCAGGTTCACCGTGGTACGGCGCTCTTCGTCCATGATGCCCATTTTCAGGGTATCGCGACTCATGCCCAGAATATCTTCCACGCGGCTGAAGAGTTCGTTGGCAAACGCCACTTCCTTGGGGCCGTGCATCTTGGGCTTGACGATGTACACCGAGCCCGCCCGGGAGTTGCGCGGCTGGTCGGCGTCCTTTTTCAGATCATAAAGCGCCAGAAGCGACGTCATTACGGCATCGAGAATGCCTTCGGGCAGCTCATTACCGTTTTCGTCCAGAATGGCCGGCGTGGTCATCAAGTGGCCCACGTTGCGCACGAACATCAGCGAGCGGCCGGGAAGCGTGACGCTGCCACCTTCGGTAGTCTTCCAGGTGCGGTCAGCGTGAAGCTTGCGGGTGGTGGTCTTGCCACCCTTTTCGATCTTCTCTTCCAGGTCGCCGCGCATCAGGCCCAGCCAGTTGCTGTAGACGCCGACCTTGTCTTCGGCGTCCACCGCGGCCACGGAGTCTTCGCAATCCATAATGGTGGTCAGTGCGGCTTCCACCACCACGTCCTTGACGCCCGCCGGGTCGGTCTTGCCGATCGAATCGTTGGCGTCAATCTGGATCTCGAGGTGCAGGTCGTTGTTGGCCAGCAAGACAGCGCTTGGCGCGCTCTCTTCGCCGTTGAAGCCGATCAGCTTGCCAGGATCCTTCAGCCCGGTTTCGCGGCCGCCGTCCAGGGTCACCACCAGGTGGCCATCGCGCAGGTGATACTTGACCGCGTCATGGTGAGAGCCGGTAGCCAGGGGAGCGGCACGGTCCAGCACGCCGCGAGCGTAGGCGATGACCTTCTCGCCGCGCTTGGGGTTGAAGCTCGACCCCTTCTCGGCGCCGTTTTCCTCGGAAATGGCGTCGGTGCCGTAAAGCGCATCATACAGGCTGCCCCAGCGGGCATTGGCGGCGTTGAGCGCGTAGCGGGCGTTACTGACCGGTACCACCAGCTGCGGGCCTGCCTGAATGGCAACTTCCCGGTCGACGTTGGCCGTTGTAACGCTTACGTTGGCGGGCGCGTCGACCAGGTAGCCTTGTTCCTTGAGAAAGCCACGGTAGGCAGACATGTCGCTGACCGCACCCGGGTGCTCTTGGTGCCAGCCGTCGAGCGCTTTTTGAAGCGACTCGCGCTCTTCCAGCAGGCGCTGATTTTTAGGCGTAAGATCAAAGAACAAGGCATCGACGCCGGACCAGAAGGCGTTCTCGTCGACGCCGGTGCCCGGCAGAGCCTGTTCGCTGATGAAACGGTCCAGGTCGGCGGCCACCTGTAAACGGTGACGCGTGATACGCTCGCTCATGGGTCTCTCCTTTAGGGAAGTGCCCGTGGGTTGATGACGCTGCCACGGCCAGGGTAGAAATCTATTTGTGGAAAATACTTCCACAACTGACCAGGCATGTAAACAGCGTAGACGCTAAAGCGCTTCCATGCTCGACTAAATGATAATAAAGCGCGCGCGATGGCCATGGTGTACTTTCGTGGCTCAAGGGAGAGACGCAATGCATGAGTTTCAACATCTGTCAGAAGTCTTTCGCCAGACGCCGGATGCGCCGGCGCTGCACTACCTGGCGCCGGATACGGCGCTGTCCCGCGCGGTACAAGGCTACTTTCACCATTACCAGCTAGAAACCCTTTTCACGAGCACCCCCTCGGTGTATGCCGGGTTCATCGATACCGGACGTTTCAATCTGTGGTGCCAGGTGTGGAGCCCCATTGCGCCCAAGGGGACGGTGTTCGTGGTACATGGTTATTTCGACCATCTGGGGCTCTATCGCCATCTGCTGAAAAGCCTGCTGGACAAGGGCTGGCTGGTGGTGCTCTGGGACTTGCCCGGCCATGGACTGTCAAGCGGTCCACGCGCTGAAATCAACGAATTTGACGACTACCAGCACTGCTTTACCCACCTGAAGGAAACCCTGCAGGGGGCAAGCCTTGCCCCGCGGCCCTGGGTGGGTATCGGCCAGAGCACCGGTGCAGCCATCCTGGCCACCGATGCCCTGGCCAAGCGTGAGGCGGCCCACTGGGCGGGCATCATCTTGCTAGCCCCCCTGGTGCGCCCCTGGCGCTGGACCCAGGCCAGCTGGATGCATCTGATCGCCAGCCCCTTCGTGAAAGAGCTGCCCCGCAAGTACCGGCCCAATTCCACCGACGAAGCCTTTACCGTCTTTCTGCGCGAGCAGGATCCGCTGCAACCGGAACGCCTCAGCGTGGCCTGGATATCGGCCATGCGCCGCTGGATTCCCAAGCTGCTGGCATTCGAGCCGTTGGCACTGCCTACGCTGATCCTGCAGGGCGAGCAGGACATGACGGTGGACTGGGAGCGCAATCTCGAGATTCTGACCGAAAAACTTCCCGAGGCGTCGGTATATCGCCACCCCGAGGCGCGCCATCACCTGGTGAATGAAGCCGTCGCCATCCGCGAGGCACTGTTTGAAGCGCTGGAGACGTTCATCGATACCGTGGATACCGAGTTTCACGAAACGGTTCGCCCCGATGCTGCCTCGCAGGCGGCCGCCCCGGATGAGCTCACCTTTTAACATCTCACGCGGCCAACCAGGGCTCGATTAAACAGTCATCAAGGAGGCGTGAGTGACATCACCACCTCGTTCCCATCCCCAAGGCTTGCTTGTCAAAAGGCCGGTGGCCGTAATCGCTCTTGCCCAGCTGCTCGGCACTTCACTCTGGTTCAGTGCCAACAGCGCCTTTGATGAGCTGATACGCGCCTGGAACGTCAGCGCCGCCGACATCGGCTGGCTCACGGGGGCGGTACAGGGTGGCTTCATTCTGGGCACACTGCTGCTGGCGCTGTCCGGCTTGGCAGACCGTTTTCGGGCCAGTCATATCTTCGTGGTCTGTGCGCTGGCCGGGGCGCTGTTCAATGCGCTGTTTGCCTGGGGAGCGCAGGGGCTTGTTGATGCGCTGTTCTGGCGCTTTCTGGTGGGGCTGAGCCTGGCGGGCATTTACCCGGTAGGCATGAAGCTGGTGGTGAGCTGGGCTCCCGACCGCACAGGCCAAGCGCTTGCCCAGCTGGTGGCCATGCTCACACTCGGCACCGCCTTGCCCCACGGGCTCAAACAGCTGGGCGCCGAGCTGCCCTGGCAGATCATCATCAGCGCCTCATCGCTTCTGGCCCTGGCAGGCGCAGCGCTGATCTTCCTGTTGGGCGACGGCCCGCACCTGCCCGGCAGGGCGAACCCGGGGGCGAAACGCCTGCGCGTGAACGAGGCGTTCAAGGTGGCCCGCTTTCGCGCGGCGGCCTGGGGCTATTTTGGCCACATGTGGGAGCTTTACGCCTTCTGGACCGTGGTGCCGCTGCTGGTGGCAACGTCCGTGCTGCCTGAAGCCTACCCCGCCCTCGGTGTGCCCGGCATGGCATTCGCCGTGATCGCGGTCGGGGCACTTGGGTGCCTGCTGGGCGGGGCGCTTTCGCGCAAGCTAGGCAGCGCCCCGGTGGCGCTGGCGGCGCTGGCTATCTCGTGCTTGTGTGCGGTGCTGTTCGCGCTTTTCTGGCGCACGCTTTCGCCGGTTTGGCTGTTCGCGTTGCTACTCGTCTGGGGTGTGGCGGTGGTGGCGGACTCGCCGCAGTTCTCGGCGCTGGCCGCAAAGGCCTGCCCGCCGGCTATCGTGGGGGCCTCGCTGGCTATTCTCAACGCCATCGGCTTTGCCATTACCGTGGTTTCCATTGCCGCCGTCACGGCGCTTTTCGAGCGCGTGGGGCTGGACGCTGCCTGGCTTCTGGTTCCGGGGCCTGTGGTGGGACTTCTGGGGGTTGTCCTCACCCTGCGTGGCAGGCCCGAAGCCCGGTATTGACGTTGCAGTGTGTCGGCTCTGGCCAAGAATGCCTGATCTTGACCTATGGGTTACACATGGGTTCTACGCTTGTAAGAACCGATTAAATAAGCGCTGACCAGGGAGGATGACGATGATAACTCGCGCCCCTACAAAAGCACGGGTGTATCGAATGAATACCCCGAGCCACCGTTGCCCGTTCGGCTTGAAAACCGTGGGCCTGCTCAAACGCAAGGGCTTCGAGGTGGAGGATCACTGGCTGACCTCCCGCGAGCAGACCGATGCATTCAAGGAGCGGGAAAGCGTCAAGACCACCCCACAGACCTATATCGATGGCGAGCGTATCGGCGGTTACGAGGAAGTACGCCGCCACCTCGGCTTGCGCGTGCGCGACCCTGACGCCACGACCTACCGCCCGGTGCTAATGATCTTTGCCGTCGCCTTGTTGGTCGGCCTGGCCGTGAGCTGGACGGCCGAAGGCACCCTGCTGGCCGACAGACTTCTGGAATACGCTATTGCCACGGCCATGGTGCTGTTGGGCCTGCAAAAGCTTCAGGACGTGGAAAGCTTCAGCACCATGTTCGTCAACTACGACTTGCTCGCCCAGCGCTACGTGCCCTACGGCTACGTTTACCCGTACGTCGAAACCTTGGCGGGCGTTTTGATGCTGGCCGGCGTGCTGATCTGGCTGGCCGCCCCGCTGGCGTTGTTCGTGGGCGCCGTGGGGGCGGTTTCCGTGTTCAAGGCGGTGTATATCGACAAGCGCGAACTCAAGTGCGCCTGTGTAGGCGGTAGTTCCAACGTGCCGCTTGGTTTTGTGTCGCTGACCGAGAACCTGGTGATGGTGGGCATGGGACTCTGGATGCCGCTGAGGATGCTAATGGGGTGAGCGACAAACGCCCGATGGCGTGAGCGACCGGCCCAGCGCAAGCATCAGCAACGCGACCAGCTGCGTGGCACCGACGAGCCCGAGTGTGCCTGGCCAGCCCCACCGGCTGAAGCAGAAAGCCGACAGCGCCGAGCCCAGGGCGCCACCGGCGTAATAGAAGCAGAGGTACATGCCGCTGGCAAACGCCGCGGGTACGCGTGTGGCCTTGCTGACCAGGCGGGTGGTCAGGGTCTGGAGCAGGTACGTGGCGATCGAAAACCCAGCCACGCTCCAGAGAATCGAGAGATAACTCGTACCGGCGAAGGCGAGCGAGATCCACAAAAGCGCGATGAAGGGCCAGAAAAAAAGCGCCTCGCTTCGATTTTTGTAAAGCAGCGGACTTGCGATCACCACCGCGATAGCAGGCAGGCTCGCCAGATAAACGAGTCCGATCTGGGAGGCGCTCTGCTCGAAGGGCGGCTGGGCAAGCCTGAGCCCCAGTACGGTGAAGATGGCACTTTGGGTGAACAGCAGCGTAAACCCCACACAGTAGGCCATCACCAGCTTGCGCTCAGTGAACGATTGCTTCAAAAGCGCGAGAAAGTGTGGCGGTGCCGAGGGCGGCATGGGCGCCGGCGAGCGCCGCCGGGATGCATGAGCAATGACGAGCCACGCAAGGCTCAGAACCCCCGCCGCGCTCGAAAATCCCCCGGCCCAGCCAAGGGCATCCAGCGCCCAGGCAGGGTAGAAGCGGCTCAGCGTACTGCCGGCTATGGTACCGGCAACGAAGTAGCCCACCCAGCCGGCGCGCTGGCGCTCGCTTTCGGCCTCGGCCAGGAGCGCTACGCAGGCCGTCAGCACCCAGGGAAGCACGACACCCTGCCCGAGGCGTACGAGCAGCGTACCAGTGAGCGTGGTGCTGGCGGCAAGCGCGGTGTTCAGCGCGATCAAGAGCCCCACTCCCACCAGAATGGCGCTGACAGGTGCAAGCCGGCGCGTGATTCGGCTGGCCCAGGGCGCGGTCAGCATCATGCCCAGCAGCGTGGCCATATTGAGCCAGCCCGCCTGAGTGAGGCTCGCCTCCAGGCGCACGGCAAGCCACGGGTAGATCGCCTGAAGCTGGTACAGGTTGAAAAAGGCGGCGGTGGAGCTTATGAGTATTAAAAGACGCATGGCCGCCTCCTGTGCTGAGCAAGAGTGCTACGGTATGTTAAAGGCCTGCTGCATGAAAGGTAGTTTTCCGCTTACCGCTACTCGTTTGGTCATCTTCGATACCTAAGCGCTGCGCTATTTCCTGGCCGTGGCCGAAGAGCTCGTGTTTGCCGCGCCGCTACATATAGCTGACCGTTTCTGAGCCAAGCCCTCAAGCAGTTCAAAGCGAGCAGGGCGGGGTACTGCAAGCTATAAACTCAAAACCCACGGGAGTCTCACCGTATGACGGATATTCTGATCTCTGCCCAGGAACTGATGGAGCGTCTGGGTCGCCCCTCCTCCCCCAAGGTGCTGGATGCATCACTGCCCAACAGCCCCATTGCGTCTTATGTACCGGAGGATGATCGCAAAATCCCCGGCGCCCTTGAGTTCGATATCGAGCGGGTCTTTTCCGACCCGGACGCGGCGTTTCCACATACGCTTCCCGCAAAGAAGGCGCTGGAAGAGGCATGCCAGAGCCTTGGCCTGAACCTCGACGACGAGATCGTGGTTTACGACAACCGTGGCGTCTACTCGTCCCCGCGCGCCTACTGGCTGCTTAGCCAAGCGGGCTTCAAGCATGTAAAACTGCTGGATGGTGGCCTGCCGCACTGGCTTTCCTTATCGCTGCCGGTCCAGCAGGGGTATTCCAAGCCGATGTCGCTTTCCGCCCGTCCTGAACTCCAAGCCAATGAAAGCGTGGTCAGCGTGGACGAGGTCTTCGACAATATCGCGCACCAGCGCTTCAAGCTGGTGGATGCCCGTAGCGCCGAGCGTTTTTCCGGCGCAGGCCCCGAGCCCCGTCCGGAATTGCCCAGTGGCCACATCCCTTCCTCGGTCAATCTGCCCTTCACCGAGCTTCTAAAAAACGGGCACTTCAAAAGCCAGCAAGAGATTTCACGGCTCATGCTGGGTAAAGAACTTGATCTCGCGGATCACCTGACCTTCAGCTGTGGCTCCGGCATCACCGCCTGCATCGTATGGGTGGCCGCGGAACTTGCCGGGTATGAGCACCTATCGTTGTTCGACGGGTCCTGGACGGCGTGGGTGATGAGCGGGCGTCACGAAGGGTGATACGCTCAGCCTTTACCCAACATCCGTTCCAGCTGCCGATAGCCGATCGCCTCGATCAGGTGTGCCTGGCCGGGCTTGGGTTCGCCCTGTAGATCGGAAAGCGTGAGTGCTACGCGCAGCACGCGGTGGTAGGCTCGCGCCGAGAGCTTGAGTCGCTCCAGCACGCCGGCAAGCCAGGTGCGCTCTTCGTCGTTCAGGTCGCAGGCGGCTTCCAATGCCTTGCCGCTGAGCTGGCTGTTGAGCGCGCCGCGCGCCATCTGGCGCTCTCTGGCGGCCATCACGCGCTCGCGTACCGCCTCGGACGACTCTCCTTCGGTTTGCGCGGTGAGTTGCTCTGGTGGCAGGGCCGGGACTTCTACCTGCAGGTCGATACGATCCAGAAGCGGGCCTGACAGCCGTGCCTGGTAGCGCTGGATCTGGCTGGCGGTGCATTGGCAGCGGGTGCGTGGGTCGCCCAGGTGGCCGCAGGGGCAGGGGTTCATCGCGGCCACCAACTGGAAGCGGGCCGGGTATCGCCGTTCGTGGCTGGCTCGAGACAAGTGGATTTCGCCGGTTTCCAAAGGCTGGCGCAACACCTCCAGCACGCTTCGGGAAAACTCCGGCAACTCGTCGAGAAACAGCACGCCCATGTGCGCAAGAGAAATTTCGCCAGGTTTGGGTTTCGAGCCGCCGCCCACCAGGGCTGCGGCACTGGCGCTGTGATGGGGCTGGCGAAAGGGACGCTGGCCCCAGTCGGCTTCCAGGGCCAGCCCACACACCGAGCGCACCGCGGCGACCTGCAGGGCATCGTCTTCACTAAGCGGCGGCAGAATGCCCGGCAGGCGGCTGGCCAGCATGGTCTTGCCGGTGCCCGGCGGGCCTGCCAGCAGCAGGTTGTGCCCCCCGGCAGCAGCGACTTCCAGCGCCCGGCGCGCCTGGTGCTGGCCGCGTACATCGGCCAGATCCGGCGCCGGGGTTTGGGCTTTCGGCGGGGTAGACAGTACGTGAGGGGTGATACGCGTTTGATCCAGCAGATGGGCGACCACGTCCCAAAGCGTATTGGCAGGCAGTACTTCCAGGCCGCTACCCGCCAGGGCCGCTTCGTCGGCGCAGGCGAGCGGTACGATCAGCTTGCGTTTGGCGGCTTTGGTCGATAGTGCAAAGGGGAGAATGCCGGGCACCCGGCGCAGCTTGCCATCGAGTGCCAGTTCGCCGGCGCATTCGATGCCCTCGAGCGCCTCCACCGGCAACTGGCCGGAAGCAGCGAGAATGCCCAGCGCAATGGGCAGATCGAAACGCCCGCCCTCCTTGGGCAAATCCGCCGGGGCCAGGTTCAGGGTGATGCGCCGGGTATTGGGAAAATCGAACCCCGCATTGACCAGCGCACTGCGTACGCGCTCGCGGCTCTCCTTTACGGCGGCTTCCGGCAGGCCTACCAGCGTCAGCCCCGGCAGGCCGTTGGCCAAATGCACCTCGACCTGCACCGCCGGGGCATCGAGCCCCACGCCGGCGCGTGTGTTTACGATGGCAAGCGTCATGACCGTCTCCCGCGTTGAAGCCTAATTTTTCTTTTGGAAATTAAACTTAACGCATTTGACGCGCGCTGGGTAGCCACCTGGAAAGGAAGCTACCTGGAAAGAGAGTCCATTGGAGAGGGAGTTGATTGGAAAGGTTGGCCGGCCAGGGCGAGGCGGTGTCAGTGTTCGCTGAGGGAGCGAGGTTCTTCGCCATGGGCCAGGGCGGCGGCAAGTTCCTTGGCAAAGCGCTGGACCGAAGGCAGCGCCCCAAAGCTCCATACCGGGGCCAGACGCACCAGCCTGTCGTTTTGAACTGCCGGCAAATGCTGCCAGAGCCCGCTTTCGCTGAGCTGCGCTTGTACACCGGCGGGAAGCGGGTCGACGATCACCAGTGTGGCATCGGCATAGCGGGCAAGCGCCTCGACGCCGGTGAGCACAAACCCCCAGGCGTTGGTGGGTTCCTGCCAGGCGTTCGTCAATCCCAGTTTATCCAGTACCGCGTTGTACAGGCTGTTCTCGCCAAACACCCGCACATGGCGGGCATCCATGAACTGAATCATCAGCAAGGGTGGGGTATTGGTGGGTACATCTCTGCGTAGCTCGCCCAATAGCGCCTCGGTGTCATCGACCAGGGCATCGGCTTCGGCTTCGCGATGGGTGATGGCACCCAGGCGCTGGGTGAAGTCGAGAATCTCCTGCCACGTGTTCGCCCCCGGCGAGTAGAGCGCAAGCGAAATCACCGGGGCGATGCGCTCAAGCTTCGGCGTCAGCCCTTCGAACATCGGCGATATCAAAAAGCCTTCCGGCGGTGACTGCGCCAGCAGCTCGAAATTGGGCTGCTGGCGAAGCCCCAGGTCGGTGACGTCATCGGGAATGCGTGGTTCGCCGACCCAGTCGTGGTAGGCGGGGATCTGGGCGACGCCGCTGACCGGGGCATCGATCGCCAAAAGCGTCTCGGCAATGGTCCAATCGAGGGTGGCCCACTGGGCCTGGACGCTGGTGATCGGTACCAGACCCGCGATGAGCAGTAGACTACGAACGAGAAGCGTGGTGGCAATAGAGCGCATGGGCGGGTGTCGCGTAAGAAATCAGCCGGTATTTAAACGATCATCATGCTTGTTTGCAAACCTGGACGTGGCAAAACGTCCAGGCGCGGTGGCCTGGACGAAATGCGGGCGTGACGCTTTGGACGGCAGCGACTCGCTGAATTAGAATGAAACTCATCCAACATTGTGGGCCTGGGGGAGTATCACTCGACGCTGGCTAGTACTCCAGCGACCAACCCAGGGTGAACGTACGCCCGCGAGCCTGGTAGTCGTACAGGTACTCCGGCCCGTAGGTGGGGGAGTAGAAGCCGACGGCGCGCTGGCCCCAGGGTGTGGAATACTGCTTGTCGGTCAGGTTGCTGATGCCAAGGCTTACGGTGCCAAGGCCGGTGTCCTGGCTGCCGATCAGATCAAAAGTGGTAAAGCCGTCGATACGCTCGCCCTCGGCGTCCTTGTACTCGCGGGCGTGGCTGCCCTGCAGGCGCAGCGTGCGCGCATCATCCTGCCAGGCCACGTGGGCGGTCAGGCTATCCTGGGAAGGGTAGGGGGCCACGGTAATGCCCCGGTCCTGCCAACTGCCGTCTACCTTGCGCTCGGAGGTAAGTGCATGCAGGGTGCCGCCCACTTCCCAGTCGTCACCGATATAGCGTGTTACCGAGGCCTCCAGGCCGTAATCGCGTCGGTCATCGTCGATCTGGGTGACGTTGAGGTCGCGATCCAGCTCCATGGCGGTGTCCGACCAGGCGTAGTAGACCGCCGCCTGGGTCAGCCAGTCGCCGCCCTGGTAGCGCCAGCCAAGCTCCACCTGGCGGGTCTTGATGCCGTCCAGCGGGTTGTCCGCCACGGTCTGCCCGGCGCGACCGTAATACTTGGAGGGGTCGGGCAGCTCGAAGCCTTCCGAGTAGCCCAGCCAGCTCTGGTGGCCGTTGTCGAAATCATACAGGGCGCTGGCGTTATACAGCGTAACGTTGTAGTCGCTGGAGCCGCCGGGCACATTGTTGAAATCGTCGATGTCCACGTCCATGCGCTGGTGGCGAATGCCGCCGCTGAACTGGAGCTGCTCCGTTGCCCACCATTCGCTCTGAGTAAACAGCGCCAGGGTATCGATATCGAAGCCCGGGTAGCGTGGGGTGATGCTGCCGGCGTGCTGCACAAGCCCTCCGGAGGCGTCGCTGGCGGCACGGTCAAAGCGCATTTGCGAGGCGTCGAACGACTCCCGGTCCATGTCCGCGCCGTAGGTCAGATTGAGGCGTTCCGTCAGGTCCGCCGAGAAAAGCCCCTTCAAGCCGCTTAATTTGGTGTTCTGCTGTGAGGCGGCAAAGTAGTAGCCGCCTCCCTGAGCGGCGTAAGGGAAGGGGTAAAAGCTGGATTCCTCTTCCCGGTGAAACGCCTGAAGGTAGAAATCCTGATTGAGCAGGTTGGCGTGATGGTAGTTGGCGCTGAACATCTTGCGGTCGGTGCGCGGGTCGCGGTCGGCGGTGAAGCCGTCGCGAATGTCGGCATCATCCAGGTTCGGCGCGCTAGCCGCCAGGTTGGGGTAGTAGACCCCACGGTCGCCCTTCTTGCCGGAATCATACAGCTGGCCGCTGAGCATCAGGGTCTGTTCGCCGGCAAGCTCGATGCGCACATTGCCGAGAATATCCAGGTGGCGATTGTCCTGCAGGTCGCTCTGGGCGATATCGGGGAAGATCTCGTCGCCTCCGGCATCGTACTGGCGGCCGTTCTCCACCAGCGAAACGCCAATGCGTCCCTGCACTGTGTCATTGCCGCCACTGGCCGACTGCGAAAGCCGCCGGTCGAAATCGTGGCGCGTGTTGAACCCGCTGGTCACGCTGGCCTGGGTCTCGAAGTGGGGGCGGCCGCTTTCCCCCTGTTTGGTGATGATGTTGATCAACCCGCCCGTGGCGCCGCCGCCATAGAGGCTGCTGGTGCCGGAAAGCACTTCCACACGTTCGATATTGAACGGGTCGATGGCGTCGAACTGGCGCGACAGCCCCCGCGAGTTGTTAAGCGATACGCCGTCGATGAGTACCTGCACGCTGCGCCCGCGCATGTTCTGCCCTGCGTTGGTGCGCCCCTGCGGCCCAAAATCGAGCCCCGGCACCAATCTGCCCAGCGCCGTTTTCAGATCACCCCCGGCATTGATCTGCTGCTGCAGTTCTGGACCTTCAACCACATGAACCGCGCCAGGGATCTGGCTGATCTGCGTAGGCGTGCGCGAACCGACGACTACCAGGGTTTCCTGAGGGGCGGCTTCGTTCTGGGGAGCCGGTGGGGATTGGGAAAAGGCGAGCGTGGGAAAAGCACCGCCCAAGAGGCCAGTGCTGATGACGATAATGCGGTTCATGGGGTATCCAGAGAACAGGTTGTTGTTAACGCTGATCCTATCATTGGCACCACAGAACGCAATGATAGATGTTCTCATTTTTGATGTTTGCCGGCGCGTCCCCCCTTCAAGAATCGTGAGCGGCCGCGCGGCTGAACGTTTTACTTATCGTCTTTCGATGGGCTGCCGACGGCCGGTTTTTTGGCGGTCGCCGCTTTCCTGGGAGTTTTTGGCTCAGGACTCTTCGTTTCAGTGCTTTCCGACTTGGGGCTTTCCGAGGCTTCAACCGATGCTGTGGGCGCAGGTGGCTGCACCTCGGCTTCCATGGGCGTTGCCTTGTCTGCCTGGCTTGCGTCGATCGAGGCTTCAAGATTGGCCACCTGACGCTCCAGCGCTTCGACTCGTGAGCGGGTGCGCTGGAGCACATCCATCAGGATATCGAAATCCTCGCGGGAGACCAGCTCCATACGGTCGAAGGCGCCGCGCATGACTTGCTGCACGCCCTTTTGAATATCTTCCGGCGCGTGGGATGCATTTTGCAAGCGGTCGCCAATCTGCTGAGCGATTCGGCTGATGCGGTCTTGGGTCGCCATGGCTATCTCCTGATACGAACGCATGAATATGAACAGCTTTGAAGTAAGGATACGCAACCCAGGCGAAATACGCATGCTTCCCACGCATTTAAACCCGGACTTTTTCAGTGCATCAAAACAAGGCGCGCGGTTTTCCAGGTCGCACTCATATGGTGCACGGGCGTGCCCGCGCACGGTGCTGGTGCGGATCAGCAAGAACAAACACTCCGTGCAGGTTTTTAAATACATGATTCATATTGCAAAAATAACGAATGGCACGGTATGCGCATTAACGAGGCAACAGGTTAACGCAGGCGGCCTGGCCGCTATCTATCCAGCAGGGGAGATCCGGGATGAAACTCATCACCGCTATCATCAAGCCATTCAAGCTCGACGACGTTCGCGAAGCGCTCGCCGATAACGGCGTGCAGGGCATCACGGTGACCGAAGTAAAAGGCTTTGGTCGTCAGAAAGGGCATACCGAACTTTACCGGGGTGCCGAGTATGTCGTCGATTTCCTGCCCAAGGTCAAGGTGGAAGTAGCGGTGGATGACTCGCGGCTGGATAGCGTACTCGATGCCATCTGCAGCGCGGCGAACAGCGGCAAGATCGGTGATGGGAAGGTATTTGTCACCCCGCTCGAGGACGTCATCCGTATTCGTACCGGAGAGCGCGGCGCCGACGCCGTATAACGTCAATAACGAACCACTCTCGGTCACGGTTTATTCAGCTTTGCTTTGCTTGGTACAACGCTACTTGTATACGGGGAACGACTCATGAATGAGGTCACTGATCTGAGCTACGCGCTCGATACCTTTTACTTTTTGATTTGCGGCGTGCTGGTCATGTGGATGGCCGCCGGCTTTTCTATGCTGGAAGCCGGGATGGTGCGCTCCAAGAACACCGCGGAAATCCTGACGAAAAACATCGCGCTGTTTGCCATTGCCTGCACCATGTACCTTCTGGTGGGTTACTACATCATGTACTCCAGCAATGAGGGCGGCTTCCTGCCGAGCCTGGGCTTTCTGCTGGGGGCTGAAAACAGCGTGGATGCGGTACTGGCCGGCGGAGAAGACGCGCCCTACTACTCCATGCGTTCCGACTTCTTCTTCCAGGTGGTCTTCGTGGCCACGGCCATGTCGATTGTATCGGGCGCGGTGGCCGAGCGCATGAAGCTCTGGGCGTTTCTGACCTTCGCTGTCGTGATGACCGCTTTCATCTACCCGGTCTCTGGCTACTGGACCTGGGGCGGCGGCTGGCTGGACGCCGTGGGCTACTCTGATTACGCCGGTTCCGGCATCGTGCACATGGCCGGTGCCGCCGCCGCCCTGGCAGGGGTACTGATTCTTGGCCCGCGTAAAGGCAAGTACGGTAAGGACGGTTCAATTCACGCGATTCCGGGGGCCAACATGCCGCTGGCAACGCTGGGTACGTTCATTCTGTGGATGGGCTGGTTCGGGTTCAACGGTGGCTCCGAGCTCAAGATGTCGGATGTCGCCTCCGCCAATAATGTGGCCCAGGTGTTCGTGAACACCAACGCCGCCGCCGCCGCTGGTGTCATCGCGGCCCTCGTGCTGGCCAAGCTGTGGTTTCGCAAGGCAGATCTGACCATGGCACTCAACGGCGCGCTGGCGGGCCTTGTGGCCATCACGGCCGACCCGCTTTCACCCTCTGCATTGGGTGCGGCGATCATCGGAGCGATCGGCGGTCTGGTCGTGGTGGCCTCTATCGTGACGCTGGATAAGGTGAAGCTGGACGACCCGGTTGGTGCCATTTCGGTGCACGGTATCGTGGGTATCTGGGGCTTGCTGGCAGTACCTTTCAACAACGGCGACGCCTCTTTCGGGGCGCAGCTGATCGGGATCCTCGGTATCTTCGGGTGGGTATTCTTGGCAAGCCTGGTGGTATGGGTGGTGCTCAAGGCCGTCATGGGTATCCGTGTCAGCGAAGAGGAAGAGTATGAAGGGGTGGATATCGCCGAGTGCGGCCTGGAAGCCTACCCGGAGTTCAGCGTTAAAAAGTAATCGCGCTTAACCCGGATTAGTGACATAAGCCTCCCCGCCGTGGGAGGCTTTTTTATTCTCCCGCGGTAGCGGTGTATGCTTATGGGGAACGGGGCGCGTTTGGCCTATAGTGACCTTCGCTTACCCAGATAATAACGGGCCACCTAGTTAAAGGATGTCGCAATGAAACTTATCTCAGCCATTATCAAGCCGTTCAAGCTTGATGACGTACGCGAATCGCTTTCGGATATCGGCGTGCAGGGGATTACCGTGACAGAGGTAAAGGGCTTTGGTCGCCAGAAAGGGCATACCGAGCTTTATCGCGGCGCCGAGTATGTGGTGGATTTTCTACCCAAGGTGAAGCTTGAAGTTGCCGTTGACGACGAGCTGGTCGAACAGGTGATCGAGGCCATCACCCAGGTGGCCAATACCGGCAAGATCGGCGACGGCAAGATCTTCGTCATGCCGCTGGAGCAGGTTATCCGTATCCGTACCGGCGAAACCGGCAAGGACGCAGTTTAAGCACTTCGATGCGCGCCTAAAAAAGCCCCGCCAACCAAAAAGGTTGGCGGGGCTTTTTAATGGGCTTGGATGAGAGGCTTACTTTTCGACAAACGCCCTCTCGATCACGTAGTCGCCGGGTTCGCCCATGCGCGGGGAGATATTCAAGCCCAGCTCGTCGAGCAGCGCGCTGGTATCATCCAGCATCGCGGGACTGCCACAGATCATCGCCCGATCCTGGCGCGGGTCGATAGGCGGCAGGCCCGTGTCCTCGAAGATCTTGCCGCTGCGAATATGGTCGGTCAGCCGCCCCATGGTGTGGAACTCTTCCCGGGTCACCGTGGGGTAGTAGACGAGCTTTTCGGCGACCTCTTCGCCCAGGTATTCGTGGGCGGGCAGCTCCTTGGTGATGAAGTCGGCGTAGGCCAGTTCCGAGACTTCGCGCACGCCGTGGACCAGCACGATTTTTTCGTAGCGCTCGTAGACTTCCGGGTCCTGAATCAGGCTCATGAACGGCGCCAGGCCCGTGCCGGTGGAGAGCATGTAGAGATTACGCCCAGGCAGCAGGTCATCGCACACCAGCGTGCCGGTGGGCTTGCGGCTCACCATGATCTGGTCGCCCACCTGAAGATGCTGAAGGCGCGAGGTCAGCGGGCCGTCCGGTACCTTGATGCTGAAGAATTCGAGGTGGTCTTCATAGTTGGGGCTGGCGATGGAGTAGGCGCGCATTAGCGGTTTGCCGTCCACTTCCAGACCGATCATGACGAACTGGCCGGTCTTGAAGCGCAGGCTGCGCTCCCGCGTGGTCCGAAAGCTGAACAGGGTATCGTTCCAGTGATGGACGCTCAGCACTTCTTCCAGGGCAAACTTGCTCATGACAACTCCTTTAGCGCGAAAGCGGCGTCGCGCGGACTCATTCGCATTTCATATTCTTAAAAAGAATAAAAGCGGTTAGGTATGTTGCTGCCAAGTCTAAACAGCGGGCGCATATCTGTTAAGTCAATTATACTGATAAACCTTATCTGCAAAATCGATATAGGCCGGGTATGCACTATACGTTACGCCAGCTCGAGGTCTTCGTGGCCGTGGCCCAGCACGAAAGCGTCTCAAAGGCGGCGCGCGCGCTTGCCATGTCCCAATCCGCCACCAGCACCGCCCTCACCGAGCTCGAGCGCCAGTTCGACTGCCAACTGCTCGACCGGCTCGGCAAGCGGCTAAAGCTCAACGCCCTGGGCTTTCAACTGCTGCCCAAGGCGGTGGCTCTTCTGGACCGGGCCGAGGAGGTGGAGGAGCTTCTGCGCGGCCAGAAGGGCGTGGGGGCGCTCGAAGTGGGGGCCACGCTGACCATCGGTAACTACCTGGCCACGCTTTTGATCAGCGATTTCATGCAGCGCTACCCCGGAAGCCGGGTGCGGCTGGCGGTGCGTAATACGCGTCATATCATCGAAGGGGTGCGCCAGCACTCGCTGGATTTGGGCTTGATCGAAGGGCAGTGCGACGACGAGATGATCGTCAGCCAGCCCTGGGTCGAGGACGAACTATGCGTGTTCTGCTCACCGCGCCACCCGCTTGCCGGGCGCAAGCATCTGGAGCTCGAGCAGCTTTTACGCGAGGACTGGATCATGCGCGAAGAGGGCTCGGGCACGCGCATGACGTTGGAGCATGCCGCCCGCCACCGGCGCAGTCGTTTCAATACGCTGTTGGAGCTCGAACACACCGAGGGCATCAAGCGCGCGGTGGAGTCGGGCCTTGGCATCGGCTGCGTCTCGCGGCTTGCGCTGCGCGACGCCTTCCGGCGGGGCAGCCTTGTCGAGCTGCCCACACCGGAATTGGATTTGAAGCGCCAGTTCACTTTCATCTGGCACCGCCACAAGTACCTGACCACCGGCGTGCGCGAGTTTCTGCGCCTGTGTCGCGAGATGACCGCCGGTGCCAGCCGCAGCGACGATATCGCGCTACCGCCGGTGCCCTAGAGGGAGAAGCCCGGGCCCAGGATTAGAACGACGGCAGCGAGCGTGTGGTTTGATTCTCCGTCAGCGGCGGCGCTGCGCGCTCGGACAGCTTGAAGCTGCCGATCGTCTCGGCCAGGTGATTCGCCTGCTCTTTGAGCTGCTCGGCGGCGGTGGTGGACTCCTCCACCATGGCGGCATTTTCCTGGGTCATACGGTCCAGGTCGGCCACCGCGATGTTGACCTGGTTGATACCGTCGCTCTGCTCGCCGGTCGCGGCGGTAATTTCCTCGAGCACGTCGGACACGCGGGTGATGTGTTCCACGATGCTTTTCATGGTGGCGCCGGCGTTACGCACCAGGGTGGTGCCGGTACTCACCTTGCTCTGGGAATCCTCGATCAGCTTTTGAATATCGTTGGCCGCATCGCTGCTGCGCCTGGCCAGCATGCGCACTTCTTCGGCCACCACGGCAAAGCCGCGACCGTGCTCGCCGGCGCGCGCGGCTTCCACCGAGGCGTTCAGCGCCAGCAGGTTGGTCTGAAACGAGATGCTGTTCATCAGGGTGACGATCTCACCGATCTTGTCCGAGGCTGTCGTGATCTCCTCCATGGTGGTCACCACGCCCGCGACCACTTGCCCGCCTTCGTTGGCGACTTCCGACGCGGTTTGCGAGAGCTTGTTGGCTTCTTTCGAGGACGCCGCGGTTTGCTGCACGGTGCTGGTGATTTCCTCGATGGAGGCGGAGGTCTGCTGCAGGCTGGCGGCGGTGTTGTCGGTACGCCGCGACAAATCCTGGCCACCGGTGGCGATCTCGCTGGCCGCATGGTGAACCGACTGGCTGCTGGTGCGAACGTCGATCAACACCGACTCCATCTTGTCGACGAAACGGTTGAAAGCGCCGCTGATCTGGGCCACTTCGTCGCGCCCTTGCTCGGGCAGGCGGCGGGTCAGGTCGCCTTCGCCGCTGGCGATATCGTCCAGCGCATCGCGGGCGCGCTCGAGCCCCCTGAACATCCGCTTGAGCCATAGGCTCAGCAGCAAGGCGGTGACGACGATGATGACCCCTAGCACCACCAGCGCCGAGTGAATCATCGCCCTCAGCCCCACCGTGGCTTCCCGCTCGTCCAGCGCCACGCCAAGCGCCCAGTCGGTGCCGGTAATGGGCGTGGCCGCAACGCGCTTGGTCTGACCCCCGACATCGATGCCTTCCCAGGCGTTGCGTGTGGTGCTCAACCGCTCAAGGGTCGCGGGGGTAAGCGCTGGGCTAAGCTCGGTCAGCGGCTGAAGCGTCAGCGCCGAATCCGGGTGCGCAATCAGGGTTTCGCCGGCACTGCTGAGAAAGGCGAAGCTCGACGGCGTGGGCTGAATCGCATTCACCTGATTCACCAACTGATTGATGGTGGCGCTACCTCCCACGACCCCGTAAAAGCGACCGTTTTGCGTGATCGGCGTGGCAATCGTGACCACCAGGTCGCCGCTTTCGGCATCCTGGTAGGGCTGCGAGATGATGGTCGCGTCCCGGGCGACGGCGCTTTGGTACCACTCACGCTCGCGAACGTCGTAGTCCGCGCCCGGTATCCAACCATCCGAGGCGATCAGGCCACCATCGGGGAGCCCGAGATTGGCAGACGAAAAGCCGCCGGAGTCGGCGAGCTGAACAAGCGGCGCCGTAGGATCATCACTGATTACCTGGGGGCGTGCCGCCTCTACCATGGATACGCGGGCTGCAACCCACTCCTCGATGGCCAGAGCGTTGCCTTGTGATAGAGAAACGAGATCCTGGGCGATCTGGCGATCATTATGGCTTTTAAGAATCGTGTAGCTGATCGCGGCATTGATGGCGAGCGCCAGGGTGATTATGACGAGTGTCACTAGCAAAATGCGCGCGCGAAGAGAGGAGAGCATCGATAAAACTCGCTTATTTGAAAAGGTTTCAGGGTGGAGAGTAGGGCGCTCGGATATGTCTTTGTTACTGTATCGGCCAGAGCATCTACGGCTATAGGCGTAAATGCTCTTGAGTTGCCTCTGACGGGAAAATTGATGGAGACGCGCAGAGAAAGAGTGTGTGAGCAAAGAATAAAAAGGGCCTTTAAAGAGGCCCTCGATACCCTTGCCGCCAAGGGGGTAGCGTTTAGCCGTTTCGAAAACCAGGCCCGGGCAACCGCTCGCTGTCGCCGCGCTCCTTTGCCAGCGTAAAACCGCCCACCAGTTCGGCAAGCCGCTCCGCCTGCTCCTTCAATTGTTCGGCGGCGGTGGTGGACTCCTCGACCAGCGCGGCGTTTTGCTGGGTCATCTGGTCAAGATCGCTCACCGCAATGCTCACCTGGCTGATGCCATCGCTTTGCTCGCTGGCGGCGGTGCTGATATCGCCCAGCATCTGGTTGACCCGCGTGACGCTTTCAGCCAGTTCATGCATGGCGCGTTCGGCCTCGTGCACCAGCTGTGTGCCGCTTTCCACCCTGTCGGTCGAGGCGCCGATGCGCTGGCGAATATCCGCCGCAGCGTCGCTGCTGCGCGCGGCCAGCATGCGTACTTCTTCGGCCACTACGGCAAAGCCGCGGCCGTGTTCACCGGCCCGGGCCGCTTCGACCGAGGCGTTCAGGGCCAGCAGGTTGGTCTGGAAGGCGATGCCGTCGATAACCTTGACGATGGCCTGAATCTCATCAGACGTGGTGCGGATATCGTCCATGGTGACCACCACCTGCTCGAAGGCGCTGTTGGTCCGGGCGGCCAGCTGCGACGCCGTCTGTGAAAGCCCGCTGGCTTCTCTTGAAGCGCTGGTGGTGTGGCCCACGGTGCTGCTGATCTGCTCCATGGCGGTCGAGGTCTGCTGCAGGCTCGATGCCGTCTGGTCGGTGCGTCGGGAAAGGTCCTGGCCGCCCTGGGTGATCTCGTTGGCGGCGTGATGAACAGACTCACTGCTGGCGCGAACATCCACCAGCACATCGTGAATCTTGGTCGCGAAGGCGTTGAACTGGATGGCGAGTTCGGCGGCTTCGTTGCGTCCGCGCACCGGCAGGCGCTGGGTCAGATCGCCATCACCCGAGGCGATCTCGCGCATCCGGTCGGCCAGGTAGCGCAGCGGGCGGGAGATACGGGTACCCAGCAGCCAGCTGGCCAGCAAGCCCAGAAGTGCAATCACCAGGCCCATGAGTATCATGCCACCCATCAAGGATCGCGCCTGGTCGTTCAACTGATCCTGAAGGGTATACAGACCGGCCATCACGGCACTTTCCGGCAGGCGCAGCATGAGTACCCACGGGGTATCGATATCGCCAATGGTAAAAGGCCAATACAGCTCGATAACGCCTTGTTCAGTATCGTGATGGCGTACTGTCTCACCGCGCTGAGCGCTTTGGATATGGGACTGCAGTGATGGCGTCAACACTTCGCTGATGGGGCTGCCAAGCGCGTCCTGTTGTGCGGTATGCGCGGTCAAGGCACCACCAGAGGCGATCAGGGCCATTTCGCCTGCGCCGTCGTAAAGCGCCTGATTGGCATCGCCAAGCATGGATTGGATGAAGTCGACGGCAAGATCGACACCGGCAATACCACGAAATTCACCATCGACAAGCACCGGTACACTGAACGAGGTCACCATGGCCATCTGGCCATCGAAATCATAGGGGACCGGGTCCACGATACAAGCCGTTGACGTATCGCGTGGGCATAGATAGTACTCTCCCTGACGGACCCCGCTGGGCTGTAGCGCTTCGCTTTCCATGCTGTCATCAAGAGGCAGTACCACGACATTGCCGCTGTCGTCGCGATACCACAGCGGGCGAAAGCGGCCATCCGCGCCGTAACCCAGTCCTTCACGCCCGGCAAAGAGGGCATCGCGGCCAAACGCATCGGGCTCCCAGCCAATGTAGGCTCCTAACAGTTCGGGATTATCAATCGCGGTCTGACGCACCATTTGAGAGAGTTCGCGACGGCTCAGATTCAGCGACAGGCGCCCTGACTCGTCTGTCTGGCCCATCAGGGCGTTGGCCCGCGCCAGACTTTCGCTCAGTCTCAAGGTATTTTCGAACTGGCCTTTGATACGCTCGGCCTGTTCGGCGGCAATAGCGTCCAGACGGGTCTGGATATTGCGCTCGAGCAGCGCTTGTGTCTGACTTTCCACCAGCGTGTGGGAGCGCTCGTTGGCGATCAGTGAATAGATGACCAGGGCGGCGATCACCAGCAGAATACAACCGCCGACCAGCGTCGTGATGAGTGTGCGTACGGATTTAAAATTCATTCCAAACGTCCTTGCTGGCGCCATTGATCGAGCGATATGAAGGTGAGGCTGACAAAGCAGCTAAAGGGATGCACAAGCGCATGAAGTGGAGCATTAACAGTCTCACTGTTCAGGAGATGGCAGGCCAAGAAATAGACCACTCGGTCGGGCATCGGTATTTCCCTATCGGCGCCGACGAGTGTGACTTTAGGTTTGCATAAGCTTTTATCGCGACCTGGCCCGTGTCGAATCCAGTCGGCCAGGTGGCGCAGCGGACGGAAAATACGGCTGCTGCGAAACTCACCGTCGGCCAGGCCGGGCGCGTTGAAGGAAGGCACCAGCAGATGGTCGCCGTTGTAGTCGTACCAATGCGGGCCCGACGGTACAGCCGCGTCGGGGTCGTTGACCACTGTCTGGTAGATGAGCATGGAAAGTTCACGCCGGCTCGACGTTTTGCTTGAGCAGCGGCTGGGATTCGCTCTCGACCAGAGCTTGAGAGCGCATATGGGTCATGAGTGAGTAGAGCAAAAGGATAGCCACGACCAGCAGGATACAGCTACCTACCAGGGTCGCGATCAGCGGGCGCGAGGGTTTAAAGTGCATGGCGGGGCCTTTCTGCCTTGAAGCAAAAAGGCGTAGGCGCCACTTTTCAAGCGAACAGAGAAAGGCGTGAGTCAGATCGGAGTGCCCATTGGAGGGCAGTATAACGCTTGCGGTATCTAGCTTGATCACCATGGCCGCCCCCTGTGCCAAGAAGCTGAGTTGTCGCTGACGATACGCGACACCTGTCAACTAGCTTATCGGCGAGAGCGGTTCTGGCTTGAGTCTTAACGTTGATTAAAAGTTAAATGGCTTATTGGTTTAGCTTTTGAATTGCTTTTTCGATTTCCTCGCTCGAGGCCTTGGTCAAGTCCTTCGAAAGAGTGTGTGTCACCATCTTCTGGGTCGGCTTGTCGAGCTTGTCGCGCAAAAGTCCCAGGAACTTGGGGGCCGCCACCAGGATGAGTTCGTCCATCTTGTTGCTCGTGCGGGCGTCTACCAGATGCTGAACGACATCCTTGGCAAACATTTCGTTTTCGTGCTCGAGTGCTGCTCCCCCTTCCGCGGAGGAGTGTGACGAGCTTGCGGCTGAGCTGTGAACATCTGCGCCGGGGCTGTCGGTGACCAGGTCGCCTTCGTGCATCCGCCCTTCGGCGTGGGCCAGGTTCTCTTTTTCCGTGAGCTTGTTGGCCGCGTAGGTGAAGATACGCGCTCGGCCTGCATCGGCCACCACAATATAAGTTGTCATATCACACGTCCTCCGTGTCGTTGGTGATGAATTAAACATGGCAAGAGTTTCACGTCAGGTCAACTACTTAGCCATTTAAAGCACCCTACGTCGCAGCACGCTCGTGAGAGCCTCGCCGATCAACACCAGCACGATGATCGCCAGCAGGATCGTTGCCACCGTTGGCCAGGCGAAGGTATCGATGGCGCCTTGCAGAATTACGCCGATACCGCCGGCGCCCACCAGCCCGAGCACCGTGGATTCCCGGATATTGATGTCCCAGCGCAGGATCACGATGGCAAAGAAGGCGGGCATCACCTGGGGCACGATCGCGTAGGCAATGACCTTCGCCTTGGAGGCGCCGGTGGCTTCCATTGCCTCGACCGGGCGGCGGTCGATCTCCTCGATCGCCTCGCCCATCAATTTGCCGATGAACCCGATCGAGCGAAACACGATGGCCAGGATACCCGCCAGCACGCCGGGGCCGAAAATGGCCACGAACAACAGCGCCCAGATGATCGTATTCACCGAGCGGCTCGAGACCAGAATGAAGCGCCCAAGCCACAGGCACGCCCGATTGGGGGTGGTGTTCTGTGCTGCGATATAGGCCACCGGCAGCGCTAAAAAGATGGTAAGAAAAGTGGCAAGGGTGGCGATATGCACGGTTTCCAGCAAGGCGTTGACGATGTTGCCAAACCCTGCCGGACTGGGAGGCCACATACGCGCGCCCAGCCCGGAGATCTGATTGGGTGCATCCCATACCCAGGGCCAGAAGATATCGATGTCGCTCACTGCCCAGACCACCAGCATCAGCGTGAACAGCAAGATGACGAAGCGGACAAGGCGCGTTTTGGTGTCGTAGCGCTGCCAGACACGATCGGCGAGATGTTGTGCGTGATCTACCATATTTTTTTCCTCACCCAGCCGCTCACCCCTTCGCTGAGCAGAATGACCGCAATGATCACCAGCAGGATCGCGAAGGCGAAATCGTAGTCGTAGCGACCAAAGGCGTTCATCAGGGTGCTGCCGATACCGCCGGCGCCCACGATACCGACGACGGCGGAGGCGCGTAGATTGCTGTCCAGCTGGTACATGGAAAGGCCGATCTGGCGTGGGAGTATCTGGGGAAAGACCGCGTAGAACAGCGTAGCCAGATAGCCGGCGCCAGCGGCGCGCATCGCCTCGACCTGGCCCCAGTCGATCTCCTCGATCTCTTCGGCCAGAAGCTTGCCGACAAAGCCGATGGAGTAGAGGGTCAGCGTCAAGATGCCTGCCAGCGGGCCAAAGCCGACGGCGGCGACGAACAATATCGCCACGATGACCGGGTGAAAGCTTCTCGAAACGATAATCACCGCGCGGCCGACCAGGTAGATGGGCAGCGGGGCAATGTTGCGCGCCGCCATGACGGCGAAAGGAATGGAGAGCAGTACGCCCAGAAGCGTTGCCAGAATCGCGATCTGAAAGCTCTCTTTAAAACCGGTCAAAAGAAGCTCGAAACGGTCGAAGTTGGGCGGGAAGCCGCCGCTGAAGATGCGCGCGGCACGGGGCAGACCCTCACTGATGCGTGCCCAGTTGAACGGCAGTGAGCCAAACGCCCATACAAGGTAGCCCACGGCGATGATCAGCAGGCCATAGCGCAGCAGGGGGTTGGCAATGAATGGCGGCTTTTTCCAGGTGCGCGGCGTGGCGGGGGAAGCCTCAGGAGGCGTCATGGGCGCTCCTCCAGTGGGGTGTCGCTGACCGTCTCGTCCGGGGCTTCGATGCCGCCATAGATGGCGTCGAGCGCATCTTTATTGAAATCAACAGGTGCACCGTCGAAGATCATCTTGCCGTGGCGCAGGCCCACAATGCGCTCGGTGTAGGTCTTGGCCTGGGCAACGTTGTGGATATTGATCAGTACCGGCAGCGAGAGCTCCTGGGCCAGGCTCTGCAGCAACACCATGATCTGCTCCGAGGTGCGCGGATCGAGCGAGGCGGTGGGCTCGTCGGCCAGGAGTACGTCCGGTTCCTGCATCAGCGCACGGACGACGCCGACCCGTTGACGCTCGCCGCCGGAAAGCTCGTCGGCACGCTTGTTGGCGTAGTGGGCAATGCCCACGCGCTCCATCAGATGAAAGGCGCGGTCTATATCCGTTTGCGGGTAGCGTCGGGACACCGCCTGGAAAAGATTGACGTAGCCCAGCCGGCCCGCCAGCACGTTCTCCATCACGGTCAAGCGATCGAGCAGGTTGAAGCCTTGAAACACCATGCCGATCTTGCGACGGGCGCGCTTGAGCTCGGCGCCTTTCAAGTTGACAAGCTCGGTGTCGTTTAGCTTGATGGAGCCCGAGGTCGGCTCCACCAGCCGGTTGATACAGCGCAGCATCGTGCTTTTGCCTGCTCCCGAGGCGCCCACGATGGACACCACGCTATTGCCCTCAACGCGTAAGTTGAGGCCCTTGAGCACGGGCTCGCTATGGCCGTAACGCTTTACCAGGTCACTAATCACTAACATCTTTTGGGTTCCATCCAGCGATCGAAAGTCGCGCCGCGGTGGCGGCGCAGCGGGCATTACTCCAGGTTTTCCCGGGTGTAGCTCACGTTGTTCGCGGCCTGGATGGTACGGATGACCTGCCAGTTATCCTTGTAGTTGATCGGTATGAACTTCTCGACACCATCAAACTCCTCGCCGAGCTCGGTGCCGGCAAAATCGAAGCTGAAAAATGCTTCTTCGATCTTCTCGACCAGATCAGGATGCAGGTTGTAGGCGTAGTTGTAGGAGGTGGTCGGGAAGCGGTCGGATTCGTAGATCAGGCGAACGTCCTCTTCGTCGTAAAGCCCGCGAGCGGCCATGCGTTCGACGACCTCGGAGGCGACCGGCGCGGCGTCGTAGTCGCGGGCAACGACCCCCAGCATGGACTGATCATGACTCCCGGAGTAGACGACTTCGTAGTCTTCGTCGGGGGTGATGCCAAGCTCGGGCAGCAGTGCCCGCGGGGCGAGGTTGCCAGAGTTGGACGTCGGCGAGGTGTGCGCGACACGCTTGCCCTTGAGGTCCTCGATCTCTTCTATATCGGAGTCGGCGTGGGTGAAAAGCTGCAGCGTATAGCCGAACTGACCATCGTCCGAGCCCATCAAGGCAAACGGCACGGCGCCGGCCAGGTTCACCGCAAAGGGCGTAGGGCCTGTGGAGAAGCCGGCGATATGCAGGCGGCCGCTGCGCATGGCCTCGACCTGGGCGGCATTGGACTGCACCGCGAAAAAGCGCACGTTGCGTTCGGTCACCTTGGATAGATGATCGATAAAGGGCTGCCAGATATCGGAATAGATGGCAGGATCTTCCACCGGGGTGTAGGCGAAAATCAACGTGTCCGGGTTGAGCCACTCGGACTCGTCGGCGGGACGGTCGGCGACCATGTCACCGTTTTCGTCGCAATAAAGCGCGTCCAGGTCGCCGCGCTCGCAGTCGGCGAAAGAGGCGCTCGAAAAGAGTGCAAGGGGCAGTGCGGCAGCCGTGGCGAGCAGCAGCGCAGGCTTGGAAGCGTTGAACGTGATCATGTGAACCTCGATTGTGGGTTATTTTTATGGGTAACGCGCATTCTTGAGCGTCAAATGGCAGTAAACTCGGCGTAAGTTTCGTTACTGCGCATGCAATGTTTGTATTTCGAAAACGACACTTCTTCAACGTAGGGTTTGTGACAAACTTATGTCAAGCACTTTCCATAGCGCCTCATACCATTGGCGCAATCGCTATCTATTGATGCGCCACGGCCATAGCCAGGCCAACGAGCAGGGGTTGATCATCAGCGCGCCAGAGCACGGCGTCGGTGCATTCGGGCTGTCGAAGATCGGTGAGCGACAGCTGGCCGAGGCGGTGGCGCACTGGTCCTGGTCGGTACCTTCGCGGATTATTCATTCGGATTTCTTGCGTACGACCCAGACGGCGAGTCGGGTGGCCGACGCCCTGAATGTGGCCATGGTGAAAGATGAACGACTGCGCGAGCGCTATTTTGGCGAGCTGGACGGGCAACGTGATCGCTTCTATCCCCGCGTCTGGGCGCTGGATGCCCAGAATGCCGACCACGACGCACACCATGTCGAACCCGTCAGCCGGGTGGCGACACGTATGCAGTCAGTGGTGGAGGAGCTTGAACAGTGCCTGGAAGGTGAGACGATACTGGTAGTGAGCCATGGCGACCCGCTGCAGATACTGCTTACCGCGTTGAAGGGCAGACCGCTCACCGAGCATCGTGAGCAGCCTGCGCTGGCACCGGCCAGTATCACCCTTATAGGAGCGAACGGCGGCGCCTAGTGGCCAAGAATCTGGCTCAGGAACAGCTGGGTGCGCTCGGACTGCGGGTTGTTGAAAAACGGCTCCGGCGCGTTTTCCTCGATGATCTGGCCCTGGTCCATGAAGATCACCCGGTCGGCCACGGTCTTGGCAAAGCCCATCTCGTGAGTGACGCACAGCATCGTCATGCCTTCGTTGGCAAGCTCGATCATGACGTCGAGCACTTCCTTGATCATCTCCGGGTCGAGTGCAGAGGTGGGTTCGTCAAAGAGCATCACGTCCGGGTGCATGCAAAGCGAACGGGCGATGGCCACGCGCTGCTGCTGGCCGCCGGAAAGCTGGCCCGGGTACTTCTTGGCCTGTTCGGCGATACGCACTCGTTCCAGATAGCGCATGGCCTGCTCTTCGGCCTCCCGGCGGGGTTTTTTCTGTACCCACATCGGCGCGATACAGCAGTTTTCCAGCACGCTCAGGTGGGGGAACAGGTTGAAGTGCTGGAAGACCATGCCGACGCTGCGGCGTACCTGCTCGATGCGCTTGACGTCCTGGATCAGCGGCACGCCGCCGACCACGATATCGCCCTGCTGGTGCTCTTCGAGATGGTTGATGCACCGAATCATGGTGGATTTGCCCGAGCCGGAGGGCCCGCAGATCACGATGCGCTCGCCGCGTTTGACGCTCAGGTCAATGTCGCGCAGCACGTGGAAGTCACCGTACCATTTGTTGACGCCGCGCATTTCGACCATCAGGTCGGGGGTGTTCAAAGCTGCTTCGCTCATGAGGTTATCCTTGAAATCCTAAGGGCGGCGTTAACGCTTGTGGCCGGTGTTGAGCTTGCGTTCCAGGTATTGGCTGTAGCGGGACATGCTGAAACAGAAGATCCAGAACATGAACGCCGCGAACACGTAGCCTTCCAGTGAGAAGCCCAGCCAGCGCGAGTCGGAAAGTGCCGCCTGTACGATGCCTAACAGGTCAAAGAGACCAATGATCATGACCAGCGTGGTGTCCTTGAAAAGCGAGATGAAGGTGTTCACGATGCCGGGAATCATCATCTTGAGCGCCTGGGGCATCACGATCAGCCCCATGCGCTTCCAGTAGGTCATGCCGAGCGCGGCGGCGGCTTCTTCCTGGCCCTTGGGAATCGCCTGCAGCCCGCCGCGAATCACCTCCGCCATGTAGGCGCTTTGAAACAGCGTAAGGCCGATCAAGGCGCGGATCAGCCGGTCGACGCTGAGCTCTGAAGGCAGGAACAGCGGTAGCATCACCGAGGCCATGAACAGCACGGTGATGAGCGGCACGCCGCGCCAGAACTCGATGAACACCACCGAGAAGCTTTTCACGATCGGCATGTTGGAACGCCGGCCCAGCGCCAGCACGATACCGATGGGCAGCGCCCCCACCATGCCGACGGTGGCAAGCAAGAGGGTGAGCATCAGCCCGCCCCAGCGGTGGGTGGGTACGCGCGGCAGATCGAAATAGCCGCCGTGAAGCAGCACGTAGGCGATCACCGGGAAGGCCACCAGGGCGAATACCGCTACCCAGCGCTTGAAGGGAAGGCGCGGAATGGCAAGCCAGGCGATCAGCGCAAAAAAACCGACGAACACGATGTTGGCGCGCCATATTTCCGAGCGGGGGTAGAGCCCGTAGATGAACTGGGTAAAGCGCGCCTTGATGAACACCCAGCACGCTCCCTCGCGGGAGCAGTCTTCGCGCGTCGACCCCACCCAGTCGGCGTTGATGAATGCCCACTGCACGGTGGGCACCACCAGAAGGTACAGCACGTAAAGGCCGATCAGGGTAAACAGCGTGTTGACCGGGCCGTTGAAGAGATTGGTACGCAGCCACGCCACGGGGCCGATGGTGCTTTTCGGGGCCGGGCGCTGCTCGATCATGGTTCGATTATGAATCATTGTTTCCACCCTTGCCCTAGCGTTCGACCAGCGCCACACGGGCGTTGAACCAGTTCATGAACATGGAGACCAGCAGGCTGATGGTCAGGTAGACCCCCATGGTCATGGCGATGACCTCGATGGCCTGGCCGGTCTGATTCAGCGTGGTCCCCGCAAACACCGAGACCAGATCCGGATAGCCGATGGCGGTGGCCAGCGACGAGTTCTTGATCAGGTTCAGGTATTGGCTGGTCAGCGGCGGAATGATCACCCGCATCGCCTGAGGAATGACCACCAGGCGCAGAATCAGGTTACGTGGCAGGCTCAGCGCCTGGGCGGCTTCGGTCTGGCCGTGGGAGATCGCCTGAATGCCCGAACGGACAATTTCGGCGATAAACGAGGCGGTGTAGATCGAAAGCGCTACCCACAGCGCCAGAAATTCCGGAATGACGGTAATGCCGCCGCGAAAGTTGAAGCCGCGAAGTTCCGGCACATCCCAGGTGATCGGCACGCCGGTAGCCACCAGTACCAGAAGGGGCAGGCCTGCCATGAGTGCGAAAGCCATCCAGTAGACGGGCAGGCGTTTGCCGGTCGCCTCCTGGCGGCGCTTGTTCCAGACGATGAGCGCAATGCTTGCCACGATGGCGACGAGGACGGCGGCGGGAATCAACCCGAAGCCGGACTCGAAAAGTGGCTCGGGCAGGTAGAGTCCGCGCACGTTCAAGAAGAAGACTTCGCCGAGGGAGAGGCTGTCGCGGGCGCTGGGTAGCGTACGCAGCACGGCGAAGTACCAGAAAAAGATCTGCAGGAGCAGCGGGATATTACGAAAGGTTTCGATATAGGCGGCGGCCAGACGGGCCAGTAGCCAGTTGGGCGAGAGCCTGGCGATGCCTACGATGAAGCCGATGATCGTGGCGGCCAGAACCCCTAGTCCCCCCACCAGCAGCGTGTTGAGCAGGCCGACAAGAAAGGTGCGTCCGTAAGTACTTTGCGACGAGTAATCGATCAGACTCTGGACGATACCAAAGCCGGCAGTGTTGTCCAGAAAACCAAATCCCGTGGTGATGCCCCGGGCGGACAGGTTGGACTGGGTATTGCCCACGATATACAGCAGGAAGACGGCCACGGCCGCCACTACCAGCAGCTGAAAAATAAGCGCGCGCTTAGCGCGGTCTCGCCAGAAAGGGGGCTTGTGGCCCACCGGGCGAGGGTTGGATCTTACAGACATGAAAAGCGTCTCCGCGATACGGCAGGGTCAATCAAACGGCCCGCCTGGGCTCACAGGGAGCGGCGGGCCGGGGTCAAGCGAGACGCTTAGCGAATCGGCGGTGCGTACTGGAAGCCGCCCTGGTTCCAGAGCGCGTTGGCGCCCCGTTCGATTTCAAGCGGTGAATCCATGCCGACGTTGCGCTCGAAGCTTTCGGCGTAGTTGCCTACCTGGCTTATGATGTTGTACGCCCAGTCGGCCTCGAGGCCCATGCCTTCACCGTAGTTGCCGTCCTGGCCCAGCAGGCGTGCGATATCCGGATTGTCGCTATCCATCATGTCGTCGACGTTTTCACTGGTCACGCCGTACTCTTCAGCATTGAGCATGGCGAAAAGCGACCATTTCACGATGTTGAACCAGGTGTCGTCGCCCTGGCGAACCACCGGGCCCAGTGGCTCCTTGGAGATGATGTCGGGGAGGATCATCGCGTTGCCCGGCTCATCCAGCTGAATGCGCAGCGCGGCGAGCTGGGAGGTGTCGGAGGTGAGCACGTCGCAGCGCCCGGACTGGAAGCCGCCCACGGTCTGCTCGGAGGTATCGAAAACGATCGGGTCGAACGCCATGTCGTTGGCACGGAAATAATCGGCCACGTTGAGTTCGGTGGTAGTGCCGGATTGGATACAGATCGCCGCGCCATCGAGCTCGTCGGCGCCGCCGATACCCAGGTCACGGTTGACCATGAAACCGATGCCGTCGTAGAAGTTCACGCCGGCGAAGTTGAGGCCCAGGGTGGTATCGCGGGTGGTGGTCCAGGTAGTGTTACGAGAAAGGACATCGACCTCGCCGGACTGAAGCGCGGTGAAACGTTCAACGGCGTTCAGCGAGATGTAGTTCACCGCATCGGCATCGCCCAGCACGGCGGCGGCGACGGCGCGGCAGACATCGACGTCAAGCCCCTGCCACTCGCCGCTGTCGTCAGGTGCGGAAAAGCCCGGCAAGCCATCGCTCACGCCACACTGCACCGCACCTCGTGAGCGCGTATCTTCCAGCACATCCGCCTGAACGCTTGTTACACCCGATAGGGTAATCGCGCCCGCAGAGGCCAGCAGTACCACGTGTTTTTTGTTAAGCATGGTTGTTTCCCTTCCTCGTTTTTTTTAAATATCGTTATACATGCCAGTGCATGACACTCTAAACGCTAGCAAGGAAGATGCCAGAAAGGATATGTCGGCCCATTCAGCGCTTTTCAACGCAAGAAGTGCAACGTTTTGACCAAAGTTGTGCTGCAAAAAAGTGCAAAAAGGGTTACGAGCCGATTCCTTTTGGTGCGCTGGCCGACGGGGTTGCCCCAAATCGGCCAGTGAAAACAGCAAGGTGACGCTATTTGGCTTAACGAATGGGGGGCGCGTACTGAAGGCCGCCATCTCGCCAAAGGCCGTTCAACCCGCGGCCGATATTAAACGCAGAGCCGACTCCGAGGTTACGATCGAACATGTCGGCATAGTTGCCCACCTGTTTGACGATCTGATAGGCCCAATCGGGTTCAAGCCCCATCGCCTGGCCAAAATCGCCGTCCTGGCCCAGAAGTCGCAGGACGTCCGGGTCGTCGGATGCGCGCTTCTCATCCACGTTGGCCTGGGTCACGCCCAGTTCCTCGGCATTGAGCATGGCGAAAAGCGACCACTTTACGATGTTGAACCACTGGTCGTCCCCTTGACGCACCGCCGGGCCGAGAGGCTCCTTGGAAATGATGTCGGATAGCACCACGGCCATGTCCGGGTCGGCCAGCTGCATGCGCTGGGCGTAGAGCTGCGAGGCGTCGGAACTGAGTACATCGCAACGCCCGGCTTCGAAACCGGCGATGGACTGTTCGGGGGCATCAAACACCACAGCGTCATAACGCATGCCGTTGAGGCGGAAATAGTCGGAAAGGTTGAGTTCGCTGGTGGTGCCCGACTGCGTGCACACCGCTGCGCCGTCCAGTTCCTTGGCGCTTTGCACGCCCAGGTCGCTTGCTACCATGAACGCCTGGCCGTCGAAGTAGCTTATCCCGGTAAAGTGGAGACCCTGGGTGGTGTCCCGAGTCGAGGTCCAGGTCGTGGTGCGAGCCAGCACGTCTACCTCGCCGGATTGCAGCGCGGCAAAGCGCTCCACCGAATCCAGCGGCACGAATTCGACGTTCGCCCCCTCCCCCAGGGCGGCAGCAGCCACCGCACGGCAGATATCGGTATCCAGCCCCCGGTAGGTGTCCTCGTCATCCAATGCCGAGAACCCCGGCTGGGCGGCATTGACCCCGCAGCGCAGGCTGCCACGCTCTTTCACCGTCTCCAGGGTGCCCGCAAGCGCCATGGCGGGTGAGAGCGCCGCTACCATCGCTGCAAGCTTCAAGCCCCGGTTGATACCCGCTACCCGATCCATTCTGTTCATTGTTGTTTCCTTGGATGCGTAAACAAGACCCAAAAAAGGCCGGGCAGAGCCCGACCTTGATCAGTACGCCACGCCTGCCGGTGAAACGCTAGGCGAAAGCGGCGCGCATGAACGGCGGCAGCGCCAGGGCGCCGCGGTGAGCCTCTACCGTGTAGTACTGTAGCGGCATTTCGTGGTTCGCGGCAGCCTCTTCGCGAAAGCTTTCAACGCTTCCCGCCTTGCCCGCCAGCGTCACGCTCCACCAGCCCGACGGATAGACCGGTTGGGGGAAGGGCAGCGTCGCCACGCTCTCGAATCCCGCCGCCTGCATGTCCGCACGCAGCTCGCGAATGATCGAGCCGCTGTGATAAAGCGGCGATTCGCTTTGCTGCACCAGTACGCCGCCGGCTTTCAGGATGCGGTGGCAACGCTTCAGGAAATCGGTCTTGAAGAGCCCTTCCGCCGGGCCGACCGGGTCGGTGGAATCGATGATCAGCACGTCGATACTTTCGTCTTCGGCGTCATCGACCCACTTCACGCCGTCGGCGAACAATAGCTCGGCGCGGGGGTCGTCGTTGGACTCGACCAGCGTGGGGAAAAAGCGCCTGGAGGCCTTGGTGACCTCTTCGTCGATATCGATCTGGGTGACTTTCTCGACGCCTTCGTGGCGCAGCACCTCCTTGAGTGTGCCGCAGTCGCCGCCGCCGATGATCACCACCCGTTTCGGGTCCTGGTGAGTGAAAAGGGCCGGATGGGCGATCATTTCGTGGTACAGGAAGTTGTCGCGGTCGGTGAGCATCACGCAGCCATCCAGCACCATCAGGTTGCCGTAGGTCTCGGTGGCGTACACTTCCAGGTGTTGATACTCGCTCTGGACGTCAAGGAGCTTCTCGGTAATTTTCAGCGAGAAGGCGCTGGCGTGACTATCGAATACTTCGGTGAACCACTGCGCTTGATCGAGTTGACTCATGGTTGGGCTCCGGGGGTGCCTGAGCTTGCCTGATGATACTGCGGGCTAAGCTCGTGCAGCGCCTCCATGAAGGCGCTTACGTTATCGGGGTTGGTGAACTGGCTGATGCCGTGGCCCAGGTTGAAGACATGTCCCGGGCCGTGGCCGTAGCTTTCCAGCACTCGGGCCACTTCGGCGCGAATGGCGGAGGGGCGGGCGAACAGCACGTTGGGGTCCAGATTGCCCTGAAGCGCCACTTTATGGCCCACCCGGGCGCGGGCATCATTAAGTTCGGTGGTCCAGTCGAGCCCTACCGCATCAGACCCGGCGCAGGCGATGTCCTCGAGCCACTGGCCGCCGTTCTTGGTGAACAGGATCACCGGCACCCGGCGTCCGTCGTGCTCGCGAATCAGTCCCGAGACGATCTGCTCCATGTAGCGCAGCGAAAATTCGAGATACGCCGGTGTGGAAAGCGAACCGCCCCAGGTGTCGAAGATCTGCACCGCCTGGGCGCCGGCGCGAATCTGGGCGTTGAGGTAGTCGGTCACCGCATGGGCCAGCGTATCAAGGAGCTGGTGCATGGTGTCCGGGGTATCGTAGAGCATGGTTTTCAGGTGACGGAAATCCTTGCTGGAGCCGCCCTCGACCATGTAGGTGGCCAGCGTCCAGGGGCTTCCCGAGAAGCCGATCAACGGCATGCGCCCGTTGAGCTCGCGACGAATGGTGGACACCGCACGCATCACGTAGTCCAGGTCGCGCTCGGCATCGGGCACGCTGAGTGCGGCCACTTCTTCCGGGGTGCGTACGGTCTTGCGAAACTTGGGGCCTTCGCCGGTTTCGAAATAGAGCCCCAGGCCCATGGCGTCCGGAATCGTCAGGATATCCGAAAACAGGATGGCGGCGTCCAGCGGGAAGCGCTCCAGCGGCTGAAGCGTCACTTCACAGGCCAGATCGTGGTTGCGGCACAGGTCCATGAAACTGCCCGCATGGGCGCGGCGCTCGCGGTACTCGGGCAGGTAACGGCCCGCCTGGCGCATCATCCAGACCGGTGTGCGATCCACGCTCTGACGCGCCAGGGCGCGGAGAAAGCGGTCATTCTTTAACGGGGAGGGGGACATAAACGTCTGCTCTTGAGAAATTTGCCCATATTGTAGGGGAGGTAGTGTACTTCAGGATAGCCGCCTTCGCCGGGGCGCTGGGCGCAAAGGGACGGCGGCGTACTTTTAGCCGCACCCGCTTGTGCATCCAGGCCGTGAGGCCCGCGCCGCTTTTTGATAGACTACCCGGCTCTTTACATACTCACATCGTTTACGGCTCTGGTCGATTTGCGAGGTAACCCGTGACCATTCGCTTCATTGCCGCCTCCCGGCTGCCCACTCCCTGGGCCACATTTACCATGCACGGCTTCGAAGACGATGCGACGGGCAAGGATCATATCGCCCTGACGCTTGGCGATGTGACGGGCGATGCCCCGGTGCTCGGGCGCGTGCACTCCGAGTGCCTGACCGGCGATGCGCTGTTTTCCATGCGTTGCGACTGCGGCTATCAGCTGCAGGAAGCGCTCAAGCGTATCGCCGAAGAGGGGCGAGGGGTGCTTTTGTATCTGCGCCAGGAAGGCCGCGGCATTGGCCTTTTGAACAAGATTCGCGCCTATCATCTACAGGATCAGGGCGCGGATACCGTCGAGGCCAACGAGCAGCTCGGCTTCGGGGCGGATATGCGCCGCTACGACCTCTGCGTGCCGATGCTCGATCACCTGGGAATCACCTCGCTCAAGCTGATGACCAATAACCCCCGCAAGGTGGCCGCACTCACCAACGACGGCGTGAACGTGGTGGAGCGTTTGCCCATCACCACCGGGCTCAATCCTCACAACGAACAGTATCTGGCCACCAAGGCGGGCAAGCTTGGCCATATGATGGCACTGGATGATTTCACCCAGGCCGACAGCGTGGATATCGAGCGAAAGAAGTGAGCGCAATGATGCTTGACTCTTGTGTGCCTTCTGCTCAGTCTTGCCAGACGCACTGGTAGAAGGCACACAATGAAACAGTTATCGGAACAGGTGGGGAAACCGTTATCGATAGTACTGGTGGAAGACGACCCGGGCGACGCGGCGCTGATTCAGTACACGTTCAAGTACGATCATGGCAACAGTACACTGGCTTGGGTCGAAAGCCTGGCGCAACTTACCCACACCCTGACCGGGGCAACCTCTTCTCCAGACGTCATCCTGCTGGATCTCAGCCTTTCCGACGCCAGCGGCATTCAAACCGTTCTGGCCTGCAAGCAGATCGCGGGCGGCGTGCCCATCGTGGTGTTGACGGGGTTCGATGACGCGGACTTTTCTCTCGAAGTACTCGAAGCCGGCGCGCAGGACTACCTGATCAAGGGCAAGATCGATGCCGACGCGCTCCACCGCGCCATCCGTTACGCCATCAGTCGTGCCAAGCTCGAGCAGCGTCTGGTGATTTCGGAAGAGCGCATGGCTGCGGCGATCGAGGGTGCCAAGCTTGGCGTGTGGGAATGGCTGTTTCAGGAGAACGCGTTCATCTACAGCGATCGCTGGCTGGCGACGCTGGGCTATAAACGCGAAAACGCCGGTGTTCCGCAGAGCGTGGCTGAGTGGTTTGCCCAGATCCACCCGGACGATCTCGAGCGGGTCGAGGCCACCATCGAGCGCCATGTCCAGGGAGACGAGCCCAATTATCAGTGCGAATTCCGCATGCGCCACCAGGATGGCCACTGGGTGTGGGTGTTCGAGTCGGGGCATCTGGTCAGCCGCAGTGCGGACGGGCGGCCACTAAGGATGGTCGGCGTTCAGCAGGATATCAGCAAGCGCAAGGCAATGGAGGCGCAGCTGACCCAGCTGGCCATGTACGATGAGCTGACGGGTCTTCTCAACAGGCGAAGCTTCATGGACTTGGCCGGGCGCGAACTGGCGCGTTTGAAGCGCAAGGGAGGCTACGCCGTCTGCGTGGTGATGCTGGACCTGGACCGCTTCAAAGGCATCAACGACACCTTTGGTCACGGCGCAGGCGATGCGGTGTTGATTCATTTTGCCGAGGCCGTCACCCGGGAGCTGCGCCAGACGGATGTGTTTGCGCGCCTGGGGGGTGAAGAGTTCGTGGTGGTGCTTCCTGACACGGACCTGGCCGGCGGCGAGATAGCCGCGCAAAAGCTGCGCGCCGCCGTCGAGGCCATGCAGGTACCCATCGAGTCGCTGCCCACACCGCTGACGGTCACCACCAGCGTTGGCTTGGCACGCATGCGGGACGACGACCTGCTCCCGGACGGTGCGCTGGCAAGGGCCGACAGCGCCCTTTACGAAGCGAAAAAGAACGGGCGTAACCAGGTATGCGTCAACCATGAATGAGAATACCCTTCGCGCCGCGGCCACTCTCGGCGCTGATGGCTGGCCATGGGCGACGTTACTGCTCATCGTGCTGGCGCTCTCCCTAGTGCTGCACGGCTTGATCTATCGGCGCAGCCGTCAGCGCCTGGCTCGCTTGAAACGCCAGCAAAAGGCGCTGAACCATATTCTCTGGGGAACGGCGGCGGGTACCTGGGAGTGGGATATCCAGACCGGCGAGACGCGCATGAACGAACGCTGGGCGGAAATAGTCGGCTATACGCTTGAAGAGCTACAGCCCACCACCGTGGCGACCTGGGAGCGATTTTGCCATCCGCAGGAGCTGGCGCGCGCTCATCAGGCGCTGAAGGCGCATCTTGAAGGCAAGACCGACAGCTACAACATCGAGTTTCGCATGTGCCACCGCGAAGGCCGGGATGTCTGGGTCTTTGCGCGTGGCAAGGTCGTGACCCGGGACGAGGCGGGCGCGCCGCTCTGGATGGCCGGAACCCATATCGATATTACCCAGCGTAAGGAGGCCGAGGCAAAAGCCCAGGTGACGACGGATCGCCTCACCAAGCTGAGTGCGCGGCTGCCGGGGGCCATTTTTCAATACTGGCAGGGCGTGGACGGCACGGTACGCGTTCCCTACGCCAGTGTCGGGGTCAAGGATATCTACGGCCTCACCCCCGACGAGATCAGCCAGGACAGTAATCGCGTTTTCGAGGTTATCCACCCTGATGATCTGGACAAGATGGCAAAGAGCATCAACGCCTCCGCCCGGACGCTGAGCGTCTGGAACCTGACCTTCAGGGTGAATCATCCCGAGGCCGGGCTGCTCTGGATAGAGGGTGGCTCCACTCCTGAGCGTCTGGCCGACGGCAGCACGATCTGGCACGGCTACCTGCGCGATGTCACGGCCTCCTGTCTGCTCCAGCAAGAACGTGACGACTACCGGGAATCCCTGGAGAAATCCAATCGCGAACTGGAGCATTTCGCCTACGCCGCGTCCCACGACCTGCGCCAGCCGCTTCGCATGGTGACAAGCTACGCTCAGCTTCTCGAGCGCCACCTGGGCGACCGGCTGGACGAAGACGGCGGTGCCATGCTGCACTACATGAGCGACGGCGCCCGGCGCATGGACGCCATGCTGCTGTCGCTGCTGGAATACTCCCGAGTGGGCCGCCAGGAAGCGCCGTTTACCACGTTTTCGCTGCGCGAGCCGCTTGACGAGGCCCTCCATTTTCTCGCCCCGACCATAGCCGAAGCCCAGGCCACGGTACTCGTTCAGGGCGAATGGCCCGAGATCAACGCGAGCCGCGACGGGCTGACGCGACTTTTCCAGAATCTGATCGGCAACGCGCTCAAGTATCAAGCGTTTGATAAACCGGTCGAGGCAGCGATCGCCATCCAGCCTCGCTCCCTTGAGGGGGGCTTGCATATCACGGTCACCGATAACGGGATTGGCATCGAGGCCGATCAGATACCGCGCCTGTTCAAGGTGTTTCAACGTCTGCACAGCCGCGAGCGGTTCGAGGGCACCGGGGTGGGGCTTGCGATATGTCGCAAGATCGTCGAGCGCCACCATGGAAAAATCTGGGTCTCTTCATCGGGCCCGGGACAAGGCAGCTGTTTTCATGTCACGCTGCCTCACGAAGCGCCGAGGGCACCATGAAATTTCAAGGGGCGCACTACGCCGCGCATACTTGGCTTGTCGTGATGCTGGCAATGCTGCTGTTGCCGTTGAAGGGGTGGGCCCAGACAGGGTTCGATGAGTACTTCATGCGTAGTCCCGCACCGATGTGGATGGTCGCGGTCGACGATGGCGATATCCTGCGTGCCAACCCGGCTGCTGTCGCGTTCTACGGCTACGCCGACCTGGAACAGATGAACATCGACCAGATCAATACCTTTACCTCCGAGCAGGTGCGCGAGGACATCACCCGCGCCAGTCGCCAGGAGCGTAACCATCTCGTTGTTCGCCACCGGCTGGCCGATGACAGCATCAAGGTTGTCGGGATATATTCTCAGCCCTACAGCCTCGACGGCGAAAATGTCATGCTGTCATCGATTTACGATATGAGTATCGGGGATAGCGCCACGGAAAGACGCTATATCGAGACGGTCGAAGAGCAGGTGGATCTGCAAACCGCCGAATTAAGGCGCGCTCGTGCGCGGGCGCGCTGGTTCTGGATTGGCGGCGCACTGGCTCAGGGGCTCGTGATCGTTCTGTTGGCACTGGCGCTCTGGCGGCTGCGCAACACCCAGCGCGAAAACGTCCGGCTGATCGACGAACTCTCCTTTCGTAACCAGGAGCTTGAGCGCTTGAGCCAGGCCATGGCGCACCACTTCCAGGAACCGAGCCGTCGGCTGGTCTGTTTTGCCCACCAGCTACAGCGGGGCCCCGAAAAGGACGCCGACTCGGCCACGGCGCTGGCGGTTCACTTCATCGGCACCCAGTCGCAGCGCCTGAGCGATCTGGTCGGTGATGTTCAACGCTATCTTGGCGTGGACGCCATCGTGCCGAGCTGGGAAAGGGTAGACGTTGAGCGGCTGATCGCCGAGCTGTATCAGCATGAACCCGTGTTGGCGGACATGCGTGAGTCGGCGAGTCTGAGGATCGAAGGGAATCTGCCCGACGCCTGCTTCAACCATAAGCAGCTTACGTTGCTGTTCAAGCTGTTGCTGCACAACGCCTTGCAGTACCGTCACCCAGAGCGGCCCTTGAAGGTGGTGATCAGCGCCACCGTGAAAAGAGGACGCGCGTACTACCGGGTCGCGGACAACGGTCAGGGCATTGCGCCGGAGTATCGTCAGCAGGTGTTCGAGATGTTCACGCGGTTGGTGCCCAACGGTGAGAGCTACCCCGGTACCGGGGTGGGGCTTGCCACGGTGGTGAAGATGCTTCGTAAGGTGAAGGGGCGCATAACAGTAGAAGATGGCATGGAAGGCGGGGCGAGTCTTGTGTTCGACCTGCCGCTCGCCAGGGAGAAGTCGTGATGGATGGACACTTTGTCGTATTGCTGGTGGAAGATGAACCCGCGGATGTTCACTTGACCAAGATGGCCTTCAATGAAAGGCATATATGGGTGGATGTTCACGATGTAGGCGACGGCGTCGAGGCCCTCGCTTTTCTGCACCGTGAAGGAGAGTACCAGGCAGCGCCGAGGCCGGATCTGATCCTTCTGGATCTCAATATGCCGCGCATGGACGGCAAGGCCTTTTTGAAACGCGTCAAGTCTCTCGATAGCCTGCGCCAGATTCCGGTGGTGGTCTTGACCACCTCGGAAGCCGAATCGGATATCGTCGCCTCCTATGACCTGGGGGCCGCCGGGTTTATCGTCAAGCCCATGGATATCGAGCAGTTTATCGCCTCGATTCGGGCGCTGGAAAATTACTGGCTGACGCTGGTCAAAAGACCGGGCTAAAACCCGACTACCGGTCTCGCGCACGGGTGATGCGCTCGTAGGCGTTGCTTATCTCGCTGGTGCGCTGCTCGGCCATATCGCGCATGCTCTCGGGCAGGCCCTTGCTGGCCAGCTTGTCCGGGTGATTCTGGCTCATCAGGCGCCGGTACGCTTTTTTCACCTCCGCATCGCTTGTCTCTTCGCTGATACCCAGCACACGGTAGGCGTCCTCCAGCGATGCTTCACTGGTAGACGCTGCATTGCTCGAGGCGCGCTCCAGCATCGCCTCGATCTGCTGCATCTCGGTGTCGCTGCAACCAATCCCCCGGGCCACGCGCAGCATCAGAGTGCGCTCGGTGTCGTGAAGCTCGCCGTCGGCCACGATGGCGTTGAGCTGTACCTGAACGAACACTTGACGCAGCACCGGCTGGCGCCGGGTCAGATGGCCCACCTTGGCAAGTTCCGCGTCCAGGTCGAAACTGTCCGCCCGCCCCCGCTCGAAGGCCGCCCGGGCCTGGGCGCGCTGAGTCTCGTCAAACTGCATCTGACTGAAAAGGCGCTCGGCAATATCGCGCTCGTCGGCACTTACCCGGCCATCGGCCTGACAAAGACATCCCATGACGGAGAAGACCGACGCCAGGTAGTCTTCATCGATCTGCCGGCGCGCCGCAATCAGCCGGCGCCTTACACGTTGGGCCATCCAGAAGCCAAGCCCCGCGCCGAGTAAAAGCCCGAAAGGTCCAAAGACGGCAAGCCCCAGCAAGGCAAGCAACAAGGTCGAAATCGTCAGAAACGGCATAACACTCTCAAAGGTTGGGTGGAGGGGTTGATAAAAAGGGTTGATGGAAAGATTGATGGCAAGGTTTATGGAAAGATTAAAAGAAAGTTGGAAGCGAAAATCCCTGGCATGAATCACCACTATAGCAGGCAGTCCGTATCAGCATTGAGCCGTGGGAAGCAGTATAGAAGGATTCGTTTTCAGTGCCTGGTTTAACCGGACATCTTGATGTGAGCTTATCGGTTGACCCGCGAGGGCTGCGCCTGCATGTAATAGACGAGACGGTTTGAAATAAAGGGCAAATATTGAGCGAAAACACGCATATACCGGCATTATCGCTACCAGTGACAGCAATTTTGCCTTTTGTTAAACATCGTCGAGCGATACCTGGACTATAGTGATAGCTGGCAGGAGGCACCCTATCCGCTAAAAATGTCAGGAGGACAGCCATGAAAGCATTATGTTGGCACGGCAAGAACGACGTTCGATACGATACGGTTCCCGACCCGGAAATTGAGCATCCTCGCGATGCGATCATCAACGTCAGCAGCTGTGCGATCTGCGGCTCCGATCTTCACCTTTATGACCACTTTATCCCGGGCATGGAGTGTGGCGATGTACTCGGCCACGAGTTCATGGGCGAGGTCATGGAGGTCGGCAGCGCCAACAAGAAGCTCAAGGTAGGCGACCGGATCGTCGTTCCCTTTACCATCAACTGTGGCGAATGCGAGCAGTGCCTGCGAGGCAATTTTTCGGTCTGTGAGCGCTCCAACCGTAACAGTGACCTGGCTGCCAAGGCGTTTGGTCACGCCGGTGCGGGGCTGTTCGGCTACTCTCACCTTACCGGCGGCTACGCCGGCGGACAGGCTGAATACGTCCGCGTTCCCTTTGCCGACAGTACCCATATCAAGGTGCCCGATTCGCTCACCGATGAGCAGGTTCTCTTTCTGGGCGATATTTTCCCCACCGGGTGGCAGGCCGCCGTTCAGTGCGATATCCAGCCCACGGATACGGTCGTGGTCTGGGGCGCGGGTCCGGTAGGCCAGTTCTGCGTGCGCAGTGCGGTGCTGCTCGGCGCGCGGCAGGTCGTGGTCATCGATAACGTGCCGGAGCGTCTGACCATGGCGCAGGCGGGCGGGGCGATCACGATCAATTTCGATCATGAGAGCGTACTCGCCCGGCTTCAGGAGCTGACCAATGGCAAGGGGCCTGAAAAGTGCATCGACGCCGTAGGGCTCGAAGCCCACGCCACGCGCTCGCTGGACTCCGCCTATGACCGGGTGAAGCAGGCGGTCATGCTGGAAAGCGACCGCGCCCACGTGCTGCGCGAGATGATCTACGTCTGCCGTCCGGCCGGTGTGCTTTCCATTCCCGGCGTCTATGGCGGCCTGGTCGACAAGATTCCCATGGGCGCTCTGATGAACAAGGGCCTGACCGTGCGCACCGGCCAGACCCACGTGAATCGCTGGAGCGAGGATCTGTTGCGCCGGATCGACGAAGGCCAGATCGATCCTTCGTTCGTGATCACGCACTCTGTCGGGCTTGACCAGGGACCTGAGATGTACAACACCTTCCGCGAAAAGCAGGACGGGTGCGTCAAGGTCATTCTCAAGCCGTAAACGAGCAAAGGGAGGTTGCGATGGCACACTATCAACACGGCACGTCCAGGCGCATGACGCGTTCGCTGAGCAGCGCCGACAAGGTGGCCCGCGGTCTGGGCTGGCTGAGCCTGGGCATCGGACTTTATCAGTTGCTGGCGCCAAAGAGCGTAAGTCGGGCACTGGGTATGCGCGGCGTCAATGGGCGCGTACGCGCCGGCGGGGCTCGGGAGATCGTCAGCGGGATCGGCGCGCTCTCGGATAACCCCACCCAGGCGGTGTGGAGCCGCGTGGGCGGCGATGTTCTGGATCTGGCGTCGCTCACTTACGCCCTGCAGGATCGTCACAATCCCAAGCGCCAGAACGTTTATCTGGCGCTGACAGCGGTAGGAGTAATGACCGCCGTCGACCTCTGGTGTGCCAGGGCGCTGTCCCAGCGTCACGCCTACCAGGGAGGGATTACTCCCGATTATCGCTATCGAAGCGGTTTTCCGGGCGGCCTGGAAAGCGCCAATGGGGCGGCACGCTCGTTCGAGGTGCCGGATGACATGAAAGACGCGTTGCCCAACCCGCCTATTTAAGATTCCGGTGCCCGGTTGACCATTCGACCCCCAGTCGCTTGAAGGCGGCTGGGGGTCGAGCGTTTCAAGGGTCGCGCCCAGCGTTCATGCCAAGGGGTAGCGCCTTGCCTGGCTATTTCGCCAGCCGGGCCAGGCGTTTATCGATTGCCGCTTCGATCCCGGCCACGTCCAGGCCGCAATCGCGCAGCAGCTCATCCGGGGTGCCGTGCTCGACGAAGCTGTCGGGCAGGCCGAGGTTCAGCACATTTGCCCGCACGTCTTCGGCGTGAAGCAGCTCGAGTACCGCGCTGCCCGCGCCGCCGGCCACCACGTTCTCCTCGAGTGTGACCAGCAAGTCGTGCTCGGCGGCCGCCTCCAGGATCATGTGATGATCCAGCGGCTTGATCGAGCGCATGTTGATATGGGTAGCGCCGAGTTTCTCGGCAACCTCTTCAGCCGGGCCGTTCATGCTGCCAAAGGCCAGAAGCGCCACTTTGGAGCCCTTTTCATCGGCACGGCGGCGTATATCGGCCTTGCCGATGGTCAGCGGTTCCAGGTGATCAGGGGTGGCCACGCCCGGGCCGGTGCCCCGCGGGTAGCGTACCGCGGCAGGCCCCTCAAAGTGGTAGGCCGCGCTCAGCATGGCGCGGCACTCCGCTTCGTCCGCCGGGGCCAGCAGCACCATGTTGGGCACGCAGCGCAGAAACGAGATATCCATGCTGCCGTGGTGGGTGGGGCCGTCTTCGCCGACCAGTCCCGCGCGGTCGATGGCGAAGGTCACATCGAGACCCTGAACCGCCACATCGTGTATCAATTGATCATAACCGCGCTGCAGGAAGGTGGAATAGATCGCCACCACCGGCTTCATCGCCTCACAGGCCATGCCGGCAGCCAGGGTTACCGCGTGCTGCTCGGCAATCGCTACATCGAAGTAGCGCTCCGGGTACTCCCTTGAAAAGCGGATGAGATCCGAGCCTTCGCGCATGGCGGGGGTAATACCCATCAGCCGCTTGTCTGCGGCAGCCATGTCGCAAAGCCAGTGGCCGAACACGTTGCAGTACTTCTGCTTGGGCGCGGCGGGGGCGGGGGGTTTCGCAGTGTCAAACGCCTTGCTGGGCTTTTCCAGCTTGGTAATCGCGTGATAGCCGATCTGATCCGCTTCGGCGGGCAGAAACCCCTTGCCCTTGACGGTCTTGATATGCAGAAACTGCGGGCCGGTCTGGCTGCGCAGCGCGCTCAAGGTGTCGGTCAGCGCTTCCAGGTCATGGCCGTCGATGGGGCCGACGTAATTGAAGCCCAGCTCCTCGAACAGCGTGGCGGGGCTGACGAAGCCTTTCATGTGCTCTTCGGTGCGCTTGGCAAGCTTGAGCGCCCCCGGCAGGTGCGAGAGCACTTTCTTGCCCTCTTCACGCATCTTCAAATACGGCTTGCTTGCGAGCATGCGCGCCAGATACGTGGCCAGGCCTCCCACGTTTTCCGAGATCGACATTTCGTTGTCGTTGAGCACCACCAGCATATTGGCGTTCACATGGCCTGCATGGGTCAGTGCTTCAAAGGCCATGCCGGCGGTCAGGGCGCCGTCGCCGATAATGGCGCATACCCGACGAGGGTCGTTCTGGGCGCGGGCGGCCAGTGCCATGCCGAGGGCGGCCGAAATCGAGGTGCTGGAGTGGCCCACGCCGAAGGTGTCGTACTCGGATTCGGCGCGCCGGGGAAAGGCGGCCAGACCACTGTGCTGGCGAATGCCCAGCATCGCTTCGCGGCGCCCGGTCAGGATCTTGTGCGGGTAGGCCTGATGGCCGACATCCCACACCAGCCGGTCTTCGGGAGTGTGGTAAACGTGATGCAGCGCCACGCTCAGCTCCACCACCCCAAGGCCCGCGCCGAAGTGGCCTCCAGAGACGCCCACGCTATACAGAAGATAGGCGCGCAGTTCGTCGGCCAGCTGAGCCAGTTGGCGGTCGTCCATCGCCCGCAACGCAGCGGGATGGTCAAAGGAGTCGAGCAGCGGCGTGGTCGGGCGCTCCCGGGAAATCTCGTCGAACAGCTTCATGGGCATGTTTTCACGGTCTTTTTGGCATAGACATTGTTTAGTGGTCGCGCTCGATCATGTAGTGGGCCAAATCGGCCAGAGGAGCGGCGGGCTCGCCCAGCGGGGCTATTGCGGCGGTCGCTTCGACCATCAGCTCGCGCGCCTTGCGCTTGGCGCCTTCAAGACCCAAAAGGCTCGAATAGGTGGGCTTGGCCCGCGCCGCGTCAGCGCCGGATATCTTGCCAAGGGTCGCGGTATCACCGGTCACGTCCAGCACGTCGTCGTGGATCTGAAAGGCTAGTCCAATGGCGTGGGCGTAGCGAGTCAGCGCCTCAAGACGCGGGTCCGCCTCGTCGACGGCGGCAAGCCCGCCCAGGCGAACGGCGGCGACAATCAGCGCGCCGGTCTTGTGGGCGTGCATATGGGCAAGCGCCTCGACATCCGGAAGCCCGCCCACGGCGGCCAGATCCAGCGCTTGACCGGCTACCATGCCGTGGCGCCCGGAGGCGACGGCCAGCGTCGTCACCATGGCGGCCAGGCGCGGGTGGCTGGTACGGGCGAGTACTTCAAAGGCCAGTGCCTGCAGGGCATCGCCGGCGAGTATGGCGGTGGCCTCGTCAAACGCCTTGTGTACGGTGGGCTGGCCCCGGCGCAGGTCGTCATCATCCATGGCGGGCAGGTCGTCGTGAATCAGCGAGTAGGCGTGAATCAGCTCGATGGCCGCTGCCGGGGCGTCCAGCGTCTCGTCGCGTGCGCCCAGCGCCTGACCCGCCAGATAGACCAGCAGCGGGCGCAACCGCTTGCCGCCGACCAGAAGGCCATGATGCATCGCCGCTTCCAGACGCGCATCGATGGCGGTGTCGGGCTGAAAAAGCGCTTTCAGCGTCGCATCGACCCGGGCGTTGCTGGCCTCTCGGTGCGCGCTCAGCCGCGTGGCGGTCTCACTTACCATGGGGGCGTGTCCTCGGCATCGTCGTCTTCGGTATCGGGCGAGGCGGTCTGGCCTTCAAAGGGGGCCACGCTTGGCTTGCCGTCACTGTCTTCGCTCAGCGCCCGCACTTTCAGCTCGGCGCTGTCCAGGCGCTGCTGGGCATCGCGGGTGAGCCTTACGCCCTGTTCAAAGGCCGTGAGCGCCTCCTCCAGGGAGAGCTCGCCTGATTCAAGCCGCTCCACCAGGGTTTCAAGCGATGAAACCGTGGCGGCAAAATCCTGTGCGGGGGGAGTGCTATCGCTCATTAACCCATGCCTACCTGTTGGCGCCCTTGTCTCAATGGGCCGCGAGTGTGCGTGCCATTACCTTAAACGCACAGTATACACCCAGGCCAGGGGTTAGCGTCTGCCTTCTGGCCTGTAGAGCGGTCAACGTGCGTGACGTTCATTTTGAAAACGCACACTTTTCATCCCGGTCAGGCGCCGGAAAAGCGCTTGAGTGTGCTACCCTATCGGCCTTTCCGTGAACCGATACACGGCGCTTGTCGCCGATCATAGAGGTTGATTCAGCCATGGCCAAAACGTCCCTGGACAAGAGCAAGATCAAGATCCTGCTACTCGAGGGCGTCCACCAGAGCGCGGTGGACAATTTTCGCAACGCCGGATATGAAAATATCGAGCATCTGCCCACGTCCCTGGACGAAGAGGCGCTGATCGAGAAAATCCGCGACGTCCACTTTCTCGGCATCCGCTCGCGCACGCAGCTCAACGAACGCGTGTTCGCCGCTGCCGAGAAGCTGGTGGGCGTTGGCTGTTTCTGTATCGGTACCAACCAGGTGGATTTGAACGCCGCGCTCAAGCGAGGCGTGGCGGTGTTCAATGCGCCGTACTCCAACACCCGCTCGGTGGCCGAGCTGGTGCTGGCCGAGGCCATCATGCTGCTGCGCGGCATTCCAGAGAAGAATGCCCGCGCTCATCAGGGCGGCTGGCTGAAATCCGCCAGCAACTCTCATGAAGCCCGCGGCAAGACCCTGGGCATCGTGGGTTACGGCAGCATCGGCGCGCAGCTTTCGGTGCTGGCCGAATCGCTGGGCTTCAATGTCATCTATTTCGACAGCATCACCAAGCTGGGCATGGGTAACGCCAGCCAGGTCGGCAGCCTGCAAGATCTGCTGGGCCGCTCGGACGTGGTCAGCCTGCACGTGCCGGATCTGCCGTCCACCCGCTGGATGATCGGTGAAAAAGAGATCAACGCCATGAAGCCGGGCGCGATCTTCATCAACGCCTCGCGCGGCAGCGTCGTGGAAATCGAGCCGCTGGCCGACGCCATCAAGTCAGGCCATCTCAACGGCGCCGCCATCGACGTGTTCCCGGTGGAGCCCAAGGGCAATAACGAAGAGTTCGAAAGCCCGCTGCGTGGCCTGGAAAACGTGATCCTGACGCCGCATATCGGCGGATCGACCCTGGAGGCCCAGGAAAATATCGGTGTCGAAGTGGCTGAAAAGCTGATCACCTATTCCGATAACGGCACGACCATCACCTCGGTGAACTTCCCGGAGGTGGCGCTTCCCGCCCACCCGGACAAGCACCGTGTACTGCATATTCACGACAACGTGCCGGGGGTGCTTTCACAGATCAACCGCGTATTGTCGGAAAACGGCATCAACATTTCCGGGCAGTACCTGCAGACCAACGACAAGGTCGGCTACGTGGTCATCGATGTGGACAAGGCCTACGGCCCGCAGGCGCTCGAAGCGCTGAAACAGGTCGAGCATACCTTGAAGATCCGCGTGCTCTACTCGGCGCACAACAGCTAAGTTGTCCTGAGTCGACACCATCCCAAAAACGGCCTCCTTCGGGAGGCCGTTTTGCGTTGGGCTTAGGCCAAATCGAACAGCAACACATCGGCACCCACGGCGTCACCCAGTTCAAGCGGCTCGTCCGGGGTCAGTGCGACGGCGTCCCCGGCTTCAAGACGGGTGTCGTTTACCGTCAGCTCGCCTTTCACCACGTGAAGCCAGGCGTGGCGCCGGGGCGGCGGGGCGACAACGTCGCCGTCGAACAGGCCGCCGTAGAGGTTGACGCTCTGGTGGATACTCACCGAATCATCGTCCCCGTCTTGAGAGACGAGCAGGCGCCACTGCCCCTGGCGGGAGGCCGTGGAGAACGCTTTTTGCTCGTAACTCGGCTCGATGCCGCGGCTTAGCGGCTCGATCCAGATCTGGAGAAAGTGAAGCCCTTGGGTTTTGGAGTGGTTGTACTCGCTGTGGCGCACGCCGGTGCCGGCAGACATGCGCTGCACATCCCCCGGGCGCATGACTTCGATATTGCCCATGCTGTCCTCGTGAGCCATTTCGCCCTCGAGCACGTAGGAGATGATTTCCATGTCCCGGTGGGGGTGTGTGCCAAAGCCGTAGCCAGGCTTCACCCGGTCTTCGTTGATCACGCGAAGCGCACGAAACCCCATGTGGTCGGGGTCCATGTAGTTGGCAAAGGAGAACGTATGATAGGAGCGCAGCCAGTCGTGGTCGGCGTAACCGCGCGCTCGAGAGCGACGAATCTTCATGAGAGTTCCAGAGTCTGGATGGGAATAACGTCACTATACGCCAGGCCAGAAGCCGACGGCGTGAAGCTTTTGACGGCTTATCATCGATAAAATCGATAGATGGTGCCGTCTGTGCACGCCTTGACCTGCGTCAATCCGGCGCGATTCAAGTGCTGGGGCCTTTGGGGTAGAATGAGCGCGTTTTTCAACCCGGTCCGCCCTTTGCGAGGGCGACTACCTGGAGAGTTCGATGAGCCAATCTTCTGCTGCTGCGTCCATTGTGGTCGCCGCACTCTATAAATTCGTCACCCTGAACGACTTTGAAGCCCTGCGCGAGCCGCTCAGAAAGGCCATGGTGGATAACGGCGTCAAGGGCACTTTGCTGCTCGCCAAGGAAGGAATCAACGGGACCGTCGCCGGCTCCCGCGAAGGCATCGATGCGCTGCTGGCCTGGCTCACCGCGGACCCGCGCCTTCATGATATCGACCACAAGGAGTCGTATTGCGACGAGATGCCGTTCTACCGCACCAAGGTGAAGCTCAAGCGCGAGATCGTCACCCTGGGCATCGAGGGCATCGACCCCAATGACACCGTGGGCACCTACGTCGAACCCGAACAGTGGAACGATGTGATCAGTGACCCGGAAGTCCTGGTGATCGACACGCGCAACGACTACGAAGTCGAGATCGGCAGCTTCGAAGGCGCCCTCGACCCCAGGACGACGACGTTTCGCGAATTTCCCGAGTACGTGCGCCAGCATTTCGATCCGCAAAAGCACAAGAAGGTCGCCATGTTCTGCACCGGCGGCATTCGCTGCGAAAAGGCTTCGAGCTTCATGCTCAAGGAGGGCTTTGAAGAGGTATATCACCTCAAGGGCGGCGTGCTGAACTATCTGGAAAAGGTGCCGGAAGAGGCATCGCTCTGGCGCGGCGACTGTTTCGTGTTCGATAACCGCGTCACCGTGCGCCACGACTTGAGCGAAGGCGCCTTCGAGCAGTGCCACGCCTGCCGCCGGCCGATCTCGATGGACGATATGCGTTCCTCGGCCTATGAGCCCGGCATCAGTTGCCCCCACTGTATTGACTCGCTGCCGGAGAAGACCCGCGCAGCAGCCCGGGAGCGTCAGCGCCAGATCGACCTGGCCAAGGCCCGGGGCGAGCCCCACCCGCTGGGATTCGATCAGCGTAAAAAGAGCCAGAGCGCTTGAGCTTGCCGTTTCGGTAGCGCTTTTGGGCGCTGATATCGTCTACTCGCCCGAATGGGATTTATTTCCGTAAACGCGACACCAGCCCACGGGTCGCGTTATCCTGCTCGTTTTGCGCGGCAAGCGAGTAAGGAGAGAGCACGGTGAGCGACACCAAGCGCAGGTCAGTAGGACGCCCGGCGGGGGCCGCGAAAACAAGCGGTGGGCACAGCCAATCCTTGGTACGCGGCTTGACGTTACTGGAGCATCTGGCGGCAAGCCCGCTGGGGCTTGCGCTTTCCGAGCTTGCCGAGATGGCCGAGCTCGCCCCGTCCACTGCTCATCGTCTGCTGCAGGCGCTGCAAAGCCAGGGGTTCGTGACGCAGGAAAGCGAGCAGGGGCTCTGGCGCATCGATGTCAAGACCTTCCGCATCGGCAACAGCTTTCTGGAAGCGCGGGACGTGGTGGCCACCAGTCGCTCTTTTCTAAGAAGGCTCACCTCCGAAACCGGCGAAACCGCCAATCTCGGCATCCGCGATGGCGCCACAGCCGTATTTCTCGCCCAGCACGAATCCCCTCAAATGATGCGCATGATCACCCGACTGGGCTCGCGGGCGCCGCTGCACGCCTCGGGCGTAGGCAAGGCGCTTCTGGCGGGCATGAGCGATGACGAGCGCACCGAGCTTCTGAAAGGGGATGCCCTGGCCCGTGTGACTCCCAACACCTTCTTCGACCCCGAGGCAATCGAGGCGGAAGTGCGTACCATCCGCGCCCAGGGCTTCGCCTGCGACCGTGAAGAGCACGCCATCGGCCTTCATTGCGTGGCCGCGTGCATCTTCGACGAGCGTCGCATGCCGCTTGCCGCGATTTCCGTGTCAGGCCCCATGGCACGTATCCCCGAACAGCGCCTGCTGGCGCTGGGCGAACTGGTCCGCGAGGCGGCCAACGATATTACCGCAAGGCTGGGGGGCCGGCTGCCCTAGGCCCGTCGTTGTCAGGCCCCAAGCGATATCACGGCTGTTTTAACCCATGTTACTCTTTTAACCCATGTTACTCTAAGCCCCTGTCAAACGGCGCTGCTGAACTCCCAGCATGCGCGATGTACGACTCAAGGCTATGATTTGCATAACGCGATTTAGTCGTTAGATTGAATACACTACACCACCTACAGGGAGACTCAGGTGTGACGCCACTACGATCACTACCTTGGCTAGGCGTTTGGTTGCTCGCGCTCTTTGCCATGATCAGTCCGGCGCTTGCGCAAACCACGCTAAGTGCCGGCAATGACCAGACAACGGAAGTGGAGCAAGCGCCGCCCTCTTACGAGGCTCTGGCCGAGCTTCTGGAAAACGACGAGGCTCGCCAACAGCTGATCGAGCGTCTGCGTGACGAGGCCTCGACGTTGCCCGATGGCCTTGAAAGCGAGCTCTCCCCCGAGGCCGCCGCCCAGGGTGGCAACATGGCACCTGAAGACGTCTCGCTGCCCCGCCAGCTTGCCGAGTTGACCAGCCGGGTGGTGGGCGATGTCGGCGCGCAGCTGGAGCAGGCGGTAGGTATCGTGGGTGGCCTGTTCAGCGGCCAGGGCGGTGGCAGTTTCGATACCGCTGCCTTCATGAGCGCAGCGATCAATCTAGGCATCGTGATTGCCGCCACCTTCGCCATCTTCATGATTTTCCGGCGTCTGGCGCAATCGGTATTCACCCGGCTCGGCAACTGGTCGCAAAGCGGCGAAAGCGCCACTTCCATACTGCGTCTGGTGGCCTGTGTCGCGATTGCCGCGCTGGTCGATGTACTGATCATCGGTGCCTCCTACGTGGTGGGTAATCTGATCGCGACGTTCGCCGTGGGAGAAACCGGCGAGCTTTCCACCCGCGCTTCGCTGTTCCTCAACGCCTTCTTGGTCATCGAGCTGATCAAGGCGGCGTTTCGCATGCTCTTCTCGTCACGCTACGAGGGGCTGCGGCTCTTGCCCGTTTCCGCCCAGGAAGCCTCCTACTGGAACCGCTGGATCGCCCAGCTGGTCGGCATGGTCGGCTATGGCCTGATGGTGGTGGTCCCGCTGGTCAACTTCTATATCACCCCCACCCTTGGTCAGGCGGTAGGTACCCTGATCATGGTGCTGGCCTTCATCTACGCCGTGGCGGTGGTGTTGAAAAATCGCGTGCGCCTGCGCGATAACCTGCACGACATGAGTCGCCGCACCACGATGACGGCCAGCCGTATCTCGCTGAACCTGTTCGCCCGCACCTGGCACCTGTTTGCGCTGCTCTACTTTTTGATCGTGTTCGTGCTTACCCTGGTGCGCCCGGGCGATGCGCTGCCGTTTGTGCTGTTCGCGACGCTCAAGACGCTGGTGGCGGTGGTGGTGGGCATCTTGCTCTCCAGTTTCCTGACTCAGTCCATTGGTCGGCGTATCCGCCTGTCGGACGATTTGCGCCGCAAGCTGCCGCTGCTGGAGCACCGCCTCAACAGCTACGTTCCCAATGCCCTTCGTGTCCTGCGCACGATCATTCTCGTGGCCGTGATCATGGTCGTGCTCGATGCCTGGGGGGCGTTCAACCTGGCCTCCTGGTACGCCTCCGAGCGCGGTGCGCTGATCGTGGGCCGCTTGATCAGCATTGCGGTCATCTTGATCGTGGCCCTGGGTGTCTGGCTGGGTCTTGCCAGTCTGATCGAACACAAGCTCAACCCGGAAACCGGTGGCGGCGAGCCTTCACCGCGGGCGAAAACCCTGCTGAGCCTGTTTCGTAACGCTCTGGCGGTTGCCATGGTCACCATTACCGGCATGATCGTGCTCTCGGAAATCGGTATCAATATCGGCCCGCTGATCGCCGGTGCCGGTGTGCTGGGTCTGGCCATCGGTTTTGGTGCCCAGAAACTGGTGCAGGACGTCATCACCGGGGTGTTCATTCAGATCGAAAACGCCATGAACACCGGCGATGTCGTCACCGTGGGGGGCATCACCGGCACCGCCGAGCGCCTGAGCATTCGTTCGGTAGCGATCCGCGATCTCTCCGGTACCTACCACGTCGTGCCGTTCTCAAGCGTCGACACCGTGTCGAACTACATGCGCGAATACGGCAACCACGTGGGCGAGTACGGTATTGCTTACCGTGAAAACATCGATCATGCGATCGATCAGCTCAAGCTGGCATTCGAGGATCTCAAAGCCAGCGAAGAGCACGGCTTCAAGCTGCTGGCGGACATGACCGTGGCCGGCGTGACGGCGCTTGCCGACAGCTCCGTGAACATCCGTGTGGTGATCAAGACCACCCCGGGCGATCAGTGGGGCGTCGGTCGCGCCTTCAACCGCCTGGTGAAGATGCGCTTCGACGAAGCCGGTATCGAGATCCCGTTCCCGCATACCACGCTCTACTTCGGCGAGGACCGGGACGGCAAGGCACCGCCTGCGAACCTGCGCATTCTGGAGTCGACTGCCAAGGAAAAGAGCGCGGTCCAAACCCCCGTCTCCGATTCGGCGACGCCCAGCCAGCGTACCAGCGAGGCGGACCACGAGACGCCGCACCACGACGACGTCGATGATACTGACGATACCTGAATCCGGGTCGTCAGATAAACGCAGCAGGGCCGCCTTCGGGCGGCCCTGCTGCGTTTGAGCGTCCGCCTCATGTTTTCCCTGAATGGGCCGATAAACTCTTGGGCGTTCATCCGGGGATGCAAACCACACGCATGTTCAGCCTTGCCACCAACATGTCGTCGCTTCGCGTGCAGCACAATCTGCACTCCAGTCAGCAAGCGATCAATACTTCCATGCAGCGGCTCTCCTCAGGGCTGCGGATCACTAGCGCCAAGGATGATCCGGCGGGGCAAGCCATTGCCAACCGAATGGGCGCGCAGATTCGCGGCATGCAACAGGCCATTCGCAATACCCACGACGGTATTTCCCTGGTGCAGACCGCCGAAGGGTCACTCAATCAGATCAACGACAACCTGCAGCGCATTCGGGAGCTCAGCGTGCAGGCGAGTAGCGACACCTATTCCGCTCAGGACCGGCGCTCGATCCAGGACGAGATCGATCAACGCCTGGAGGAGATCGACCGCATTGCCGGGCAGGGCAACTTCAACGGCATCACTTTTCTGGGCGAGTCGCGGGAGCTTGCCATTCAGATAGGTCCCAACGCCGGCGATACCATCAGCGTGCGCATGACGGCAATGAACCGCCAGTCGCTTGGCCTTGAAGGCTTCAGCGTGCTGGAAGGCGAGGCCACACAACGCCCCATGGCGCTGCTCGATGAAGCGATCAATAAGCTCGACCGGCAGCGAAGCTACTTCGGCGCCACGCAGAACCGCTTCGAGAGCGTGATCGAAGGGCTCGACAATGGGATCGTCAATCTTTCCAACGCCCAGTCGCGCATTCAGGACGCCGACTATGCCCGCGAAGTCTCCAATCTCATCCGTGCCCAGATCCTCCAGCAGGCCGGCATGGCGATACTCGCCCAGGCCAATCAACAACCCCAAATGATCCTGCGGTTGTTGGAAGGGCTTTGATCCGACGCCCGTCGACCATTCCTTTTTTACCGCTTTTCTCCGCTGTCGTACGCGTAACAAGCGCCGAATACGCTACCCATTCCAATAGGGCATGGATTAGATGTTTTTTTTCGTTTGTGATCTGCGCTGCGAGTTTGCTTTGATAAGGCTATTCACACCGCACTGACAGGAGACGCAACGGCGATGGATCTTCCCCATGTAAGTGCTGCATTGGGCCTTATACATCCGATCTGTGTTGCCCGCGGGCGCAATGCCGAAGTTTGGGATGAGGCGGGACAGCGCTATATCGATTTCATCGGTGGTATCGGGGTCCTCAATCTCGGGCATGGGCACCCGGCCGTGGTCGACGCCGTTAAAGCGCAGGTGGAAACCTTGATGCACTCGGCGTTCAACGCCGTGCCCCATCGCGGCTATCTGGCGGTCGTCGAGGCGTTGAACCAGTTCGTGCCGGTGTCTTACCCGCTTTCCTGCATGCTGACCAACAGCGGCGCAGAAGCGACCGAAAACGCACTGAAAGTAGCCCGTGGCGTGACGCGCCGCCAGGCGGTCATTGCATTCGATGATGCCTTCCATGGCCGTACGCTGGCGGCGCTGAACTTGAACGGCAAGGTCAAACCGTATAAATCGGGGCTTGGCGCCTTGCCGGGACCGGTTTATCACCTGCCTTTCCCAAGTCGCGATAGCGGCGTGACCGCCGAGCAGTCGCTGGCGGCGCTGGAGCGATTGTTCGAGGTCGAGATACCCGCCGATGAAGTGGCGTGCATGGTGGTCGAGCCCATCCAAGGCGAAGGCGGCTTTCGTTTGCTGTGCCCGGCGTTTGCCAGGACGATGCGCGATATCTGTAACCAGCACGGCATTCTATTGATTTTCGATGAAATTCAGTCCGGGTTCGGGCGTAGCGGCAAGCGCTTCGGCTTTACCCATCTAGGCGTCGAACCCGATCTCTTGCTGATGGGCAAAAGCATCGCGTCGGGTTTGCCTCTAGCGGCGTTGGGCGGGCGTAAGGAGCTGATGGATGCGCTGCCCAAGGGCGCGCTAGGCGGTACCTATTCAGGTAACGCCGTGGCCTGTGCGGCGGCGCTGGCGGTCATGGAGGTCATGCAGGAAGATACGCTGACCACATGGGGTGAGCGCCAGGAAGCATTGATTGTCGAGGCTTACCAGGCCTGGCAGTCAAGTGGGCGTTTTCCCATGCTGGGGGCCATGACCGGCATCGGCGCCATGCGCGGTATCGTGTTCGAGGACACAGAAAGCGCCACCGGCGCTGAACATCTGGCGACGCTGCTGGCCGCCGGGCGTGAAGCCGGCATTCTACTGATGCCCAGCGGGCGTAAACGTAACATTCTGCGCCTGCTACCTCCCTTGACCACCGAACCGGAAATACTTGGAGAAGGGCTGGGGCTTATCGAGCAAGCGCTAAAGACACTGCGTGCATGATCGCAAGCGCAGCCGGCGCCCAGCGCTAACGCTTTTACCTTAAATACCCATGGAGAGTCTTGAAATGACCCAGACGACGTTTCTTCCCACTAACGAGATTCGTGACCGCTTCTCCAAAGCCATGTCGGCCATGTATCAGACCGAAGTGCCCCAGTACGGCACGCTCCTAGAGCTGGTCGAGCAGGTCAACGAGGAAACCCTCGCCCAGCAGCCCGAGCTGCGCCGTCGCCTTGAGGCCCAGGGTGAACTTGCGCGCTTGAGCGTCGAACGCCATGGCGCCATTCGGGTGGGGTCGGCCGACGAGCTTTCCATGCTGCGTCGCCTGTTCGCCGTCATGGGCATGTATCCCGTGGGCTATTACGACCTTTCAGAAGCGGGGGTGCCGGTGCACTCCACGGCGTTTCGGCCTATCGAGGATGAGGCACTGGCGTGCAACCCGTTTCGCGTGTTCACCTCACTGCTGCGCCTGGAGCTGATTGAAAGTGAAGTACTGCGCCAGCGAGCCGATGACATTCTGGCGAAGCGAGATATTTTTACGTCCAAGGCGCGCGAGCTGATCGAGCAGTGTGAAGCCCAGGGTGGACTGACCGCTGAGCAGGCTGACCAGTTTGTCGAAGAAGCCTTGGAGACTTTCCGTTGGCACCAAAACGCCACAGTGGATCTGGACACCTATAAGGCGCTGCACGACGAGCACCGTCTGATTGCCGATGTAGTATGCTTTCGCGGCCCGCATATCAACCACCTGACGCCACGCACGCTGGATATCGACGAAGTTCAGCGGCGTATGCCGAGCGTGGGTATGAACCCCAAGGCAGTAATCGAAGGCCCGCCGCGTCGCGAATGCCCGATTCTGCTGCGCCAGACCAGTTTCAAGGCGCTGGAAGAGTCGATCCGTTTTGCCGGCGACGCACAGGGCACGCATACCGCCCGCTTCGGTGAGATCGAACAGCGTGGCATGGCGCTGACGCCCAAGGGCCGGGCACTGTACGACCAGTTGCTCGGCGAAGGCCGCAAGCAGGCATCGGGGTTGGATAACGAGGCACACCAGGCCGTCATGAACAAGGTGTTCGCGGCCCTTCCCGACAACGACGAAGCGATGCGTCGTGAAGGTCTGGCCTACTTCCATTATCACCTGACCGAGGCTGGTAAAGCTGCGGGACCCCATGCCGACGCCGATATAGAAACCTTGATAGAGAAAGGCCTGGTGGAAGCGCAGCCGATTACCTACGAAGACTTTCTCCCGGTCAGTGCGGCGGGCATCTTCCAATCGAACCTGGGCGGTGGCGAGAACGAAGCCTATGCTGGCAATGCCAATCGTGAGGCGTTTGAAGAAGCGTTAGGGGCGCCGGTCACCGACGAGCTTGCCCTGTACGCCGAGCGTGAACAGGCGTCCAAACAGCGAGTGCTGGCAGGCTGATCGCTGGGCATTAGAATGTTTGATTAAGCGTTCAGGCTGCCCACACGGGCAGCCTGAATCGTTTATGGTTGGCTTTCAGGGCCTGAGGTAGCAGAAGCGCTCGTCACAATATGCTCTACGAACCGACGTACCTTGCCCAGTTCGCCCAGGTGCTCAGGATAAACAAGGTAGTACGCGCTTTCGCTGTGTAGGCGATGAGGCCAGGCAAGAGTGAGCCGGTTGGCGGCCAGCTCTTCATCGACCGTGAAGTGCGGCACCAACGCCACACCAGCGCCGGCCATGGCCGTGCGTACCAGCATGGGAAAGGTTTCAAACCGGGTGCCATGATAGCTACGATCGGTCGCAATCTCCTGTCCCGCAAACCAGTGGTGCCAGGCATCCGGGCGGGTTGAAAGGTGCAGCAGGGGCAGTTGGGCCAGGTCGCTTGCCGTCTCGATAGGGTGACTATCCAATAGCGACGGAGCGCACACCGCTACCATTTCTTCGTCCAATAGTTTGTGGCAGGCCAGGTTGGGCCAGCTGCCATGGCCGTAAAACAGCGCGATATCGATATCCTGCTGTTCAAGATCAAAGTCTTCCACTCGGTCATGAAACTCCAGGCTAATGCCTGGGTTCGCCGTCAGAAACGCAGGCAACCTGTCTGCCAGCCAGCGACTGCCGAAACTGGGCAGAGTCGCCACCTTGAGCACTTCGCTGTTACCGCTATAGGTCATGATGGTCTGGGTCGACATCTCGATCTGAGTGAGCACCTTGCGCACGTCGCTCAAAAAGATGGCGCCCTCGGGCGTTAGCAGCAGGCTGCGTCGTACGCGACGAAACAGCTTGTGCTGAAGAATCGACTCGAGGTGGGCGACCTGTTTGCTTACCGCGCTCTGGGTCAGGTTCAGCTCATCGGCTGCCCGGGTAAAGCTCATGTGACGAGCGGCCGCTTCAAAGCACTGCATGGCGGCGGTTGAAGGAAGATTGCGTGACGTCAAACGATGAGCTCCTGATGACCTGTGAACCGCCCCGGTGTGGCGCCGGGGCGATGTAAGGGATGGCTCATGGCTCATGACGCGAGCGGCTTTGCGTCCTGGAACGTATCCCTGCGCCGCGATTGCCACCACCCGACCAGCGCCATGGCCAGCAGGCCTAGCCCGCTGGTAAGGAGTTCCGGCACGACCATGGCAAGCCCTGCGGCCAAGAGTATCAGACGCTCCCAAGCGCGGGAATCGCGAACGAAGTAACCCAGTAGTGCGCTGCTTACCCCCATGATCCCTAAAAGCGAGAAGATCAATGCGCTGATCAAGCCAAGCGGCGTGGGATCGACCATCACCAGCATCGGGTTATAGATGAACGCATAGGGAATGATGAACGCCCCGATAGCGAGCTTGACCGCCGTGAAGCCGGTCTTCATCGGGTTCGCTTGGGCGATGCCCGCGCCGGCAAAGGCGGCCAGGCAAACGGGGGGTGTAATGTCGGCGATGATGCCGAAGTAGAACACGAACAGATGGACCGCCATGGGCGGCAGACCGAACTCGTTGATCAAGGCCGGTGCGGCAATGGTGGCGGTGACCACGTAGTTGGCGGTGGTGGGAAGCCCCATGCCTAGTACGATACAGGCCACCATGGTGAAGATAAGCGCGAGTATCAGCACGCCATCGGCCAGGCTGATGATGCCCGCAGCGAATTTGGCGCCCATGCCGGTCATGCCGACGACGCCGGCAATAATGCCCGCACAGGCCACAGCGGCGATCACGGGCAGGGCCACGCGTGCACCTTGCTCGAATATATTCAGGATACCCTTCAGTGAAGGGCGCGTTTCCTTGCGCACCAGACTCACGGCAAAGGCGCAGGCGATACCCAGCAAGGCGGCACGCTGTGCCGTAAAGCCGACGCTGATCGTCGTCACGATGACCAGCAGCGGTAACAGCATATAGCCCTTCTCCAGCAGCAGCTTGCGCTTGCTGGGCAGTTGATCTTTAGGTAGGCCCAGAATGCGGTGGCGCTTGGCTTCGAAGTGAACGCCAATGAAAATACCCGTGAAATAGAGAATCGCCGGGATCAGGGCGGCGAACATGATCTCCCGGTAGGAGACGCCCACGTATTCCACCATGATGAACGCCGCCGCACCCATGAGTGGCGGCATGATCTGCCCGCCGGTGGAGGCCGAGGCTTCCACGGCGCCCGCCACTTCGGGCTTGAAGCGCGCATTCTTCATCATGGGGATCGTGAACGAGCCCGAGGCCACGGTGTTGCCGATAGAACTGCCGGATATCATTCCCTGCAGCGAACTTGCCATGACCGCGGCCTTGCCAGCGCCGCCGGTAAAGCGTCCGGTGACGGCAAACGCCAGGTCGTTGAAGAAACGGCCGACGCCGGTATGCATCAGCACGACGCCAAAGAACAGGAACAAAAAGATAAAGCGAGCCGATATCTGCAACGGTGTGCCAAACACGCCGCTTTCTCTGAACCACAGATAAGGCGATACCTGTTCGAGCGCGAAGCCCGGGTGGGAGAGCAAAGGGCTTGGAATCAGGTTGCCAAACAGGGCGTACAGGATGGCCAAACTGGCCATTACAACGATGGGCATGCCCACGGTGCGACGTGTGGCCTCAAGAACGAACAGTACACCGAGCGCGGCAATCGCCAGGTCGATGGTCGAGTAGCCCGTAATCCGTGCGCGCAAAACCTCTTCGTAGAAGATGATTTTATAATAGGCGGTAAACGTGGCGGCGAAAGCCAGCACGATGTCGTACCAGGGGACGCCCTGGCGGGGAGGAGCACCGCGAGTGGCAGGAAACAGAATGAAGATCATTCCTAGCGCCATGCCCAAGTGCACTGCACCCTGCTGCTGTGACGGTAACGTACCAAAGTAGGCGGTATAAAGGTGAAAACAGGTCAGCGATATGCCCATCAAGGTGATGAGCCATGCCCATTTACCTAGCTGTAGCGACGAGCGTATCTGCGACTCGCGGTCGTATTTCTCTAATAGAGATGCTTCATCAGGGGTTTTTTTTTATCCACGATCAAACCTCATGCGGATGACGCCGCAGGCTTAAGCCTGCGGCGGTCGGAAAGATTAGTCAGCCAGATCGTTCAGGCTTTCGATGTTGGAGCGCTCGCGGGTGACTACCTGGATAACTTCAGGGTAGATATGACCGATAAAGGCAACGTTATCGATCGCGCCACTGTCGAACTCTCCGCGGCCTTCAACGGCATCCTGAGCGGGCGCGTGAACCGTCATCCCCAGATCCATGCTGTTGTCGCGAATGCTGACCAGGTTCTCGATAGAGGCACCGGTTTCGATGTTGGTAAAGTTCTGGCCGTCCAGATAGCGGTTCCAGATGGTCGCCATCTCGCCACCCAGCGGGTAGTAGGTACCGCCCTGGCTGCCGGTGCCCAGAACAAACTCACGCTTGGATTCGACATCGCCCAGTTCGGCCACTGGGTTCTCGACGGTCAGACCCTGCTCTTCGTAATAGCGCTTGGCGCCCGGATGAATGGGCAGACCTTCCGAGCCGTTCAGCGCGTTTTCCAGCGTCATAAAGGCTGACTGTGCGTGAGTATTCTCTTCGGCGTGCTCATGCATCAGCCGCGCCAGCTCGTAGCCAAGCTCTTCGCCGATGGTATTGGTGTTGCCCACCAAAACGGCGTAGGCCGTGATGGTTTCAACATCTTCATTCTGGAAGTCGTAGCTATGGGCCGGAATCGTGAAGCGGCGATAGGCGCTGTTGGCTTCGATGTAGTCGATCGCTTCGTCGCTCAGGCCCATCAGGCGAACATCGCCACTGGAAGCCTGCAGGTTTTCGATACTGCCTGAAGGCAGCCCAAGAATGCCGATCGAGATATCGATGTTGCCATCCTGGACACCGTCAAGCGCCGCGCCAAAACCTTCCTGATAGGTATTGTATTTGTCGCTGTCGATGCCGTAGGCATCGAACAGCAACTGAGAAACGCTTTGCGTGGTACTGGCCGGAGGGCCGATCGCAATATTGGGTTTGCTTTCGCCACTACACCCAGCGAGTAGAAAGGCGGCACTCACGCCACAGAAGACCTTGGACAGGGAAGATTTCATACGAACTCCTGCTAATAAAAATTATTTGGAATGATTCAGTGCCGCTCACTGTGGTGAAGCGCCTGAGTGTCAGGGGGAAGGGGCTAAACACGAGCGGAAAATAGACCGGCTATTGTTCACATACGCAGCGCGACAGACAAAAGAAATTAAGTTGCGTACGCATTCCATTTTCTCATGAATGAATTGAAAATGAAGCATCAGCCGCTTAAAAAGGGCGGTGGCTGAGAGTTCCAGCTCTTCCAGCGCCTGTAATGATAGAACTAGAAGAGTGTTGGCGATGAAAAAGGGCTCTGCGCTGGAAGCCTGCTATTCAGTCCGGGAATGCATAGCCTCGTGTGAGGCTATGCTGACCTGCGAGTCGACCTGAAGGTTTGGAATGTCTGGTTATTCAATAATTCCCTGCTCGCGCGCCATCGCAAACGCTGCCTGCGGTCCGTTCCAGAGCGAGGGCAGCAGAATCAGCGACACCGGCACGGCGGTGATCACGATGAACTGCTGAAGCGCGGCGATCTGGCCTTCGCGCATGGCCAGCAGTACTGCGGCCATGATGGCCATGATCACGCCCCAGAAGGCGCGCAGAAAGCGGCTGGGTTCGTCGTGGCCCGCGCCGACCATGGCAATGGAGTAGCTCATGGAGTCGCCGGTGGTGGCCACGAAGATGGTGGTCAGCAGCAGAACCGCCAGCGCCATCCAGGTGCCGCCGGGCAGGGCCTGGGCCACCGTCAAGGTCGCGATATCGAACTGGAAGGCTTGCAGCGCCTCGGTCAGGTCGATCGCGCCGGTCAACTGGTAGTAGATGCCCGAGCCCCCCAGAAGCGTGAACCAGACCGTGGTGGCTAGAGGCGCGATGACCGCTACCGCCAGGATCATCTCGCGGATGGTGCGCCCGCGGGAGATACGCGCCACGAAGATTGCCATCAAGGGCGCAAAGGCGATGAACCAGGCGTAGAAGAACACGATCCACCACTGCATCCATTCGGCCGGAGCGGTTTCCGCGGTCATGGTGACCATCTTGAAGAAATCGCCAAAGTAGGTGCCCATGCCGGCAAAGTAGCTGTTGAACAGGAAAAGCGTGGGGCCAAAGAGGAAGATGATCCCGCCGATGGCCAACGCCAGCATGACATTGAAGCGGCTTAAAAACTGCATGCCCTTGTGCACGCCGCTCACCGATGACAGCACGTACACCACCCCGAGGACGGCAAGAACGGCCAGTCGGGTGACGACGGTATTGGGGAGACCGAACAATTCCTGCAGGCCATGGCTGACCTGGGTGGCCAGAAATCCGACCGGCCCCACGGTGCCTGCCACCACGGCGATGACGCAGCAGGTATCGATGACCCCACCGAGCGGGCCGCGCAGCAAGCGCTCACCCAGCACCGGGTAGAGCAGGGTACGCGGCTGAAGCGGCTGGCCTTTTACATAGTGAGCATGGGCCAGCACGATTGCAGTGAGCGAGCCAAGAATCGCCCAGCCTACAAACCCCCAGTGGGTGAACGACTGTGCCAGCGCTCCGGGCACGGCAGCGGCCACACCGGGCTCGGTATCAAAGGCGGGCGGCACGACCACGAAGTGGTAGATCGGCTCGCCGGCGGCAAAGAAGACGCCTCCACCGGCAAGCAAGGTGCACAGGATGATCGAGAGCCACTTGAAGGTGCTCAGCTCTGGTGCATCCAGATTGCCGATCTTGGCCTTGCCCGCCGGGCTCAAGGCAAGCCCGATGGCGATAAAGAACGTCACCAGCATCAAGAACTGAAAGTAGGTGCCGAAGATCAGCGCGCTCCAGGCAAACCCCTGGCTGATCGAGTCGGCGACCAGGTCCAGGTCATAAAACGAGAGCGCTAGAAAGAGGACGATAAATCCTATGCTCAGGATAAGTACGACGGGATCGCCCAGCGTGGAACGCCTGCGATTTTCTACATCGTTGGCCGGTTGGTTCATCAAGAAGAACACCTTTGGTGGGACGAGAAGAAACAGCGTCAGTGCGTAAAACGCGGGTAAAAAAAAGCGCCATTGGGGAAATGGCGCGAGGACAGGAAACAGCGCTTAGTATACAAGTGGTGTAGACCAAAGTCTAATACGTTTTGCTTTGGTGCGCTAAAAAAGCCAGGTGCATCTTTTTGGTGCATTTGTCCATCGGCTTTCCAGTGTCGGGCATTTTTAAGTCAATGAAATAATACAATAAATTAATTGATGGCAGCGTTGCTGCACTGCATTGAGCACGATTTGATTGTATACAAGGTGCTCACTATGGCTCTTCCTCTCTGTGTGTTTCGGGTCAATGCTGGATCGGCTGCGCGCGGATTCAGCGCTGCTGCGCTGTTGCTTTTACCGACTGCGGTCCTGGCCGATACGTCGATTCGCTTTCAACTGGACTGGCGCTTCGAGGGTCCGGCCGCGCCGTTTTTGATGGCCAGGGAGAAGGGCTATTTCGCCGACGAAGGCCTGGATGTTCAGATCGACTCCGGCAGCGGCTCCGCCGGGGCCATCAACCGAGTTGCCTCTGGCGCCTACGAAATGGGCTTTGGCGACCTGAACGCGCTGGTCGAGTTTCTGGCCGAGAATCCGGATGGCCCAAGCATTCAGGGCGTTTACATCGTCTACGATGGCACGCCGGCAGCGGTGTTCGCCCGCAAGGATAGCGGCATCGAGACGCCGGCGGATCTTGCCGGCAAGACCATCGCCGCCCCCGCCTTTGATACCGGCTACCGCGCCTGGCAGATATTCGCCAGCGCCAATGACCTCGCTTCAGACGCCGTCGAGTGGCAGAACGTCGACCCGACGCTCAGAGAAACCCTGCTTACCCGGGGCGATGTCGATGCGATCACCGGCTTCTACTTCACCAGCCTTCTGAATCTGGAAGAGCGCGGCATGAGCGAGGATGACCTGACCATCATGGCGTTTCCCGAGTACGGGGTGCCGCTTTACGGCAACGCCATCATCACAAGCCAGGACTTCGCCGAGACGCATCCCGAGGCAGTCGAGGGCTTTTTGCGCGCCTTCAACCGCGCCCTCAAGGAGACTCTGGAAGACCCGGAGGCGGCTATCGAGTACGTGCAGAACCGTGACGACTTGATCGATGTCGACATGGAGACACGGCGTCTCAGGCTGGCCCTCGATAGCGTGGTGAATACGCCGGACGCCCGGCAGAACGGCGTGGGCGATGTGGACGAGGAGCGACTCGAACAGGCCATCAACCTGGTCGCCGAGGCGTACGATCTTCCCTCCACGCCGTCGGCTGAGCAGGTCTTTACCTCACGCTATCTGCCGGCTGTGGATGAGCGGATGCTGCTGGAGGCCGAGTGATGGCAAAAGCGTTCGTCCGCTTCGATGACGTGAGCCTCTCTTACGACGGCGCCGACAACGCCATCGAGGCTATCAATCTGGATATTGTCGAGGGCGAGTTCGTCGCCTTCGTGGGCCCGTCCGGCTGTGGTAAATCCACCTTCATGAAGCTGTGTACCGGACTTCATGCGCCAAGCCAGGGCGCGGTGAGCGTGGATGGTGAAAAGGTGACCGGGCCGCTCAAGATATCGGGCATGGCGTTTCAGAACGCCAATCTGCTGCCCTGGCGCACCACGCTCGATAACGTGCTGCTGCCGCTCGAGATCGTCAAACCCTACCGCCATCAGTTTCGCCGCCGCCGCGAGGAGTTCGTCGGCTGGGCGCGCAAACTCCTCGATACCGTGGGGCTTGCCGGCTACGAGGACAAGTACCCCTGGCAGCTTTCCGGCGGCATGCAGCAGCGCGCCTCCATCTGCCGGGCGCTGATTCACCAGCCGCGGCTTCTGATGCTCGACGAGCCCTTTGGTGCCCTGGATGCGTTTACCCGGGAAGAACTCTGGTGCGTGCTGCGCGATCTATGGGAAGCCCAGCGCTTTACTGTGGTACTGGTCACCCACGATCTGCGCGAAGCGGCGTTTCTGGCGGATACCGTGTATGTAATGAGTGCCCGACCGGGAAAAGTGATCGAGAAGCGGCCCATTACCCTGGCCCGCCCCCGCTCGATCGACTCCACCTATGAAAAGCCCTTCATCGATCTGGTGCATGCGCTGCGCGCCCGGATCGGTGATGTGCGTGCAAGCTAGAAGGCCTCTTATGAAACCGCCGAGTAGAACGACCGAGCGCCTGGCGCCCTGGGCCGCCGTACTGGTCCTGATCGTGGTGTGGGAAGCCACCGTCAGGCTTTTTGATGTGCCCAGCTTCATCTTTCCCAGTGCCTGGGACACCGCCCAGGCGCTCATCAACTACGCCGGGCCCATCGGGCGTCACTCCTGGCAAACCTTCTGGACCACGCTGATCGGCTTCGGTCTCGGAGTTGCGGTGGGGCTCTTGCTTGGCTTTGTCATCGGTTCGTCACGCTTTCTGTATAACGCCTGCTATCCGCTGCTGGTGGGCTTCAACGCCATTCCCAAGGTAGCCTTCGTGCCCATCCTGGTGGTGTGGTTCGGCATCGGCTCCATACCGGCGTTTCTGATCTGCTTTTTCCCCATCGTGGTGAACGTGGCCACCGGGCTTGCCACGCTGGAGCCGGAGATGGAGGACGTGCTGCGGGTACTGGGCGCGCGGCGCATGGATGTGCTCTTGAAGGTGGGCCTGCCGCGCTCGCTGCCCTACTTTTTTGCGTCGCTGAAAGTCGCCATCACCCTGGCGTTCGTGGGCACGGTGGTCTCGGAAACGGTAGCCTCCAACCAGGGCATCGGCTACTTGATGATGAGCGCGGGCTCGCAGATGCGCATGGGACTGGTGTTTGCCGGCCTGATCGTGATCAGCGCCATGGCCATGGTGATGTACGAACTCTTTGCGCTTTTGGAGAAGCGCATGACCGCCTGGGCGCACCGCGGCCAGTAGATGAAAGCGCTGCCAGCGCTACCAGCGGTACAAAAGCGAGGCGCTGGTGGTGTTGTCGGTGCGCTCGCTGGCATCCTCCGGCGGCTGGGAGTTGTGCTTGATCTCGTGGGACAGGCGCATGGAAATGCGCGCGCTCACCCGGGCGGTAAGCGCGGTGAGCGAGCGAGAGGTGGTGTTTTCATCGGTGTACTCGACGGACATCTCCTGCTCGAACTCGGTGTACTCGGAAAACCCCAGCCGGTAGGCCAGCGCGCTGTAGGCTACCGCCAGGCGCTCATCATCGTCGTCGCGCAACCGGTCGCTGCGATACCCAGGCCCGGCCTCGAGCGAAAGCGAGTGGGTCTCGCCGGACAGCAGCTGGCGCCCGTAACCGCCGATCACGGTAAACTGCTGGTCGTAGCCGGCAAAGCGATCCTTTTCCCACCGGGCGAAACCAAACAGGTAATGGGGGCCGTTGAAATCAAAGCGCTCGCGCCCGGCCAGCAGGTACTGCTCGGCGCTGGTTTCGCCATCCTTGGTGACGTTGCGCACCTCGCCGCGCAGCGAGTGGGTCAAGTCCCCGGTCAGCCACGTCAGCCGCGTCTTGCCGATCAGGGTCTGGCTGTCGGTATTGCCGGAAAGATGGGTAAAACCAAGCTCGGCATCGCCGCTGAACCCGGGCGAGCTGTCTTCCGGCGGAGGCGGGGCATAAAACGGATTCGCCATCGCCACACCCGTGAAGAGCGGCCAACTCACCAGCACACTACGTCTTAGTAAAGTAAGCACATTACCCCTTCTTGCGTGAAAGTGACGAAACGAAGCCCTCCCCGGGAGGAAGAAAGCGCGATAGGTTACCGTGGCTTTGCCCCGCGTGCCATAATGACGCCACCGCGCACGTTGAGTTCCCTTATGACGACTTCCCGGCCTCGCTCGCTTGCCGACATAAAGCCCGGCCGGCGCCCGCGTCACAAGCGCCGTTGGTATAAACGAAGCTTTCGCCTGCAGGTCATGTTGCTGGTGGGACTTCTGCTTGCCGGCATGCTGCTCGCCCAGGGCACGTACCTGAATCATCGCAAAGCCGATATCGTCAGCCAGCAGATGGGCGAAAGAGCGCTGGCGGTGGCCAGGACGGTAGCGGGAATGCCGAGTCTCATCCACGCCTTCGATACCGCCGACCCCGCGCGCATCATTCAGCCCTTGGCCGAGCGAGTGCGCCAGGAAACCGGCGCGCGCTACGTGGTGGTGGGCAATGCCCAGTCGATCCGCTACTCCCATCCCGTGCCCGAACGCCTGGGCCAGCCCATGGTGGGCGGCGACAACGACCAGGCGCTGATCTACGGCCAATCCTACGTGTCCGAAGCCACCGGTACGCTGGGCACGGCGATGCGCGGTAAAACGCCCATCTGGGATGAAGAGGGCAACATCATCGGCCTGGTATCCGTCGGTTTCATGATGGACCGCATAGCGTTGGATACCGCGCGCTATACAAGTCTTGGCTGGGCGCTGGTGGCGTTGATGATTCTTTGGGGGTTTGCCGGCGCTTACTGGCTCTCCCAGCATCTCAAAAAGGTGATTCTGGGGCTGGAGCCCTACGAAATTGCTCGTCTGGCGATCGAGAAAGAAGCGATCCTGCAGTCCATTCACGAGGGCATCCTGGCGGTCAACCGCGAAGGGCATATCACGCTGGTCAACCAGCAGGCGCGGCGGTTTCTGGAACTGCCCGACGAACACGTCCTGCTGGGCCAGCCGATTCGCGAGGTGGTACCCAACTCCCGGCTGCTGGAAGTGCTCAAGAACGGCGAACAGGAGTTCGACCAGCAGATGTGGCTGGGTGATCATCCGGTGGTGGTCAATCGGGTGCCCATTCTGGACGACGGCGAGATCGAAGGGGCGGTGGCCACCTTTCGTAGCCGGCGCGAGATCATCGATCTTTCTCAGGCGCTGACCCAGGCAAGCCGCGATGTGGACATGCTGCGCGCCCAGGCCCACGAGTTCTCCAACAAGCTCTATACCATCTCGGGGCTTTTACAGCTCAAGCGTACCGACGAAGCTCTCAAGCTGATTCATCAGGAGACCGAGCGGGCCCAGGCCCAGATGAGCTTTTTGATGCATCACGTGGCCGATACGGTGTTAAGCGGTACGCTGTTGGGCAAGCTGACCCGGGCACGCGAGCTGGGAGTGGGCCTCGAGATCGACGAGCAGAGCTCGCTTTCAAGCCCGCTGACGCCAAGCGGGCAGGAGGTAATGATGAGCGTGGTGGGAAACTTGCTGGATAACGCCTGTTACGCTGCGCTGAACGGCCCCCACGCCGATGACCCGAAGGTGCGCCTGTTTTTCACCGATCTCGGCGAGCAGCTTCTGGTGGAAGTGGAGGACAATGGGCCGGGGGTGGCGCCGGAGCATGCCGACACCATTTTCAATGACGGCTTTTCAACCAAGAGCGGCAAGCACCAGGGTATTGGGCTGGCGCTGGTGGCAAGGCTCTGTCACCAGCACGGCGGGGCGGTGACCCTGGAGGAGAGCGAGCTGGGCGGGGCCTGCTTTATCGCTGTACTGGAGCGTTCGCTTTCAAGCGATTACAAGCGTCCCCATCACCGGTAATAACGACGAGGAGCACCCATGCCAGGCACGCAGTACGGCATTCTGATCGTTGAAGACGATTTTCGCATTGCCGATATCCACAAGGCGTTTATCGAACAAAGCGACGGCTTCCAGGTGGTGGGCGTGGCGCGCAACGCCGCCGATGCCAAGGCGCTGATGCAAGCCCGCCACGAAGAGATTCATCTGGTGCTGCTGGATGCGTACCTGCCCGATGTGGAGGGTCTTGAACTCTTATGGGCGATTCGCCAGCGCTACACCCGAGTGGATATCGTCATGATCACCGCCGCCAAGGAGGTGGAGACCATCTCCGAGGCGCTGCGCGGTGGCGTGTTCGATTACCTGATCAAGCCCATCGAGGCGGCGCGGATGACGCAGATGCTGACGCGGTTCTACCGTGAACGGGAGGCGTTGGCAAACCGCGCCGAAATGAATCAGGATGAGCTGGATCAGGTGCTGGCAAGACTCAAGCCCAGCGGCGCTTCCCCGAATACCCCGCGGGCACTGCCCAAGGGCATCGACCGGCTGACCCTGAACCGTGTCATTGAAACGCTGGGGGCTGAAGGTACCTCGCAAACCGCCATGCAGGTGGCCCGCGCCATGGGGGCGAGCCGCTCCACCGCCCGGCGCTATCTGGAGTTTCTGGTGGCCGAGCAGCGCGTCAACGCCGAACTGGGCTATGGTGATGTGGGGCGTCCCGAACGGCGCTACCGGTTGACTCGGACGTGACACCGCAAATAAAGAAATGCGTGTGAACAATATGAACATAATGCACACAAAGAACTTTTTGCCGTTTATGGCCACAAGCTTGTTCAGGCTCGCCAGGGTCTTCTAACGTTCGCACGTCACGACGATATAACAACATTGAATAGTGGAGAACGCCAATGAATACGTCTTTGAAGCGCCTTGCCCTGCTGGCCCTGCCAGCCACGATGATCGTGGGCACCATGGGTGCCGCCCAGGCCCAGGAATGGACACCCAGCAAATCGATCGAGTTCGTCGCCCCCGCCAACCCGGGTGGTGGCTGGGATACGCTGGTGCGTACCGTCTCGCGCGTGGTTCAGCAGGAAGGATTGGCGGACAGGAACTTTGCGGCCATCAACGTACCCGGCGGCGGCGGGGCGGTAGCCTGGGCGCAGATCGCCCGCGACAGTGGCAACCCGCACAAGCTTTTCGCCACCAGCCCGCCGATCATTCTGGTGCCGCTGGCCGGTGCTTCACGCTACGACCATACCGATTTCACGCCGGTGGCGCGCCTGATCACGGATTACTCGATCATTCTGGTCTCCGCCGACTCCGAGTATCAAAGCCTCAATGATCTGTTCGATGCGTTGAAGGAGAATCCCAACCTGAGCGTGGGTGGCGGCAGTGCTCCGGGGTCCATGGACCATATCTCCATGGCAGGACTGGCCTCGGCCGCAGGTCTGGAAGCCTCAAGCGTCAACTACATTCCGTTCTCCGGCGGCGGCGACGCCATGACCAACCTGATGGGCGGCCACGTCGAGGCGGTGATCACCGGTGCAGGCGAATCGGTTGGCCAGTTGGGTGAAGGCAGCCAGCTGCGCGCCCTCGGCGTTTCATCGCCGGAGCGCCTGGGTGGCGGGCTTGCCGATGTGCCTACCTATCAGGAGCAGGACATCGACTACACCTTCGATATCTGGCGTGGCGTGATGGGCACCCCGGACATGCCTGAAGAGGCGGTCGCCTACTACGAAGACCTGTTCGCTGAAATGCTCGAGACCGACGGTTGGCAGCAGGCGCGTGACCAGCTGGGCTGGATCGATGCCTACCAGAACAGCGAAGAGTTCGGCGCGTTTCTGGATGAGCAGCAGGAGCAGTTCAGCAGCGTGCTGAGCGATTTGGGTCTGTTGCGCCAGTAACCACCCTGTAAAGCCTGACTGTATGATCCCGGCAGCCCTTGGGCTGCCGGGTACGCCTGTCCGTAACGGTCGGCGCGTGCTTCCGGAGAATCCCGATGACTAAACTGAATACCAACCAGTGGCTGGCGGTGGTGCTGGCGCTGTTTGCGGCTGCCTATCTGGCCATGGCGTGGCAGGTACCCACGTTTCCGCTGCCGCGTCCGGTCGACTCCGACCTGTTTCCCAAGGTATTGGGTGCAACCCTTCTGCTGCTCTCCGTCTTTCTGTTCTTCGAAAAGCCGGGCGCGATTGCCGGTGCCGATGAGATCGACGACGACGCCTCGCGTCACGGGCCGCTTTTGCTGACGCCCTGGGCGCGGGTGATCGTGACGGCGCTGGCCATTGCCGCCTACGCCTTCTTGCTGGTACCGCTGGGGTTCGTGCTGGCGTCCACGCTTTTATGTGTGGGTTTGACCGCCTATTACGGCTACCGCCGCCATGGCGTGAACCTGCTGACCTCACTGGGCGTGGTGTTGGCGCTCTACCTCACCATGACCCGCGTCATGGACGTCTATTTGCCGACGGGCGTACTGCCTTTCTAACGCCATTTCGAGCAGGTCTTTAAGAGGGTCGATCCCATGGATGCCTTGAACAATCTCATGTACGGCTTCGGCATTGCGCTCGAGCCGATCAATATCGCTTACGTCTTTGCCGGTGTCTTCGCCGGCACCATCATCGGCATGCTGCCGGGCCTTGGGCCGATCAGTGCATTGGCACTGATGATCCCGATCACCTTTGCCATGGAGCCGTCCTCGGGTCTGATTCTCATGGCCGGGGTTTACTACGGCGCCATCTTTGGCGGCTCGACCTCGTCGATTCTGCTCAACGCCCCGGGCGTGGCCGGCACCGTGGCTACTTCGTTCGACGGCTACCCCATGGCCAAGCAAGGCATGGCGGGCAAGGCGCTGGCGATTGCCGCCTATTCCTCGTTCGTGGGCGGCACGGTGTCGGTCATCTTCCTGATGCTGGTGGCCCCGCTTTTATCCAAGGTGGCGGTGAGCTTTGGCCCGGCGGAATACTTCGCGCTGATGGTGCTGGGCCTGACCGCAGTGGTGTCGCTTTCCGATAAATCCCTGGTGAAAGGGCTGATTGCCGCGGTGGTCGGGGTGATGATCTCGATCGTGGGGATCGACATGCAGACCGGCACCGAGCGCTTTACGTTCGACTCGATCAACCTGCTCGACGGTATTGATTTTCTGGTCGTGGCGCTGGGTATCTTCGCGCTGGCCGAGGTGTTCTACATGCTGCTGCGTGGCGGCGGGGGCAAGGAAGCGCCGCGCAATGCCATCGGCTCGTTGAAGCTCACCCGCTCTGAAGTAGGTCAGATTGCCGGGCCGGTAAGCCGCAGCTCGGTGCTGGGCTTCTTTACCGGCGTACTGCCCGGCGCAGGCGCCACCATCGGCTCGTTTCTGGGCTACAGCATGGAAAAACGTATCGCCAAAGACGGCGATACGTTCGGCAAGGGCAACATCAAGGGCGTGGCCGCCCCGGAAGCCGCCAACAACGCGGCGTGTACCGGCTCCTTTGTGCCGCTTCTGACCCTTGGCGTGCCGGGTTCCGGTACCACGGCGGTGCTGCTGGGGGCGCTTCTGGTCATGGGGGTCACACCGGGCCCGATGATGCTCGAGCAGCGTCCGGACGTGTTCTGGGGCGTGGTGGCGAGTATGTATATCGGCAACATCTTCCTTTTAGTGCTCAATCTGCCGCTGATTCCGCTGATCGCCAAGATTCTGGATCTGCCCAAGCCGCTGCTGCTTTCCTTGATTCTGATATTTTGCATGATCGGCGTGTACGGCATGAGCTTCAGCGTGTTCGACCTGCTGCTGCTCCTGGGCTTTGGCCTGCTGGGCCTGGGGATGCGCCTGTTCGGCTTCCCGGCCGCACCGCTGATCCTGGCGCTGATTCTGGGCAACATCATGGAAGAGTCCATGCGCCGGGCGCTGCAGATTTCCGGCGGCGACTGGATGACCTTCATCGACAAGCCCATCTCGTTGTCGCTATTGCTGATCGCCCTTTTGTCACTGGGCCTGCCGCTTTTGAAGAAGCGTCGCAAGAAAACGGGTATCGCCCACTAAATAGCTCGTCTGCGTCATCTACAAGCGCCCCGGTTAACCCCGGGGCGCTTTTTTTTATCGGCCAAACACCTTAATGGTGCACGGCGTCGTCGTGGTGCATGACAGGCGTGCATTTGGGTTGTGCGAGTGCGCCACCTTAGTGCGCTGGGCCATCGGTGGGGGTTTTTATTATTAACTAAGTATTTGATTGTCAGCGTATTAGCGGCCCTTGTTTCAATTTGGCGCACCCCTTGCAGTATGAATAGTGAACAGCGTCTCGCCGGCAGCGAATGATTGGACGCTAGCGACCTAAGCCGAAGCGACGCTCAAACAACGAGCCCTCATTAAAGGGTGCAAGGAGATTCAAGTGGCCACACAACGTAACCCTCTATCCCGCCGTTTTGTCACCTCTTTACTGGCCGCTGCCGTCATGGGGGGCAGTGCCCAGGCCGTTGCCCAGGAGAACGACCCGATCAAGGTGGGTATTCTCCACTCGCTCTCCGGCACCATGGCCATCAGTGAATCGACCCTGAAAGACACCGTGGAAATGCTCATCGAACAGCAGAACGAAGCGGGCGGACTGCTGGGACGCGACCTGGAAGCCGTGGTGGTCGACCCGGCCTCCAACTGGCCGCTGTTTGCCGAGCGCGCCCGGGAACTGCTGGCCCAGCACGAAGTGGACGTGGTGTTCGGCAACTGGACCTCTGTCTCGCGTAAAGCGGTGCTGCCGGTGTTTGAAGAACTCAATGGCCTGCTCTTCTACCCGGTTCAGTACGAAGGCGAGGAGTCTTCCGCGAACGTCTTCTACACAGGTGCTGCCCCCAACCAGCAGGCGATTCCCGCCGTCGAATACCTGATCAACGAAGTGGGTATCGAGCGCTTTGCGCTGATCGGCACCGACTACGTCTATCCGCGTACCACCAACCGCATTCTCGAAGCTTTCCTGAAAGACGAGCACGGCGTGGCGGAGGATGACATCATGGTCAATTACACGCCCTTCGGCCATTCGGACTGGCAGAACATCGTCTCCGAGATCCGCCGCTTCGGTGAAGAGGGCAAGCGAACGGCGGTGGTCTCCACCATCAACGGCGACGCCAACGTGCCGTTCTACCGGGAACTGGCCAACCAGGGCATCGACGCCGCGGACATCCCGGTCATCGCCTTCTCGGTAGGCGAGCAGGAGCTTTCCGGTATCGATACCGGCCCGCTGGTCGGCCATCTGGCCGCCTGGAACTACTTCATGAGCGTGGACACCGACGAGAACTATGACTTCATCGATGCCTGGATCGACTGGACCGGTGACGAAGAGTCGGTCACCAATGACCCCATGGAAGCGCATTACATCGGCTTCAACATGTGGGCGGAAGCGGTACGCAAGGCGGGCACCACCGACGTCGACGCGGTGAAGGATGCCATCATCGGCGTCACCGTGCCCAACCTTTCCGGCGGCTATGCAGCGATGATGCCCAACCACCACATCACCAAACCGGTGCTGATCGGCGAGGTGCAGGACAACGGCCAGTTCGACATCGTCTGGCAGACGCCTTCTACGGTGGCCGGTGATGCCTGGTCGGATTACCTGCCCGGCTCGCGCGATCTGATCAGTGACTGGCGCAAGCCCATGGAGTGCGGCAACTTCAACGTGGTCAACGGCTCCTGTGGTGGCAGCACCGCGGCCGAGGAAGCCGAAGCGGCGCTGGCCGAGTAGCGTTTTCGAGTACGTCCTTCACCCGGGCCGCGCAGGCGGCCCGGGGCACGCCATCTTCTACTTCACTCATTAAAGGAAGAACCCGATGAGGCGTTTCCTTTGTCTGGGGTTTTTTTGCTGTCTGCTGCTGGGCCTTGTGCCCCTGGCGGCGGCGCAAACCGACACCGCCCCGTCCGATAATGACCCTGGCTACGCGCTGCTCGAAACCCTGGACGTGGATTCCTACCGCGACAAGGGCGAGGCGATCACAAATATTCTGCAAAGCGACGACGAGCGCGCCCGGGAGTGGCTCCAGGCGCTGTTGGACGGCCGATTACAGCGAACGGATGACGGTCGCTTCGTGGTCGTGTTGGACAACTCGGGGCGCAACTGGCCGGTGGAAGACGCCCTGACCGGCGAGGCGCTCGGCGAGATGTCGCGCCGCGAACTCGACCGGATCGGTATCAATAACGCGCTGCGTAACCAGCTTAGAAGCGCCATCGCCGTGGTGGATCTCTATTCCCCCAACGTGGAGCGCCGGCGCACCTCCGCGGATCGCCTGCTGGGCGAGGTGGACGACGAGCTTTTTGATACGCTGGCCACGGTGATCACGGAAGCCGACGACGACTACGTCAGCATGCGCCTGGCCCAGGCCGTGGCGATCTACCAGGCAGAAAACGGCGAGATGGAAGGCATCGAGGCGCTCTCCGGTAGCCTGCACCCCCGCGCCCGTGTGGCCCTGAACCGGGCGGCCAGCGGCGACAATCCGGCGGTGGCCGAGGCGGCGCGCAACGCTCTGGGCAATATCGAGCAGAGCCTCAAGATCAACCGCGGCGTCGAGACGCTTTACTTCGGCCTGAGCCTGGGCTCAATACTGGTACTGGCGGCGATTGGGCTTGCGATCACTTTCGGCGTGATGGGCGTGATCAACATGGCCCATGGCGAGTTGATGATGCTGGGCGCCTACACCACCTGGATGATGCAGCAGCTGTTGCCCGGTCAGCCGGGATTGGCACTGATTGTTTCGATACCGGCGGGCTTTCTGGTTGCCGCGCTGGTAGGCGTTGCGATCGAGCGCAGCGTGATCCAGTTCCTGAAAGGCCGCCCGCTGGAAACGTTGCTGGCGACCTTCGGCATCAGTTTGATTCTCCAGCAGCTGGTGCGCACGGTGATCTCGCCGCTTAACCGCACGGTGATCACCCCGGAGTGGATGAGTGGGTCGCTCGTGATCAACGACGCGCTGTCGCTCACGCTCAACCGTATGTTCGTCATGGGCTTTGCGCTTTGTGTGTTTGCCGGGCTGATGTTGATCATGCGCCGCACGCGTTTGGGTCTTGAAGTGCGCGCCGTCACACAAAATCGCGCCATGGCGCGCTCCATGGGCATTCGCGCCACGCGGGTCGATATCATGACGTTTGCACTTGGCTCGGGTGTTGCCGGGCTTGCTGGCGTCGCGCTTTCCCAGCTCACCAACGTAGGGCCGAACCTCGGTCAGAACTACATCATCGATTCGTTCATGGTGGTGGTGTTCGGCGGCGTGGGCAATCTGTGGGGCACCCTGGTGGCCGGGCTGTCACTTGGCGTCATCAATCAGGTCCTCGAGCCCTGGGCCGGGGCGGTACTCGCCAAGATCATCGTGCTCGTGTTCATCATCTTGTTCATTCAAAAGCGCCCGCGGGGACTCTTCCCCCAGAAGGGCCGCGCGGCGGAGGGTTAAGCGATGAGCCTGCATTCAACCTCGAGCCGCTTCTGGCTCACCCGCCCCTTTGGCGAGCGCGCCACACAGATCTTTCTGGGCGTGCTGCTGGCGGCACTCGTGATCGTGACCGTGCTGCACGTGGCGCTGCCTCGGGGCCACGCGCTGCATATCAACGCCTACACGGTGAATCTGTTCGGCAAGTACTTGAGCTACGCGCTGCTGGCCGTGGCGGTGGATCTCGTCTGGGGATATCTGGGCATTCTGAGCCTGGGCCACGGGGCGTTTTTCGCCATCGGCGGCTACGCCATGGGCATGTACCTGATGCGCCAGATCGGTGACCGGGGCACCTACGGCGACCCGGTATTGCCGGACTTCATGGTGTTTCTCAACTGGGAGAGCCTGCCCTGGTACTGGCACGGCTTCGACATGGCCTGGTTCGCCTTCGCCATGGTGTTGCTGGCGCCTGGGCTTCTGGCGCTGATCTTCGGCTTTTTGGCGTTTCGCTCCCGAGTCACCGGGGTGTATCTGTCGATCATCACCCAGGCGCTGACCTTTGCGCTGATGCTGGCATTTTTCCGCAACGAGATGGGCTTTGGCGGCAACAACGGCCTGACGGATTTCCGCGAGATACTCGGCTTCAACCTGCGCAGTTCTGACACGCGCCTCGGGCTCTTTATAGCCTCCGGGGTGGCGCTGGCGCTGGGCTATATCCTCTGCCGGGCGATCGTCACCAGTAAGCTGGGCCGGGTGTGCGTGGCGACCCGGGACGCCGAGGCGCGCACGCGCTTTATCGGCTACCGGGTCGAGCGTTTTCAATTGTTCGTGTTCGTGGTCTCGGCGATGCTCGCAGGCGTGGCTGGCGCCCTTTACGTGCCGCAAGTCGGCATCATCAACCCCAGCGAGTTCGCGCCGCTGTTTTCCATCGAGATCGTTTTATGGGTGGCCCTCGGTGGCCGCGCCACGCTCTATGGTGCGGTGATTGGCGCCATTCTGGTCAACTACGCCAAGACCGTGTTCACCGGCGTGATGCCGGACGCCTGGCTCTTTGCCCTCGGTGGGCTGTTCGTGCTGGTCACCGTGCTGCTACCCAAGGGCGTGGCGGGGCTTCTGCTCAGGCGTCGGCGTCACCAGACGTCCCCCACCGGCAAGGAGGCTACCTCATGAGTCTGCTGCAATCGCTTCAGGCACGCGACCGGGTGTTTGATTTCATGGCCCCGCAGGCTTCTAAGGTGGACGTGCGTCACGGCCCGATTCTGTATATGGAGGACGTGACGGTCAGCTTCGATGGCTTCAAGGCGATCAACAAGCTGAACCTGACCATCGACGACGGCGAGCTTCGCTGCATCATCGGCCCCAACGGCGCGGGCAAGACCACCATGATGGACATCATCACCGGCAAGACGCGTCCTACGGAGGGCAGTGTCTGGTTCGGCAGCCGCCACAACCTTCTGCACATGAGCGAGCCGGACATCGCAAGCCTCGGCATCGGGCGCAAGTTTCAAAAGCCCACGGTGTTCGAGGCGCTCAGCGTATTCGAGAACCTGGAGCTCGCCATGGCCGCGGACAAGCGCATCCTACCGACGCTCACCGCGCGCATGACCGGCGAGATCCAGGACCGCATCGACGAAGTGCTGACCACCATCGGTCTGACTCAGCTTCGTTTTCAGCCGGCGGGGATACTCTCGCATGGCCAGAAACAGTGGCTCGAGATCGGCATGCTCTTGATGCAGCGCCCGCGCCTGTTGCTGGTGGATGAGCCCGTCGCCGGGATGACCGAGCAGGAGATGGAACGTACCGCGGAGCTTCTGACGAGCCTTGCCGGCAAGCAGTCGGTGGTGGTGGTCGAACACGACATGGGCTTCGTGCGCTCGATTGCCCGCAAGGTGACCGTACTGCACCAAGGCAGCGTGCTGGCCGAGGGCAGCATGGACCAGGTGTCCAATGACCCAAGCGTCGTCGAGGTATATCTGGGCGCCGATGACGAGGAGACCACTTGATGCTGTCTATCGAGAAGCTCAACCAGTTCTACGGCGAAAGCCATACCCTGTGGGATCTGGACCTGGACGTACCCGCCGGCCAGTGCACCTGCGTGATGGGGCGCAACGGCGTGGGCAAGACCACGCTGATGAAAGCCATCATGGGCGAGGTGGTCATCAAAAGCGGCCAGTTGCGCTATCAGGCGGCAAAAGACGAGATAGAACTGACCCAGAAGGCCGTGGAAGCGCGCTCGCGCTTAGGGATAGGCTTCGTACCCCAGGGTCGGCAGATTTTTCCGCTGCTCACGGTCGAGGAGAATCTGCGTACCGGGCTTGCCGCCCGCAGCGACGGCCTCAAAAAGATCCCCGAGCGCATTTTCGAGCTCTTCCCGGTACTCAAGGAGATGAAACACCGCCGGGGCGGCGATCTGTCCGGCGGGCAGCAGCAACAGCTCGCCATCGGCCGGGCCCTGGTGATCGAACCCAAACTCTTGATTCTGGATGAACCCGGCGAGGGCATTCAGCCCAATATCGTCGCCCAGATCGGCCAGGTGA